>CAMONC010000094.1 GCA_946620235.1 uncultured Lachnospiraceae bacterium | reverse complement strand
CCCATACGTCGGTGAATATCTGATCTCCGACGCAAAATACTTTCTCGGGCCCAAGTCCCATGTCTTCGATCGCCTGACGATATCCGCGGCCTAAAGGCTTGCCTGCCTTATATACATAGAACATCCCGGCCGGATCAGCGAAACTCGAGACTCTCTCATATCCGTTATTGGATACGACGGCACACTTATATCCGATCTCGCCGAGTCTCTTGAGCAACGCCATCGATCTGTCATCCTGCGGTGCATTATGCCCCACAAGGGTATTGTCTATATCAAAAAGAATCCCCCTGTAACCGCGGGAATACATATCCTCATAATCGATATCATATGTCGACTGCATATATATAGTAGGAAACAGATTACACATAATGAATAATTATATATGAATAAACCCGGATAGGCAAAAAGAAAACCCGTGATCCACGTAGATCACGGGTTAATGAACTTGATCTTACTTGGGGATGACCATTCCATCCTCATAGTCTGCAACCATCTGCTCGGGAGTAGGACCCACAAAAGTTCTGTAACCGGACAGGATGCTGTCACGCTTGGAGTCGGATACAACCTTCTCCATATCGAGCTTAGCTATGTCCACGTCTCTTCCGATGGTTCCGAAGTCATCCTGCTTGTTGAATGTAAGTGAAACATCTTCAAGCTGAGCGGTACGGGGCGCTTTGGGATAATTCTCCGCACTCTTAACACCAACCTGCGCTTCCTGAGTCTGTTCAGACTGCTGTTCGGGCTTGGGAGATTCGGGATCCAGCCTGCCGGGATCTACCTGAGGTATCCTCTGCATCCCATAGCTGCTTATGAAGTTTGTATAATCAAAGTTGATTCCCATATGTTTGTCTTATCCATCCTTGATATAGTTTGCTCGGTAAATCCGTTTACCGGTTACCCCTTGTGCTATATATATCGACACGAAAAGATAAAACTTAACAGCTGATTTCAGAAAATCAATCTGATCATTCCAGAACTTTCTTAAGTTCGTCCATGAACGTGTTAACGTCCTTAAACTCGCGATAAACAGAGGAGAAGCGGACATATGCAACCGCATCCAGATCCTTCAGCTTGTCCATGATCAGCTCTCCGATGACACTTGAAGGTATCTCCTTTTCCTCTCTGGAGAAGATCTCCACCTCAACCGAATCTACCAGATCGGTGATCTGGCTTGCCGATATGGGACGTTTGTGACAAGCACGAAGCACACCTGCTTCGATCTTGGTCCTGTCGTATGCTTCTCTGTTGTTGTCTTTTTTAATAATGATGAGCGGTATGGTCTCTACCTTCTCATATGTGGTAAATCTCTTATCACACTCATCGCATATCCTGCGTCGCCTGATGGAACTGTTATCATCGGCAGGTCTTGAATCTATAACTCTCGTATTTTCATGGCCGCAAAAGGGACACTTCATAAATCATTAACCTCAGACTTTCTATTTCTTAAGGAAATTAGGTATCTCCAGAGACTTGGTATCTATGGAGCTGGAAACCTTGACCGATGACGGCGGTGTAACCGGAGCGACCGGACGAGGTGTTGCCGCAGTCGTGCCTGATGAAGCGGGTACGGTATGTACACCAGGCGCGGTAGCGGGTCTGGTGCCTGCTATTGCTCCCTGCAGGAAGCTGGATGCAGGTCTTACGGTCTGAGTCTGCGTCATCCTCTGTGATGCGGGAGTGATGAATCTGCTCATGGCAGCCTGATTACTGCTGTCGGCTGCTGTGGTATTCTCATCGCGGATACCTGTAGCGATCAGAGTGATGCTGCAGGAATCGGACATGGACTGGTCATATCTGGAACCGAAGATGATATTTACATCGGAGCCGGTGATCTCACCCAGATAATTGGCTGCATCATTTGCATCCCACAGTGAGATATCTCCGGATACATTCAGGATGATATCGGTAGCTCCGACTACAGTAGTCTCAAGCAGCGGGCTCTCGATAGCCATCTTGACTGCCTCAAGTGCCTTGTCATCGCCCTTGCCGTAACCGATACCGATATGTGCGATACCCTTGTTCTCCATGACGGTCTGGATATCGGCGAAATCGAGGTTAAGCTCGGCGGGCACATTGATCAGATCGGTGATGCCCTGAACTGCCTGCTGAAGTACTTCATCGGCTTTCTTAAGTGCCTCGGGCATGGATGTACGCTTATCCACTATCTCGAGAAGCTTGTCATTGGGAATAACGATCAGAGTATCAACGTTATTCTTGATATTATCAATGCCGGCGATGGCATTGGACATACGTTTCTTTGCCTCGAAGCTGAAAGGCTTGGTAACTACACCAACGGTAAGTATACCCATGTCCTTCGCGATCTTTGCAACCAAAGGAGCTGCACCGGTACCGGTACCTCCGCCCATGCCACATGTGACAAACACCATATCAGCACCCTTGAGAGCCTGTGTTATCTCCTCTGAGCTCTCCTCGGCTGCCTTGGCACCGATCTCAGGCTTGGCTCCCGCGCCAAGACCCTTGGTCAGCTTCTCTCCTATCTGCAATCTCTTCGCCTTACACAGGCGGAGATCCTGTACATCAGTATTGATTCCAATAAACTCAACGCCTTCAATGCCTTCATCTATCATACGGTTAACCGCATTGTTACCGGCACCGCCGACACCTACGACTATGATCTTGGATACTGCGTCGACTTCATTGGATTTAATTTCAAGTGGCAAGGTTGATCCCTCCTAACACTTATTAATAAACATACACTAATATATAATAATGCAAAATACACCGATTATCAATCAGATTTTTCAAAAGTTATGGTGTCTCCGCCGGAGTATTCGCTTAAGTCTATCACGCCTTTCTGGCCGTCAAGTTTACGGATTATATCCGGCAGAACCATTACCTTTTCATCAATGAAATCATCATCACCTATGTATACTTCGACTCCGCCGAAAAAGAGAACGAGTGATCCGTCCACCGCAAAATGAATGCGATCGGCCTGCAGGCCGTATTTTTCCATAAGCTGTGAGATATCCAGCACCTTCTCGAACAGACCGGGGTCTTCGACCGGCAGAGGTTCATACAGAATACAGTGATCAAAACTTAAACCCGTTACCAGAGGAATGCCGGAAGTCAGCATCTGCGAGCTCTCCACAACCGTACCTGTGCGATCGAAATAAATGTACCGGTCCATGTACTCAACATATCCGGCCAGACTTTTTTCAAACACCGTTATCCTGATGGTATCTCTGGATTCTATGTTTACGGACATGGTCTCTATGAACGGTACGTCTTTGATCTCCTTGTCTCTGTACTTCAGATAGAGATAGATGGTGTTATCACCCAGATAACCGTCCATGACCATTGCTGCGATCTCGTCATCCGAGTAATGGATGTTGCCGTCTACGATAACCGCTTTTACCCTGCAGAATTTGAGGATCAGAACAATGATCAGCGCCAGAACGAGTACTATGGCCCCGGTGAGAAAATATGGCCAGAGAGGAACTCTGCTGCGCGGTGAGATCTTTTTCATCAGTAATCCCTCAGTTGGATACCCCGGGCCACGCTCAGGGCCAGTCCGATCTCGGCCAGCAGGAAAAATGTCGCGGAACCGCCGTAGCTGATAAAAGGAAGAGAGATACCGGTGTTCGGTATGGTGCCCGTAACAACGGCGATATTCAAGATAACCTGTATGGAGATATGCCCCATCACGCCGACCACGAGAAGGGCACCGAAAAGATCGTTCGCATGATCGGCGATGATCTTCAGTCTCCACAGCAGGAAAATAAACATAAACAACAGGGCAAGTGCGCCGAAAAGTCCCAGTTCCTCACATATGACCGAAAAGATCATGTCGTTCTGAGCCTCGGGGATGAATCCGAGTTTCTGCATACTCTCACCGAGCCCTTTGCCGAAGAAGCCTCCCGAACCGATGGCATATCTGGCCTGAAGAGTCTGGAACGCCTTGCCGGATGCATACGCTTCGGGATCGATCCATGCAAGGATACGGTCTCCGCGGTAACCGCCGGCACTGCCGCCGCTGCGGGATGCATTGGCCACTATGATGACCACCACCAGCGCAGCCACCAATGCCACGCCGATCGCACCGAATATATATCGCTTATAGTCCGGAGTGGATACGAACAGCATGACTACGGCTATACCCATAACGATGATGGCGCTGCTGGCATTGGACGTGACTGCCCACAGCAGTATGGATATGGGGGCAACCATGCCGAGCACCATGGCAAACCCGCGCCATGTGCTGACGGCTCTGCCCATTCTGGATATGATACAGGCCAGAAATACGATCATGGCTGCTTTCGCTATCTCCGCAGGCTGTACCGATACACCGCCTATATATATCCAGCGCTTGGCTCCGTTAGCCTCATGTCCGAAGGGAATGATCAGGAAAATGAATACGATGCTGGCGATATATGCAAACCAGGCCATTTTTTCCAGATGCTGATACGGCCAGAGGGCAACCAGGATCATAAGGACCAGGCCTGCCAGTGTGGCAAAGATCTGCTTTCTGAGATAGTAAGACGCATTGCCGAATGTCAGATACGCGTCATACGAGCTCGATGAATACACCATAACAAGGCCGAATATCAGCAAAAAAATTACGGCCATCAGCAGGTTTATATCGAAGTATCTGTTCTTCTTTTCGTTAGCCTTGCGAATCGCAAATCTGTTTGTAGCCAACTCAAATAACCTCTAACACTCTAATCTGCAATGAACCCGCGATACATATACGCCAAGAGGGATCCTTACCAGATCCCGACAAGCGCGATCACACATGCAAGCGCGGTAACAATGGTAAACACCGCAACAACTCTCGTTTCCGCCCATCCGCACAGTTCGAAATGATGATGTATGGGCGCCATTTTAAATATGCGTTTCCCATGGGTGAGCTTAAAATAACCGACCTGCATGATAACCGATACCGCTTCGATCACGTATATGATGCCCACCAGGATAATGATAAGGGGCATGTGAAGTGCATATGCCATACCGGCTACATATCCCCCGAGGGCAAGTGAACCCGTATCACCCATGAATACTTTGGCGGGATATGCATTATACAGCAGAAATCCGGCCAGGCCGCCGGCAAATGCAGCCGCCAGCCCTTCCACTCCGGCACCGGTCATAACCGATGCTATGCAGAAAAATACCGAAACGACCAATGTAACGCTACCTGCCAGTCCGTCCAGACCGTCGGTCAGGTTTGTCCCGTTCGATGTGGCGATGACCACAAATATCATAAAAGGTATAGCCAGCCATTTCAGGTCTGCCACGGTTCCGTTCATGAAAGGAATCTTCATGGTCATGTCCGCATCGGTCATATATGTCAGGTATAAGCCGAACGCTACGGACAACACTATCTGCAGACTCATCTTCTGCCATGCCTTGAGTCCCATTGCACGCTTGAGAACGACTTTTACATAATCATCAATGAATCCGATAAGAGCCATGCCGAATGTCAGGATCAATACGGGAACCGTCTTATCACTGTGAGGTATCTGCATCAGGGCAGGTAGAAGCATGCCTCCGAGGAAAATGACGCCGCCCATGGTAGGCGTACCGTTCTTCTTCAGATGGCTCTCGGGTCCGTCATCACGGACAGTCTGACCAAACTTGATTCTGGTCAGAAAAGGTATGACGACCGGTCCCAATATAGCTGATATCGCAAATGCTGTAAGTGCAGCTGCACAAATCCCAAAACTCATAATAAACTCCTGTATTTACTGTATCTGATCGGGCGCATCGCCGATGGCCGAACCGTCCTGATCGGCCGTGACGGGCGCTCCGCCTCCGGGCAGATTCTCATCCAATCCTATAGTCGCACCCGTCTGCGGATCGACATAAGCTCCGGTGTTCGGATCTACGGCGTATCCGGTATCGGGATCTATCGCAAAATCTCTCCACGGTTCTTCGGGTTCCTCATGTACCTCCTCGGGAGCCTGAGTTTCCTCGGGAGTCTCCTCCAGCGAAGCATCCTCCATGGTTTCGGTGCCTTCGGGAGCAGCAGTATTGAATTCATGCGTATCGGTCAGATTTTTCTCCTCGAGCTCCGCCTTTTCTTTGTCGCTGAGAGGTTCCGTCATATATATATGCAGATAGGGAAGCACGTCGGTCAGGATATTGCGCACGATCCTGGTCGCATATTTGGCATCGGCCTGAGCTCCCCAGGTACCCACATTCGGTCTGTCCACGACCACATATATGGCTATCTCGGGATCATTCGCAGGCGCATATCCCATAAAAGATACTACATACTCACCGTTACCTCGGGGAAGTGTCTCGGCAGTACCGGTCTTTCCTCCTATCATGTATCCGGCAGGTCTTGCTGTCTTACCCGTACCGTACTCACCCGTAACAACCAGGTTACAATAATCGATAATGGTATTGGACACTGTCGGTGATATTGTCTGCTTCAGTACTCTGGGTTCGATATTACGTATGGTGGAGCCGTCGGAGGTCACCACACGGCTCACCATATGAGGCTCATAGTAATTACCGCCATTGATCAGCGAACAGAAGGCCGATATCATCTGGATCATCGTACAGTTATAACCCTGTCCGAAAGAGTTGGTCGCAAGATCCGTCTGACGCATGGTGTTCGGTGTATAGACCAGCGATGCGGTCCTTGACTCTCCGGCCAGGTCGATATTCGTCTTCAATCCGAAACCGAACGCATGCTGGTATTTGAGGAATGTCTCCTTGCCGCATGCAAAGGAAATATGCATCAGCGCCACATTACAGCTTCGTTCGATGGCCTCGGCCACGCTTAAGTATCCGTCTCCGTATGTATTATGGCACTTGATCTCATGATCGCCGACTTTAAGCTTGCCCTCACAGTTATAGTATTCATTACCCGTGATGGATCCGGAATCCAGAGCGGCCGCAACGGTAAAAGGCTTGGAGACCGATCCCGGCTCATAGGTGGCATTGATGCAATAGTTTTTCCACAGAGAGTTCAGATTCTGATACTTGGTATCGTCATCCATGAGTCTCAGGCTGTCCTCAGTCACGTACAGCGATTCGGTAATGAGCATCGGTTCACCGTCAGCCGTGACGGCAGTCACGGAATCACCCTCAGCCGCATCGGAGGTATCGGATGTTTCGGTTGTATCTTCCGCCGCTTCCCCGGTATTCTGCGTCACGGTTTCAGTCGTATCCACGGCATCCGGATCTATCTTCTCATTATCGGCATTGCCCAGAATCGACGTGATCTCTATGGGCTTGCCCGTGGTCTTTTTGCCTTCTATATCAACCTGCCTGGCACCTATCAGTCTGTCAGTATCCCTGGGATTATTTAAGTCATATACCGGATACTGGGCCATAGCCAGCACATTTCCAGTGTCGACCTCCATAATGATGCACGCCACATTCTCAGCCCCGTTGGCTATATTGACCTTATTCTTGTATTCCTCGTTAAAATCGGCCAGATACTTCTCAACCGTACTCTGGATGTTGATATCTATCGTCGAATATATGCTGTATCCGTCCACTGCGGGGATAACGGTCCTCTCCAGGTCCGAATCTTCATTCAGATATCCGTATTCACGGCCGTTCGTGCCGGACAGAGTACTGTTGTAATACTGTTCAAGTCCGAAGTTGCCTATATTGTCACCGGAAGTGAAACCTATGATATCGCATCCCAGAGTAGAGTTCGGATACTGTCTGACATACTCATCCTCAAACCATACGCCCTTGATCAGATCGCCGTCTTCACTGTCGTTCTTCAGGGTCTGGAATTCCATCATATCCTCATAGCTCACCCTCTTTGCCAGTATCTTGTATCTGGAAGAAGGATTGGCTGTGATAAACTGTCTGATCTCGGAGATATCCAGATTGAATGCACTGTTAAGTGCGCTCAGTGTAGGCTCAAGGTATTCCTCTTTGCCCAGGAGGATCGAACAATCCAGGATGACATTATAGACCTTGTTGCTGGCGGCCAGGATCATGCCGTTCCTGTCATATATATCACCGCGCCTGTACGGTATGATCTTGGAATCATATTCCTGCTGCGAAAGCACCAGTCTGGCATATTCATCACCCTTGTCACGGGTGATCAGATATAAACGGATGCCTAAACCTACAAAAGCCGCAAGTATTATTATGAATAATACCCGCAGCTTTTTACGCATTTTAGGAGTAAATGTTTTTACTTTACCGTCGTTATAAGCTGGTGCCATGATCCGTGATTACCTATTCATCGATCTTGGCAAGCTGTCTCACATAATCTCCGTTCTCGCTGGTGAATGTCTCTATCTGGCCTTCTCTGGCATACGTCATACCGAGCTCGTTGATCGCCGTATCTCTGATCTGCTCAAGATCCATATTACTGTTAATTCTACTATATGTTGCGTCATTTTCCAACTTCAAATCATTGAGCTCGGACTCAAGTGCGGAGATATGCTGAAGTCTGTTGGTCACATCAGATCTGAGTGATATATACTGCATCAGCACAAATGCCGTGAAAACAAGAGCGATCGCAACAAATAAGACATAGCCGAAGCTCGCTCCTCTGTGAAGTCTGCCACCCGACAATCTGCGAAGTTCCGGATTCTCAACTTCTCCGAGTCTTACCGCTACATTCGTATGCTGATATGTACGCCCGTAATTGTTTGCTGCCATTTCTTTTCCTCTTTTCCTCTCGCCCGACCGATATGACACAAGTCATATAATAGATATCAGTCTGCATTTTTCTCGAATATTCTCAGCTTCGCACTCGAAGCTCTGGGGTTCTTCTTAAGTTCGTTCTCTCCCGCTGTCAGCGGTTTGCGGTTCACCTGCCTGCCTATGGGCTTTCTGCCGCATGTACATACCGGAAACTGCGGCGGACAGATGCAGGGATTCTCGTATCTCCTGAACGCTTCCTTGACTATGCGGTCCTCAAGCGAATGAAAAGTGATAATGCACAGCCTGCCGCCCGGTTTAAGACTTTCGGCGAATCCGTCTATCGAATCCCTTAGGACATCCAGTTCGCCGTTGCACTCGATCCTGAGTGCCTGAAATGTCTTTTTGCAGGGGTTCCCGCCTCCTGCTCTCATGCGTGCCGGGATCGCGGCATGTATGATATCGCTCAATTCTCCCGTGGTTCTGATCGGCTTCTCCGATCGTCTGGCCACTATATGTTTCGCAATGTTTGCTGCGAATTGCTCCTCTCCGTATTCTCTGAGGATCCTGGCCAGATCCTGCTGAGAATATGTGTTCACTATCTTCTCGGCTGTCAGGTCCGACCGTGTATCCATCCGCATGTCAAGTCCGGTATCGAATCTGTAGGAAAATCCTCTCTCTTCGTCATCGAGCTGGTAGGAACTGACTCCCAGATCGAGCAGGATGCCGTCCAATGCGGTCACGCCGAGACGTCTGAGTTCTGCAAGCGCCTGCGAATAGTTCGTCCTGATGATCGTGACACGGTCCGCGTAAGGCGCCAGCCTCGCTGTCGAAGCTTCTATCGCCGCACCGTCCTGATCT
>CAMONC010000093.1 GCA_946620235.1 uncultured Lachnospiraceae bacterium | reverse complement strand
ACTTCCGGACATGAGCGAAGATGAGATGTATAAACTGCTCGCATCCGATGGGATGCTGGTCAAGAGGCCTTTGCTTGTTGCGGATGATGCTGTGTTAACCGGGTTTAAGGAGGCTGACTGGAAGGCAGTACTATGAGATATAAGGCAGCCATATTTGATATGGACGGGACTATACTGAATACATTGGATGATCTGGCTGATACGATGAATTACTGCCTGAGATCATATGGC
The DNA here is from genome assembly GCA_946620235.1 of uncultured Lachnospiraceae bacterium. Taxonomy (GTDB): domain Bacteria; phylum Bacillota; class Clostridia; order Lachnospirales; family Lachnospiraceae; genus XBB2008. The sequence continues at coordinate 9,263 of CAMONC010000093.1, read as the reverse complement.
ATGCCTGAGAGATCCCTGTCTGAGATACGGAGTTTCCTGGGTAATGGTCTGAGAGTTTTGGTAGAGAAGTCTGTGCCCAATGGTACACCGATGCCGACGATCGATTTGATGTGTGAAACGTTTGCAGGTTATTATAAGGATCACTGTGCGATCAGGACGAGACCGTATGAAGGGATAGAAGATCTGCTTCGGAAGCTGCGCAGTGACGGTATCCTGACAGCGGTCGTATCCAATAAGGTTGATTTCGCCGTCAGGGAACTCTGTGAGGAGTACTTCGACGGCCTCTTTGACTATTCGGTTGGAGAACGGGAGGGACAGAGACGTAAGCCGTATCCTGACAGCGTTAATGCCGTGTTGGAGTATTTCGATATATCGAAGGATGAAGCGGTGTATATCGGAGACTCCGAGGTTGACTTCATGACAGCTAAGAATGCCGACATGGATGTGATCATGGTCGACTGGGGATTCAGGGATGAAGCGACACTTCAGCTGATGGGAGCAACTTTCATTGCACACAGTACGTACGACGTATATGAATCGATAACCGGGAGAAGTAATGAGCAGTTCGGAATTTGATGAAAACCAATTCATAGAGAGACTGAAGGAAGCAGTCGGTGAAGACTCACCTGCGGAGTTCGCACGGAAGACCGGTATCGCTGAAGACGATGCGGGTCTTATACTGAGCGGAGACAAGGAACTCAAAGGAAGCGAACTGGTACGGATCAGCAATGCCTATGATGTCTCTGTTGAATGGCTGCTGTGCCGGAGCGAGAGACGCGGAATAACCGGCACCAGCGAAGCCGATTCCGCGTGGCTATAAGATGAAACTCGTATTTGCATCAGACTCCTTTAAGGGGAGCCTTTCAAGTAAAAGAATACACGAGATACTGACTGAAACCGCACATGAGGTTCTTGGGGGCTGTGAGATAGTAAGCGTTCCCATGGCAGATGGCGGAGAGGGCACTCTGGATGCGATCGGTTCCGTGACCGGCGGAGAGATGGTCGACTGCGTGGTCCGGGATCCGCTGGGCAGGCCGGTACATGCTGAGTATCTTGTCCTGCCGGATGGCACGGCAGTCGTTGAGATGGCACAGGCTTCGGGTCTGACGCTTCTGAGTGCGGAAGAAAGGAACCCTCTTAAGACCGGCACATACGGGACCGGTGAGCTGATACTAGATGCCATCAGGCGCGGATACAGAAAGGTGACTGTTACTCTGGGAGGATCTGCTACCAATGACGGTGGCATGGGATGTATGTGTGCGCTGGGAGTCCGTTTTCTGGATGCAGAAGGCGCGGAACTGTCCGGATGCGGAGAGGATCTGCTCAGGCTGTCCCGCATAGATGTATCGGGGCTTGCTCCGGAGATAGCGGGGACTGATTTTACCCTGATGTGTGATGTGAACAATCCCCTGTGTGGCGAGCATGGCGCCACATATACTTTCGGCCCGCAGAAGGGAGCTTCCGGAGAAACTCTTAAGCTGCTGGAGCAGGGGATGACCAATTACAGGGATATAATTAAAGGTGAGTATGGCACGGACTGTGACAGTATCCCGGGATGCGGAGCAGCCGGAGGACTGGGAGCGGCGTTGCTTGTTTTCCTCAAAGGACATATACGTTCCGGGATTGACACTGTCCTTGATCTGACGGATTTTGACGGGATCATACGGGATGCCGACCTGATCATAACGGGAGAGGGCAGAGCAGATGAACAGAGCGCCCGCGGCAAGGTGATGCAGGGCATCGGATTGCGCGCCCTGAAGCAGGGTATTCCTGTCATAGGGATCTGCGGAAGCGTTGAGAAGGGAGCTGACGAGCTATACGATCAGGGCATATCCGCGCTTTACGCTACCAAACCACCCGATATGCCACTCGATGAAGCGATGCTCAGAGCGGAAGAGCTGTATTCGAATACAGCCCGGGAGGTTTTTGCTGATTTACTCGGATCCCGCTTTTCTGTACCACCGGAAAGAGTTTCCGGCCATACAAAAAGGTGACCCTGCGGAATAAAATAGAGTATACTTATTAATACATGAACAGAAAACTTATAATAGTCTCAAATCTCCTGATAATGGGGTTCATACTGTTCCTGATCTTCACGTATGCGAATATCAAGGCGAAAGAAAGCTACCGCAACGAGATCATCGCATTTAAAAAGATGACCATGACCACCAATCAGATCATCGTCAACTACCTTGAGGATGAACAGCACCTGTGCGATATATGGGCCGATTACATCAACAGCTCGGCCAAAGACGGCACTCCGATGACAGCAGAGGAGGCCATATCCTTTATCAGAAAGGCCAAGAATTCTCCGGAGATCGAGGGCCATCTGATCTTTACGGATACACCGGACCGCTCGGGTATCTCAACGACGGCCAAAGTATCCGATCCCGATGTCTACAGTGTTTCCTATAAAAAAATTGATATCTTTGACAATATTGAAAATGTGAACGGTGAGGATGGTGTCACCTGTCTTACCAGGGCCTACACGAACCCCATGAACGGAGTGCAGTCCATTGCGTTCGTAAATGATGTGACTGTTCAGGATGAAGGCAGCGGTGAACCGAAGAAAGGTCTTCTGCTGCGGGTCGTTCCATTGAGCAGCCTTGAGCAGAAACTTGTTTTCCTTAAAGGCGAATACGAAAACGTGGAGATAAGCATCGTGGACAGGGACGGCAATTACGTTGTCCACGGCAAATCTTTTAAGAACAGCAATTTCTTTGAGTACTATAAATCATATAACGAAGCCTCATCGGATGAATATGAGGATGTGATCCGTGAGATAACCGGCGGTACCGGTACCATGATGATCAGGAACGTTAAGGGAGAGGAGTGTGTATTGTCATACACGCCTCTCGAGTCCATGACGACATGGTTCCTGCTTGCTTATATTCCGGAGAAAGACCTGGTGGAAAGCCGTTCCATAGACTGGCTGCTCCTGGGTATATCATCACTTGGTTTTCTGGCTCTTCTGGTATTCAACTCGTTCGTTATGATGATCTACAACCGCAAGCTTTCAGAGGCTGCGCAGCAGGCCAATCAGGCCAATGAAGCAAAGTCATACTTCCTGTCCACCATGTCCCATGACATCCGCACGCCCATGAATGCGATACTGGGCCTGAACGAGATGATACTCAGGGATTCACGGGATGACGGCATCAGGAACTATTCGGAGAGCATTAGGACTGCAGGTAATACGCTCCTTGGCATCATCAATGATATTCTGGATTTCTCCAAGATAGAAGCGGGCAAGATGGAGATCATAAACGTCGATTACAGCTTCGCTTCACTTCTTAACGATCTCGTAAATATGGTACAGAAAAAAGCGGACGATAAAGGCCTGATATTTAATCTGGATATAGACAGGAATATTCCCATGACTCTGAACGGAGACGAGATCAGGATCAAGCAGATCATCATAAATATCCTCTCGAATGCGGTGAAGTACACCGCGCAGGGATCCGTGACCTTTTCAGTACAGGCTCGTCAGCCCGAGGACAAGACGGATTCGGTGATGCTGAAGGTCAGTGTTGCGGACACCGGCATAGGCATCAAGCCCGAGGACCTCGACCGTCTTTTCGTTGCCTTCGAGCGCATCGAAGAGAAGAAGAACAGGAACATCGAGGGTACGGGCCTCGGTATGGTCATCACCCACAGATTCCTTGATATGATGGGCAGCAGCCTGGAGGTGGAGAGCGAGTACGGCAAGGGCTCCGTCTTTTCTTTTGAACTCGAGCAGAGGGTGGTTAACCCCGAGCCCATCGGAGATTTCGAGGAAGCCTACAGACGCTCGATAAGTGAGCGCGACAGCTATCATGAGAAGTTCACGGCTCCTGATGCCAGAGTGCTCGTGGTTGATGATACTCCCGTCAATCTTACGGTATTTACGAATCTGCTCAAGCGGACTCAGCTTCAGATCGATACGGCGGAAAGCGGTGATGATGGCATATCGCTGTATATCCGCAATCATTATGACGTGATCTTTCTGGATCATATGATGCCGGACAAAGACGGTATAGATACCATCAGGGAGATGAAGACCTTGACGGATACCTCGAATACATCTACCCCCGTGATCTGCCTTACAGCCAATGCGATATCCGGTATGCGTGAGATGTTCATAAATGCCGGATTTGACGATTATCTCACCAAGCCTATAGATGCGGAACGCCTGGAGATGATGCTGTTACAGTATCTGCCTGCGGACAAGGTGACTCTCGCTTCCGAACCCGTATCGGACACCGCATCCGGCATTGACGGTACAGACGATAACGAGGATGTAATGCTCCCGGATTTCCTGTATGATATTAAGGAGATCGATACGAATGCTGGACTTAACTATTGCGGTGATGCCGAGGACTATATCATGGCCCTTGAAATGTACTTAAGCAGTGCGGAGCAGAAGGCGGAGGAGATCGAGAAATACTGGACTGCAGGAGATATAAAGAACACCACGGTAAAGGTTCATGCGCTCAAGAGTGCATCACGTGCGATAGGTGCGCTTGAACTGGGCGAATTCGCCGCAAGGCTTGAGCAGGCCGGCAACAACGGTGACACGGATACTCTGGATAAGGAACTTGTCGAACTCATTTCCGGGTACAGGCAACTGGCGAAGGATCTTGAGCCGTTAAAAGATTACGAGGAATCATAGTATGAAGCGGAGGAAATGCTTTATGCAAAAGAATTTGAAGAGATTATTGCCATTATGCATGGCAGTCATGCTTCTTCTGCAGGGATGCGGCAGCGGAAGTGGCAGTAGGGAGAAGGCTGAAAAGCCTTTTGCTCCGAAGTATGACAAGGAGACGGAGTTTTCCCTGACAGTTGCGGGCAATTATTCCAACTTTGAGTCTCTTGAAGCAGAGTTTGAACGCTTCTATGAACACTATCCGAATGCAAGCATGCAGTATGTGACCATGGATGATTATAGGAATGTCATATCGAGTGCGCTTGTAAACAGTGAGCCCCCCGATATCTTTATCTCCAACACCTGGATGATCGGCAATGAGGACTATGACAGTCTTTTTGATGCATGCGAGGTACTGTCGGATCCTTCACTCGATATCGATTATTCCTGCATCAGGGAGTCGCTTGTGCGTACTACGGATTCGGGTGATGTAGTCATGCTCCCGATCTTTACGACCTCTTACGGCATGCTCGTCAATATGGATATTTTTGAAAAAGAAGGATTAAAGGTTCCCGAGAATTTCAAAGAGCTGGTGTCGGTCTGCGAGAAACTGAAGAGTGCAGGATATGAATCTCCCATGATGGGAGTGAACAGGTTCAGCGGATCGGGACTGTTTAACTGTTTCGCCTATCCGATGTACGGATACAATGTCGTAAAACACAGTGATCAGATCGACGCACTCAATTCTTTTGCCCCCTCATCGGGAGAACTGATGCGCCCTGCACTTGAAAGACTTGATGAATTTGTTAATTCCGGCTGCATAGATCTGGCTAAATGCGATGAAGAGATAACTGACGAATACGATTCGGTGATCATGAGATTCTTTGAAGGGGATGTACCGATGATGTTTGCTACCGGTGATGTGGTTTCGGGAACGGCCAAGAGGGAGAGCAAGTCTGAAGCCTTTTCCGCGCATCCTTTCAAATACAGATTCTTTACCGCACCTTCCGGTGACGACGGCGGATATTATATCAATTCCGACAGCATCTGCTTTTCTGTCAATAAGAACAGCAGGAACATCGACATGGCCAATGAATTCATGAGGTTTCTGATCAGCAGTAAAGAGCTTGGCAACATGGCAGCTTTAAAGAGGCTGATACCTAGTGTTAATGATGTCTCGCCCGACGAGATCTACTCGTCTCTGGCAGATGTGCCTGCAGACAGGAGTTTCAGCGATAAGGAAATAGGTCTGCTGGACCCTGCGGTCAGACAGTTCAGAGCTGCCGTTTATGCTGTCGGCAACGGAACAATGACAGTGGATGAGGCTGTAGCCGCATACGGCAGCATTCCGGAAGAATAGAAACTTACAACTATACGATCACCTATGTGGGCAAAGGAGCACTGATGGAACGAAAAGTAACGACGGAAAGCATTGACGGTGACATAGGTCAGTTCGCCGCAGAAGCCAGTATTGAAGTGGAGGATGCAACAGCTTTATTTGATATATCCGCTTATCCCGAGGAACAGCACGAACTGCTGGAGGAGTGTAACCGGAGGATCGAAGAGGCGAACAGTAAATACCGGATCGCTAAATTCAGAGAGGACATGTTTGCCAAAGGTCTGAAGGCGGGTATGTATTTCTGTACTTTTGACCGTGACGAGAACATGCTGAGCTTTGAGTTCAATGATGAGACCAGGCAGATGCTGGGTTATGACGGGCTGGAAGATCTGCCCAATGAGTTCGACAGCTGGGTCAAGACTCTGGTGCCCGAAGAACGGGATGCCATCGTCAAGCTCTTCTGGGATTCGGTACGGATCCACCGCGAGCTTCCGGATATCACCCACGCCACCTATCGCATGCAGAAGAAGGATGGCAGCATCATCTGGGTTACGGGCGCAGGCAGATTCATCAGACGCCCGGATGACGGCTCTCTCGAGATCTATATGGGCTGCTATCGTGATATTACCGCACAGCAGGAACTGGAGGAATACCTGAAGATCATCGAGGCAATCGGCAGGGTATTCAATTTCTCGCTGTTTATCGATGTCAGCGATATGAGCTATCGCATGATCAGTACCAATGAATATGTGGAAACGGTTCCGAAGGATCCCGATGCGATTCGGTTCCTTAAGAATAATGTCGATGCATCGGTTGCCGAGAGCTTCCGCAAGAGTCTGTATGACTGGCTGGATCGGGATATGATCCTGGCGGCTATCGAAGAACACGGATCGACGAGCATGGAGTTCTACAGTGAAAGTGCACACCGATGGTTTGAAGGAATCTTCATGATCGGTGACCGGAATGAAGACGGAAGCATCGCCCACATCGTGTACGGCTGCATGGATACCACGGAAGCCAAGCTGCAGACACTGGCCCAGCAGAAAATGATCTCCGAGTTTGAGGAGGAGATCTATATCGATTCTCTCTCCAAGATCCGGAACAGAAGATTCCTGGATGAGAAGCTCATCTTTAAACCCTGTAATGCCGTGGTCATGGCGGATATAGATCTGTTCAAAGAGATCAATGATACGGCCGGTCATCAGGGCGGAGATGAGGCGATCCAGAAAGTAGCGAAGCTTCTGGAGCAGTCCGTCCGGAAAGAGGACGTGGTGATCCGTTACGGCGGCGATGAGTTCATGATGGCCTTTTTCGATATTACCAGAGAGGATCTGGAGCACAAGTTGTCATATCTGAAGAATGCGCTTAAAGATATATCGATCGAGAACAATCCCGAAGTTCATATATCGATGAGTTTCGGAGCCGCGTACGGAACGGAGCTTGTGAACAATCTGATCGGAACTGCGGACAAGGCTCTCTATGAATCAAAGAAAACACGCGATGCTTATACGGTGATCGACATTGCATGATATAATATGTTTAGCAATAATTGCCGATATGTATACTGATGTGAAAATTGACCCAAATAAATCGGAGATAAGATATGATCTATTATGATCACCTGCCATTGGATAAGGATGTCCTGCAAGCACTTGGCGAGCTTTCCATCAACTATGTATTCCAGCCCATATTCAAGCCGGACGGCAAGACCATCTATGCATGGGAAGCGCTCATGCGCCCTACAGATATGACGGTAACGGAGCTCATCGAGGAATACGGCCGCAGAGACAAGCTGCACGTACTCGAGGTTGCAACTTTCTTCGGCGCCATGCAGGCATATTTTCTGAGAGGATATGAGCAGAGGGTTTCGATCAACTCGTTCCCGTCCGATTGCATGAGAGGTGAAGAGGCGGATGCCTTCCTGGAGTATTTCGGTGAAGAGATCCGCGGTAGGATGATCATCGAGAATCTGGAGTATCCTTATTTCTCGCTTGAGCACTGGAGAGAGAAACAGCGCTCCGTGAGATTCATGGATAACCTGCTGGCGGTTGATGATTTCGGCAGCGGTATCAACGATATAGAGCGTGTGGATATCATGGAACCCGATATCGTGAAGCTGGACAGAGAGCTGATCTCGGGCATAGATCATGACAGTGAGAAACAGGATAACGTGAGAAAGCTCGTATTCCGGTTCCACTCCAAGGATATGCTGGTCGTAGCCGAGGGCGTCGAGGAGAAAGAAGAATTCGATTATCTCGTCGGCCTGGGTGTGGATCTTTATCAGGGATATTACCTGGCACGTCCGGCGTAAACTCAGACAAGGTAAAACCCCGGAGCGTTTTAAAATGTTCCGGGGTTTAAATATGCGTTCCTTTCTGACGGATGATATCGCGTACGTCACTGTCGCTCTTGTTTTGGAGAGCCGGGTTGGTCTCTTTTGCCTGCCTTACGGACTCAGCTGTGATATTCAGATTCTCATCGACAGTTTCCTTAGTATCAATCCATTCTATCGTTTGTTTTCGTTTTTTATCGCAATCAGATGATCATTCTGTATAATATATGATACACATCTTATATCACACTTTTTCATGTTTTAGGTGTGTTTGGATGTATATATTTGTATATATTATGGAAATAATCCGCGGGGAGGATCCTGATGCTGAATCAGTTTTCAAGGACAACATTGATATACGGTGAGGAAGCCATGCAAAAGCTTGCATCTGCGCGCGTCGCAGTCTTCGGAATAGGCGGCGTGGGAGGCTATGTGACAGAAGCTCTGGCCAGGAGTGGGATAGGTGCGCTGGATCTCATAGATGACGACAAAGTCTGCCTGACGAACATCAACCGTCAGATAATCGCGACTCATAAAACGATCGGCAGATATAAGGTAGATGCAGCGGAGGAGCGCGTGCATGATATAAACCCGGATTGCAAAGTCAGGACTTACAGAACTTTCTTCCTGCCCGAGACGCAGGATATGTTTGACTTCCATGATTATGACTACGTCGTGGATGCGATCGACACGGTCACCGGCAAGCTCGCGATCATAGAGAAAGCAAAGGAGGCCGGAGTGCCGGTCATTTCCGCGATGGGCGCCGGCAACAAGGTGCAGGCTTCGATGTTTGAAGTGGCTGATATATACCAGACGTCCGAATGTCCACTGGCCAAGGTGATGCGGCATGAGTGTAGGAAACGCGGTATAGACTCGCTCAAGGTCGTCTACTCCAGGGAGAAGCCGGTCAAGCCGCTGGCGTCGGAGGAAGAGAGTGACGCGCGGCGGGAGATACCCGGGGCGACAGC
>CAMONC010000092.1 GCA_946620235.1 uncultured Lachnospiraceae bacterium | reverse complement strand
GGCAGACTGGATGCCACGAATCTGGTGCGGAGCAAGGAAGTGTGCGTGATCACATCGATCGGATACGATCATATGGAGTATCTTGGTGATACGCTCGAGCAGATAGCCGCGGAAAAGGCCGGGATATGCGCGGAAAACGTGCCTGTCGTATATTGGGAGGACTGTCCCGGAGCACCTGAGATCTCACGTGTGGCAGGGATGCGTGAATCTGTGGAAATTGCACTACCTAAGAGCATTATCACCGATGTACATAGGGAGAATAGCGGTATTGATTTTTGCCTGCGATATAAGTATGATAGTTATATCTGCCCGCATATCAGGACACAGGCCCTGTATCAGGTGGAAAACGCCGCAATAGCGGTGTGTGCTCTCAGGGAGGCAGAGAAGTTTGCCTCTTGTTTGAGTGAGAATGACTACGTATCAGGCTTGAACGATATGTACTGGCCGGGACGTATGGAAGAGGTTGAGGACAGGCTTATTCTGGACGGCGCACATAATGTGCCGGGGATAGAGGCCTTCATCGACAGCGTGCGTGATGACGGTGCCGTATCGCGATTGCTCGTGTTCGGCTGCATGCACGATAAAGCTTATCTCAGGGAGATAGAGATCATCGCCGGCAGCTCTCTTTTCGACAGAGTTGTGTGTGTGACGGTAGATTCCCACAGAGCGGAGAGTGCGGAAGTGATAGCCACAGAATTCCGCAGAGCCGGACTGGATGCACAGGTGGCGGGAGACTCCCGCGAAGCACTTGGGATAGCCCGGGAATATGTTTCAACAGACGGTTTATATGCCTACATCACCGGATCACTTTATCTGGTCGGTGAGATGAGAGGACTTAGCAATGATAGATTTTGACGAGGAACTTAAGAAGTTCCATCCGTCACTGGAAGTGGAGGATGTGAGCGAGGCCATATATAATCAGGACCTGACTGATATGGCCGATCTGATTGTGTCTATGCTCAAAGAGACAAAGAACGGTACGATACCGGCTTCGACCGGTACGTCAGGCAGCACCAGGAAGAGCGCCGAACCCGGTCAGAATGTTCAGGGGTAATTGTTCAGGGATAAACAGAAGGGTGCATGCAGATGGTATGCTATAACTGCGGATGCAATCTTTCAGAGCACGATTTCTGCACCAGCTGCGGAGCTGATGTTTCTCAATACAAAAAGGTAATGTACATCTCCAACAGATTCTACAATGACGGTTTGGAGAGTGCCAAAGTAAGAGATCTGTCGGGTGCAGTGACTTCACTGCGTCAGTGCCTGAAGTTCAACAAAAACAATATAGAAGCGCGTAATCTGCTGGGACTGGTATACTTCGAGACGGGTGAAGTGGTTGCGGCCCTGAGTGAATGGGTCATATCGCAGAACATCCGCCCCAAGAAGAATATTGCCAACGATTACATAGAGATGATACAGTCGAATCCCGCACGCCTGGATACTATCAATCAGACGATCAAGAAGTATAATCAGGCACTGAAGTACTGCGATATGGATTCGTTCGACTTAGCCATTATCCAGCTCAAGAAAGTCCTGAGCCTGAATGAAAAATTCATCCGTGCCAGACAGTTGCTGGCACTGCTGTATATCAATAATGAGCAGTGGGATGAAGCCAAAGCACAGCTGATTAAATGTGCGAGTATCGATACGGGCAACACTACCACCATGCGTTACCGTATGGAAGTGGATGAGATGCTCACTCCGGTAGATGGGAATAAGAGCAAGCGTATCCGCAAAAAAGACGATGTCGATATCATCAGGTTTAAGTCCGGTAATGAGGACATCATTCAGCCCGCTCCCGGCCGTAACAGCAACGGACTCGGTATCATCCTGAATCTCATGCTCGGAGTATGTATAGGTATAGCGTGTGCCTGGTTCATCATCATGCCTGCCAGAGTCAATATAGCGGCGGGAGATTATGAAGCGAAGATCAAGACGGTGAACGAACAGCTGGATGCAAAGACTGCTGAGATCGAAGATCTGAAGAGCCAGCTGGATATGACGAAGGGACAGCTGTCCGATATGCAGGAGACCATCGCTTCATATGAGGGATATGACGGCTCGCTCAATTCGCTTTATGCGGTTATACAGGCTGCAGATGCGTATCTGGCCGATCCCGAGAATATAGAGGCGGTATCCGAATATCTGGATGCTGTGGAAATCTCGGAGCTGGGCGAAGATTCACAGGAGCCTCCCGTGAGTCTGTACAATACGCTGCTGACTCTCGCCGGATCGGAACTTGCTCAGAAATTCTACGATACCGGTTATGAAGCATATTCGGCCGGAGAGTATGAAGTGGCTATAGCGGATCTGACTAAGGCATATCAGTATGATCCGTCTAACGGGGATGCACTGTACTATCTGGCACAGGCATACAATCACTCAGGTGATGAGGCTCATGCCGTACAGATGTATCGCAAGGTCATAGAGGAATTCCCCGATACGGAGAAATCAGACAAGTCACAAGGATATCTGGAACAGCTGACAGGTAGCAATGAATAAAAAATACGAAATCGATATGTGCTCGGGAAACATCATTGGGAAGATGCTCATCTTTGCTCTTCCCCTGATGATCTCGAGCATTTTGCAATTATTATTCAATGCAGCGGATGTGATAGTCGTCGGCAGATACGCCGGCGATAATTCTCTTGCGGCCGTCGGCAGTACAGGATCTCTCGTCAATCTGCTGACCAATGTTTTCCTCGGACTGTCTGTCGGTGCGAATGTCATGGTTGCACGGTATAAAGGCGCCGGCCGCGATGATGAGACTTCACGTACCGTACATACTGCTATCACACTGGCATTGCTCAGCGGAGCCCTGCTCACGATCGTGGGATGTCTCGGTGCCAGGCAGATCCTGACCTGGATGGGATCTCCCACCGAGGTCATAGACCTGTCCGCCCTCTATCTGCGCATTTATTTCCTCGGAATGATCCCCAATATGATCTATAACTTCGGTGCAGCGATACTCAGATCGGTCGGCGATACGCGCAGACCTCTGTATTACCTGTTCGGTGCCGGTGTTATAAACGTGATCCTGAATCTGATATTCGTCATCAGCTTCCATATGGATGTCGCCGGTGTGGCACTTGCGACGATCCTGTCACAGACCATATCCGCCGTGCTTGTAGTCAGATGTCTGACCCGTGAGAAAAGCAACATACGTCTCGATATACGCAAGCTCGGTATAGACCGGCAGATCGTAAAGGGGATCCTGAGGATAGGACTGCCAAGCGGGTTCCAGGGGATGCTTTTCTCGATGTCAAACGTGATCATACAGTCATCGGTCAACAGCTTCGGTGCGACTATAGTGGCGGCGAATTCCGCAGCTGCGAATATCGAAGGTTTCGTCTGGGTATCAATGAATGCATTTCATCAGGCTGCGATCACTTTTACAGGTCAGAATTACGGAGCCGGCGAGATGAAACGTATTCCGAAGGTCATGCGTGATGCGCTTATATGCGTGATCCTGACCGGCGTGATATTGGGAAGGACTGCGTATTTCTTCGGAATGGAGCTGATGGGGATGTATACGACCAGTACCGAAGTAGCGAAGCTCGGACTGGAGCGTATCAAATGGGTATGCGGGCTGTATGCCCTGTGCGGGATGATGGATGTCATGGTCGGCATACTCAGGGGTATAGGGTACTCGGTATTGCCGATGATAGTGTCGCTCATGGGTGCGTGCGGACTGCGTATCATATGGATATTCACGCTCTTCAGGACCGAGACTTTCCATAAACCGATGTTCCTGTATGTGACTTATCCGGTGAGCTGGGGCATCACATTCCTGATGCATGTGCTGTGTTTCTGTGTCGTGTGGAGGAAGATGCGCAAACAGCGCCCTACATCTTCGCCCGGATGATGCAACCTCAAAAGAATGAATATTCACATCTCCGTCCGTGCCCTTGTGGAGTTTATATACAGGCACGGTGATATAGACAATCGAAAAGGCGCTGACTCCCCGGATGCAATGCAGGTGGGGAGCCGTATACACCGCAAGATACAGTCTATGATGGGGCCAACGTATCGTGCGGAGTATCCGCTGTCATATACCTATGAGACCGAGCGGTGCACCGTGACCGTCGAGGGACGTGCTGACGGCATCATGCAGGAGGATGAGTCGCAACCCTCTGTTCTGATAGATGAGATCAAGTCCACGGTCCGTAACGTGGCCCGTATGACCGATCCCGAGCCCGTACATCTCGCCCAGGCCTGCGTATATGCCGCCATCTATCTGATGCAGGAAGGCCTGCCGGAGATCGGTGTGCGTATGACATATGTGACACAGGATACCGAGGAGATACGCTACTTTTATTCGAGATATACCGCGGATGAGATCCTCGGATGGTTCGATGAGACCTGTGAGGCGCTGGCCAAATGGGTGGACATGCAGGCGGCGTGGACCGATACGAGACAGGCCTCGATAGGCGGTCTTGCTTTTCCGTATGATTACAGACCCGGCCAGAAGAAACTGGTCGAGTATGTGTACCGGACCATATATCACGGCAGACAGCTGTATATAGAAGCACCCACCGGCACGGGCAAGACTCTGTCTGTACTCTATCCGTCCATCATGAGCATGGGAGAGGGCAGAGGCGACAGGATTTTTTACCTGACTGCACGTACGATAGCACGTACGGTAGCCGAGGAGGCTATCGGGACTCTGAAGGATAGAGGACTGCGGCTTAAGAATATCACCCTGACCGCGAAGGAGAAGATATGCTTTGCGGATGAGTGTGTGTGCAACCCTGAAGCATGTCCTTATGCAAAAGGTCATTTTGACAGGGTGAACGAGGCTCTCTACGCGGTCGTAACGGGTGAGGAGACTTTTACCAGAGAAACGATCGAGAGATATGCCCGCGAGTATGAGGTATGCCCGTTTGAGTTCGCTCTGGATATAAGTCTGTTCTGTGATTGCATCATCGGCGACTATAACTATGTATTCGATCCGAATGCTTACCTGCGAAGGTTTTTTGCCGAAGGCAGAGAGGGTAACTATATATTCCTGATCGACGAAGCCCATAATCTGGTGGACCGCGGGCGGGAGATGTACTCCGCGACTCTGGTCAAGGAGGATCTGCTGGCATGCAAAAGAGCGTGCTCGAAGCATCAGCCCGCAATAGCCAGGGCCATAGAGCGGTGCAATAAGGACATGCTGACACTTAAGCGTGCACGTGCGGAGCTGCCCGATGACCGTCTGATGGTGATGGAAGCGTCCCGGATCAGCGATCTCGTGGGACATGCCGACAGGTTGGGACAGATCATGTCAGAATATCTGGCGGATCATAATGACGGCATAGGACATGAAGAGATCCTGGATCTTTTTTTCAAGATCAGGGATTTCCTGAGCATATATGACTTACTGGGAGAGGACTATTGCATCTACAGCGCATTCACTGATGAGAAAGATTTCTATGTGAAACTGTACTGCGTCGACCCGGCCCGGAATCTGCGTGCATGTGCGGATAAAGCTGTGGCGAGCATACTTTTTTCCGCTACTCTGCTGCCCATACAGTACTATAAGAAACTGCTCGGGGGCACGTCGGAGGACTATGAAGTGTATGCTCAGTCTGTGTTTGATACGTCGAACCGCCTGCTCATCCAGGCGACGGATGTGTCGAGCAAGTACTCGGACAGATCGCGGACACAGTACAAGCGTATGGCGGAGTATATATACGAGATCGTGCGCGGACATGTCGGCAATTATATGATCTTCGCACCTTCCTATGCGTATATGCAGCAGGTATATGACATATATATGGAGGAATACCACGATCCCGGCTGCGAGGAGGTCGTCATCCAGTCAGGCAGAATGCGTGAGGCCGACAGGGAGGAGTTCGTTGCGAGATTCCGCAGAAACTATAACACTACTTTAGGGACATTGATAGGCTTCTGCGTACTCGGCGGGATATTTGCAGAGGGCATAGATCTGCGCGATGACGCGCTTATCGGCGTGATCATCATGGGGACGGGGCTTCCCCAGATCGGAGGAGAAAGGGATCTGCTCAGGGGTTTCTACGATGAAGCCGGCCTGAAGGGATTCGATTATGCATACTCCTATCCCGGCATGAACCGTGTGCAGCAGGCAGCGGGGAGGCTCATCAGGACCGAGACAGACCGCGGCGTGATAGCCTTGCTTGATGAGAGATTCTCCTATGCGTCCAACAGACGTATGTTTCCGCGGGAATGGAGCGATATAGTTCCCGTGAACATCGATACCGTACGGGATGCCGTCCGCGGATTCTGGGAATCCGGAGACGATGAAGTTTGAGATTATTTATATGATACCGGACAGATGACGGAGGAAAGATATGCTTTTATGTAGGTGGTTGGTCTATTTCGTTATATACAGCTTCATGGGATGGGTATATGAGACCATCGTTTGTACCATCAGATGGAAAAAATGGGAGAACAGAGGATTCCTGTACGGTCCGATATGTCCGATATACGGGACCGGTGCCGTGGGAAGCATGATCGTTATCGATATCGTGGATCAAAGGGGGATCAGCTATTCATGGTGGCAGGTTTTCATATTCAGCATGCTGGCGAGTATCGTGCTGGAGTTCACGACCCACTGGGTTCTGGAGAAGCTTTTCCATGCAAAATGGTGGGATTACTCCTATATGCCGCTGAACATTCAGGGCAGGGTGTGTCTGCCTTTCTCCATAGGGTTCGGATTGGCGGGATTGCTGATCGTATATGTGATAAATCCTTTTGTATACAGCATCACGGAATGGATCAGCCCTCTCGGATATGAACTGATGGGACTGATCTCCATGTGTTTCATAGGCATGGATATCGCACTTACCGCGTCCGCACTGGCACATTTCGACGTATACATCAGCGAAGCCCAGGAGGCATGGAATGCTCATATGGAGCAGGTGGTAGACTCTATGGAGGAGCGCGGAGCACAGGTGAAGCAGCAGCTGGTCGGTGGCATGGGTGAGCGCAGTGCGCAGATCAAGCTGCGCCTGGCAGAAGAAAAAGAAAGATTCTCTCGGGAATACATATCCGGCAGGATAGGTGCCATGACGCCTGTGGCCAGGCAGGCTATCAGGCGTGTGGTTACGTACTCCCATCCGGGTGGCGGCATGAAATTCAACCGTATGAGGATACTTGAATTCATGAAAGAGCATAAGCCGGAGCTCAAGGTCGGCAGGCACGATCAGGAAGAAGATAAGTGAGCAGATCAGGGGTTCGACCATGAACAGAAAGTTGATCATCATAATATCCATATGTGTGGCTTCCGTTCTGTCAGTGGCCGGCGGTGCCGTGGCCGGAGTGAAACTTTATCGCGGGGCAGACAAGCGCGCGGTACAGAAAGCTTTCACCCTGCTGAGTGAAGATATGGATGCACGTGCCGAAGAACTGATATCGGCAAAGGAAGCGTCGGATCTTTACGATGAAGTTATGTACGGAGATGCGCATATCGATGCATCGGTAAATGTGGGCGGCTTCGATGTGAGCGGGATGATCCCGGATGATACGGTGAACGGCGTTCTGTCGGGTGTGCTCGGTAATCTGAGCGATATCACTGTAGGTGTGGATGCGGTGATAGACAGACGATGTGATGATGAGGAACTCTCTGTGCTGGGCAGCCTGAGTGTCATCAATTATAAGCTTGCGGATATAAATATATATGCACGGAGTGACATGGCATATCTGGAACTGCCGGGGCTTGCGGATGAAGTGTACAGGACAGATCTCTCGGATATAAACGGTACGATCAGCAGGTCACCGATGCTGTCATATGCATGGGACAGTGCGGGACTTCCACGCATACAAAGTGTGGAGCTCTTCGGAGAGGCACCGGAGGATGATATATGGAGCACATTCGGAACGATACGTGATGAAGCGGAGCAGTCCGAACGGATCCGTGAAATGTGGAAGAATGCGGATGTACAGCGCCGGGACGAAGATGAAGTCATAGAGACCGGTGATGAGCGGGAGATCACATGCCGTATATATGATGTGATCATACCGAAAGAGGATATCCAGGGATGTATCGACTCTATGACCGGGACATCTGAGAGATGGTACCTGAATGCGGACGTGAAGCTCACGGTGTATATCGATGAATATAAGGATATCAGACGGATCGAGACGTCGGAACCTCTCTTTGTGAACGGAAAACGTTTCGATGCGGGTATGGAATTAAGAGGTGAGGAACTGCCGATCGATACTATTGATATGACGGTGAATGAACTCAGGACCCATATAAGCCGTGATGGCCGGGATTACAATATAAGCATGGAATCAGGCGATGCACGGGCCGTGGTGGAAGTGACTCCGGAATATGACAGGGAGGCCTGCAATCTGGGCATTAAATACAGCGACCTTTCTTTTGTATATGCAGGTGAGGAGATACTAAGGTCAGGTGGTGAAGTACGGATATGTACAAACGACACGGAGGTTAATGTAGCGCCTCTGCCCACACGTACTACCACGGATAACTTCGACTTGTGGGCATATGATGTAGCCGGTCATGTAACTGTTTTATCTTTATTCTAACTTTTGTATGTTTCCCTTGCTGGCAAGAAATACCCCCTGATCGTTAGCTATGAGGACACCGTTGTCGGTTACAGCATAAGTGCCGCGCTGGCTAGCTGTATCCGGCAGGGTTCCGGCTGCTACTACTGTGCCACCGGCATAAATGGTCTGTTTGATGTTGGAAATTAATTCGAAAATTGATTCTAATGCTGTACCGCCACTTGTGACTTTTGACATAGTGACTGTACCGCCACTTGGGATTGTACCACCGCCACTTGGGATTGTACCGCCACTTGTGACTGTACCGCCACTTATGACTCCTGCTGTCGTGGCTGTATTCGCGGTATGTAAAGTCTGTGAGCCGCCTCCATTGACAGTTGTATCTATTGCGGTTCCGCCACTTGTAACTGCTGATGTCATGGCTGTACTGCCACTTGAGACTGCTGATATAGTGACTGTACCGCCTACATTGACAGCTGGACCTGTTGCGGTTCCACCGCTGGTAATTGCAAATGCGGCCCCAGGATTATTCCAGCTCGCCAGATCGTCCATCGAACCATGAAATCCTCCACCCGCTACGATCGTAGCACTATAGTCAATCCCATACAGTATAGCGTCCGCGTCAGCTTTGATATTCAATGTGCCCGTATCGGTGGTGTTTACGATCTTGTTTCCGGATGCGTCTTCAATAGCAGATCCGGATACCAGGCTCTGAATCATCCTGTATCCTTCGGATGTGGATGCTGTCTGTTCAAAATAGGAGTCCACGGCACTGTAATCGCTGTCTGCCGGTACTGTAAATGTCATGTGCTGTCCGTTCTCCTGAAGAGTCATCGCTACTGCGACGTTCTTATCAGCGGCTGTTTCAAGAGCATTTATCATCCGGGGAGTATATGAATTGTTTGCACCCATATTGACGTTGATAGTCTGCTGCCCGGCGGGACCTGAAGCGGCTGATGCGGACACGTCTCCGAGTTTGGCCATCTCTGAGTTCAGAGTGTTCACGAAAGTTTTTTCTTCCTGCTGCA
>CAMONC010000091.1 GCA_946620235.1 uncultured Lachnospiraceae bacterium | reverse complement strand
GATCCTGATGATATGTATAACTTCATAGAAACGAAAAACATGAGAGTGACCAAGTATGTCAACAAGGCTGAAGATATGGAACATACCCTGACCGATCCGCTGCTGCAGGGTACCAACGGTGTGCTGACCATGGGCTTCGCTGTCACTATACTGCTGTGTGCCGTGGGTTACCTGATCTACTGGATCATGTCGATCAGAGAACGTGAGCTTATATTCGGTGTTTTGAGAGCGTGTGGATTCCACAAGAACGAGATAGTCAAGATGCTCATTACCGAGCAGGTATTCTCGGGTCTGTTCTCGGTTCTTGCGGGCATAGGCATCGGTAAACTCACCTCTACAATGTTTGTACCTCTGCTTCAGGCTTCATATGCCACATCGGAACAGGTACTTCCGATGAGACTGATCACTCGTGCTTCCGACCTATACAGACTGTACGGCATAGTGGCTGCTGTCATGCTCACATGCATATTCGTTCTTATTTTCCTGTTGTTTAGGATGAATGTTACCAAGGCACTTAAGCTCGGTGAAGAATAATGAGTGAAGCGATTATCAGAACAAAAGGAATAAAGAGGGCTTTTGACACACCCGCAGGCAGATTCTGGGCCCTGAAAGGGATAGATATAGAGATCCCCGAAGGTAAATTTGTGATACTGCGAGGCAGATCCGGATCAGGCAAGACTACGCTCATGAATATCATCAATTCTCTGGATGATCCTACCGAGGGAGATGTATATATCGAGGGAACCAACCTCAAAGATCTCTCGGAGAGAGAACGTGAGAACCTGAGACGTACCAGAATGGGATTTGTTTTCCAGTCGGTATCTCTGATCCCCAGTCTGAATGCATTTCAGAATGTTGAGTTCTCGATGCGCATGGCCGGTCAGAAGATAAACAGGGAATCCGCCACAAGAGTCGAGGACTGCCTGAAGCTGGTCGGACTCGGTAACAGGATGAACCATATGAGTGCGGAAATGTCCGGCGGTGAGCAGCAACGTGTGGCCATAGCCCGCGCACTCGCACATAAACCCGGCATCATATTTGCCGACGAGCCCACTGCGGAGCTTGATTCCGCCATGGCGGCGCGTGTGACCGAGATATTCAAAGAAATGACACGCAAAGAAGGTATTACCGTATTGATGACAACACATGATGTGGGACTGATGGGCGCCGCTGATATGATCATCGAGCTGGATAACGGAGAGCGCATCATCAGAGATGCGGAGAGTGAAGATGCCTGAGAATGAGATCATGGTCCAGGCTGACGGCCTGGTTAAAATCTATAAGTCAAAAGAGACCGAAGTACTTGCTCTGCAGGGACTTGATCTTACGGTTGAGACCGGAGAGCTGACTGCACTGATCGGTAACAGCGGTTCGGGTAAGTCCACTTTTCTGAATATGATCGGCGGTCTTGACAGGCCGAGTGCGGGCAAGCTCATAGTAGACGGCAAGAATCTGTTTACGATGACTGAGAAGGAACTGGTGTTGTATAAACGCGACACAGTCGGATTCGTATGGCAGAACAACGGGCGGAACATGCTCCCGTACCTGACGGCTCTTGAGAACATCATGCTGCCGATGAACCTGTCCGGAACCCGAGGGAAAAAGGATAAGGCACTGGAACTTCTTGAAATGGTAGGTCTGTCATCCAAGAAGCACAGTAAGATGAATATGCTTTCAGGCGGTGAACAGCAGAGGATAGCGATAGCCATTGCTCTTGCCAACGATCCGAAACTCCTGCTTGCCGATGAGCCTACCGGATCGGTGGATTCCGCTACTGCCGATTATATCTTCGGGATATTTACCGAGCTGAACAAGGGCGGTCAGACCATATTGATAGTTACTCATGATATGGCGCTTTCAAAAAAAGTTAAGCGTGTGGTAGCCATCCGTGACGGAAAGATCAGTTCCGAGCGTGTGCTTAAGGAACAATATGCCGATCGTGTCAGGGAATCCAGCATCGACTGGCGTGCAGAGGATACACAGGATGAATACGTGGTACTGGATAAAGCTAATCGTCTGCAGATCCCCAGAGAGCTGATCGATGAGATGGGGCTGGAAGGCAACAAAGTGAAGATCGGATATAAAGATGATCAAATAGTGATCAGTAAACCATAGAATCCATATTTCGTCATATTCAGGAGGTAGATGATGTCTGTTGTATCCAGAAACCCCATTCTTTCGGGATTTTATCCTGACCCGTCAATATGTGCCGTAGGAGAGGATTTCTATATAGTGAATTCTTCTTTTGCATATTTTCCCGGACTGCCCATCATGCACAGCCGGGATCTGGCTCACTGGGAGCAGATAGGTAACGTACTCACACGCGAGTCTCAGCTGCCTCTGGAAGGTGCCGGTGTTTCTCAGGGACTTTTTGCTCCTACCATGAGATATCATGACGGTACATATTATGTGATCTGTACGAACGTGTCTCACGGAGGCAATTTCGTTGTCACGGCTGATAAGCCCGAAGGCCCGTATTCCGATCCTCATTTCATAGAGGGAGCCGACGGTATCGATCCGAGTCTTTTCTTTGATGATGACGGGAAGTGCTACTATATCGGCACTCATCCCAATGTGGACGGTTACAAATACAACGGAGATTATTTTATCTATATCCAGGAGTTTGATACTGAGTCTTTTAAGCTCGTCGGTGAACGTGTTGAAGCATGGAACGGTGCTCTGAAAGGCGTGCATTGGCCTGAGGGACCACATCTGTATCATATAGGGGAGTATTACTATATCCTGCATGCCGAGGGCGGAACAGGTCCCGAGCACGCTGTCAGCGTAGCCAGATCGAAGTCTGTGTTCGGTCCCTACGAAAACAATTTCTGCAATCCCATATTCACCCACAGACATCTGGGACAGAGATATCCCATCAAGTATGTGGGACACGCCGATCTGGTTCAGACAGTAAAGGGTGACTGGTATATGGTCATGCTGGCTGTAAGACCCATATTCGGCTTTACGACGATGGGACGTGAAACATTCCTGGCCAGAGTGATATGGGAAAATGACTGGCCGGTAGTCAATCCGGGGCTGGGTATCCTGTCCGGCGAATTGAACGTCGATCTGGATGAGCAGATACCGGAATGCAGTCCGACTTCTGTGCCCGGTACCAATAAGCTGTATGACTTTACGCATATGGATGAACTCGGATATGAGTTTATGTTTCTGCGAAATCCCAAACCCGATATGTATGAGATCCGTGAGGGAGAGGGTCTTTATCTGAAGTGTGACACGGATCATCTGTCCGGCAAAGGATCGCCGTCTTATGTATGCATCAGACAGGATTGCCATTGCTTCGAAGCCGCTGTGACTCTGACAGGCGATGAACTGTTTGAGGGTGCAAGAGCAGGTATCGCATTGTTCCAGAGCGAGGATTATCAGCTCAGATTCGAGTATTCCGGCGTAAGTGCCAATGTGATCCTTCGAAAGGACGGTACGGATGAGAAGATAGCATCGGTCGTATCACCTCAGAAACTGATCACTCTGGTTATAAATGTGATGGGTACCAAAGCCACATTGTTTACAGTCAGAGAAAAAGAGGCCGAAATACTGGTGCGTGATCTGGACGTATCATCTCTGTCCACAGAAGTGGCAGGCGGCTTCGTCGGATGTACGATAGGCATGTTCGCCGAAGACAGCGAAGAAAGACCGGATGCTGCCAGGGCATGCTTTAAATCCATGTCATATAAACGTATACTTCCCGCTGCAAAGAACAGTGGAGAAGGAGCTGATAACAGCGGAGAGGAGGCCTGATGTCAGATACAAAGGTAAGATTTCATCTGCCGGGACTCAGATATAATTTTCCGCTTAATATGATGTGGTTAAGTCTTCTTGAGACACACCCCGAATTCTTCCGGGAAGGTGTCGAGGTGGCTTCTTTCTTCGGATGTTTTCCTCTTTCTCTCTGGAACGGAGGGAGGCTTTGCCCGAAGGATGATCAGTGTGACGCAGGATTTGTGACGAATGTTATAAAGACCATTAATTCCAGGGGTGTACCTGTCCGTTTTACTTTTACCAATCCGTTGTTAAACGAAGAAGATCTGAATGACGAATTCTGTAACTTCTGTCTGAAAGCGGGCGACAACGGTCAGAATGAAGTTCTGGTCTTTTCACCGCTGCTTGAGGAATATATCCGGAAGAACTATCCGTCGTATGCGATCGATTCGACCACGTGCAAGGAAATACGTGATGTTGATACGCTTAATGCCGAGTTGGATAAGGATTACAAATACGTTGTCCTGGATTACAACTTCAACAACAAATGGGATATCCTGGACGGCCTGGATCACAGGGACAAGATCGAAGTACTGATCAATGCGGTATGTGAACCCGGATGCAAGCGCAGAGGGGATCACTATAAGAATATTGCGAAAAACCAGAGGATTATCCTGAAAAACCGCAAAATGCCACCCGATAAACAGATTCCCATCATACCATGGGGATGTGAATACGGAGACCATAATAATCTTTATACTATTCAGAAATATCCCACATTTGTTAGTCCCGACATGATATGGAATGAATATGTACCCAGAGGATATAACAATTTTAAGATCGAAGGGAGGACAGCCAATCTGTTCTCGTTGATAGAAACGTACAGTTTCTATATGCTTAAGCCGGAATCAGCCGGGCTTGCCAGACAGATCCTGCTCAGAAATCTTGAGGATTCTCATATCATCACGGTAAATAAGCCCAAACCGGCTAAGTTTACGGTTTCGTCACAGACACGGTGACGTCGGTCCGGCTGCGGAAGCAGTGACAGAGTATTGGAGGGGAATAGAATGCTTAGAGAGACTAAAACAGAGAACGGAAAAGTACGGGGAATACCGGGAGCCGATCCCAGAGTCACTATCTACAGGGGAATACCTTTTGCGGCTCCGCCTACGGGTGAGAACAGGTGGCGTGCACCTCAGCCCGCATCTGACTGGGAAGGCGTGCGTGAATGCTACACATTCGGGCCCATATCTGTGCAGGATCAGCCCGGGGTAGGCAAATGGGAGGAAGATCTCTACATGCGTGAGTTCCATGTGGATAAGGATATCCCGATGTCAGAGGATTGTCTGTATCTGAATGTATGGACACCCGCAAATGCTGCTGATGAGAAACTGCCTGTCCTGATCTGGATATTCGGAGGCGGATTCCAGTGGGGCTACACGGCCGAAATGGAATTCGACGGGGAGAGGCTTGCCAGAAGAGGTATCGTAGTGGTCAGCGTTAATTACAGACTGGCCGCACTCGGTTTCCTTGCTCATCCGGATATAACTGCCGAAGCACCGGATGCACCCGGTAATTTCGGTCTGCTCGATCAGAAAGCCGGTATTGCGTGGGTTAAGAGAAACATAGCCAATTTCGGTGGAGATCCCGACTGTATCACCATAGCCGGACAGTCTGCAGGCGGCGGTAGCGTAATGGCTCAGATCAATAATGAAGACAATTATGATGTGATCAAGAGAGCTGTTGTGTTCAGCGGAATGATCGAGCTTGCCGATCCCACACAGGACATATTCAATCCCAATGATCTGGCTACGGCCGAGGGAAAGGGCAAGGATTTCTTTGATTATCTCGGAGTGAGCGGGCTAGTAGAAGCCAGAAAACTGGATGCTTTTCTGATCAGGGATAAGTATGCGGAGTATGTAAAGGATCATCCCAGGTTTTTCCCCATAGAAGACGGACATATGGTCAAAGAATACGGCTTAAGAAAGCTCAAAGCCGGAAGATCCGCCCATATTCCGATCATCAGCGGATGCACAAGGGATGAATTCATAGTGGATGGAGTGAATTCCGTAGAGAAATCCGTAAAGGAAGCATTTGTGGCAGCTCAGGCAAACGGTGACGATCAGCCGATGTATTACTATATATTCGAGCCCGATATTCCCGGCTGGGATAACCCGGGATGTTTCCATTCATGCGATCTGTGGTTCTTCTTCGAATCTGTCGGAAAATGCTGGAGACCCTATAAGGGGCACCATTACGATCTGGCAAGAGTCATGTGTAATTATTTCGCCGATTTCATCAAGACAGGCGATCCGAACGGCAAGGATGCGGACGGCACGGATATGCCGCTGTGGAAGCCGTATACCGCAGATGACCCCTATGAAATGCATTTCACATCTGACGGAGCAAAAGGGTCGGTGTGATCAAAAGGTAACTGTACATCAGTCACTAATATAATGAGGTGAAGGTATGAAAACAATCTATGTAAACATTCAGGCTTCAAGGGATGGCAACGGAACGAAGGATATGCCGTATAAGCATATCAATGATGCCGCAAAAGTGGCAAAACCCGGTGATGAGGTAGTGGTAGCCCCCGGCGTATACAGAGAGTATGTTGATCCTGTATATGCGGGAACTCCAGAAGCCAGGATTACATACAGATCTGAAGAACCTCTGGGTGCTGTGATCTCAGGGTCGGAAGTGCTTACAGGATGGAAAAAGCATAAGGGAAAGGTCTGGACCGCACGTGTGAACAATTCGGTGTTCGGATCATATAACCCTTATACCACGCGTGTGTACGGAGATTGGTATTTTGCTCCGGATGTGCGTCATACCGGTTCTGTGTATCTGAATGATCTGGCCATGTATGAGACCGTATCTCTTGAAGAGTGTATCAAGGGGGATGCCGATAAATATGCATGGAACAAAGAGGAATCCCGGTTTAAATGGTATTGTGAGCAGGATGGAGACGAAACTGTATTCTATGCAAACTTTCAGGGCAAGGATCCCAATAAGGAGACTGTAGAGATCGCAGTGCGCAGAAACTGCTTCATGCCATCCAAAATGGCCATAGGCTATATAACCGTCAGCGGTTTCGAGATCAAGGATGCCGCAACCACATGGGCACCTCCCGCCGCATATCAGGACGGCATGATAGGTCCTCACTGGAGTAAAGGATGGATCATCGAAGACTGTGAGATACATAACAGCAGATGCTGCGGAATATCTCTGGGCAAATATCTGGATCCCGAGAATGACATGTACTTTACTGTCAGACGTATCAAGAGCCCCACTCAGATGGAGAGAGATGCCGTATGCCGCGGTCAGTATCACGGCTGGCTCAAGGAAAAGGTCGGAAGTCATATAGTACGCAGATGTCATATCCATCATTGCGAGCAGACAGGTATCGTTGGTCGTATGGGAGCGGTTTTCTCGACGATCGAAGACTGCCATATCCATCATGTGTGCAATTCTTCTCAGCTGGGCGGAGCCGAGACTGCGGGTATCAAGCTTCATGCCGGTATCGATGTGACCATTCGCAGGAATCATATACATAACTGCATCATCGGTGTATGGCTTGACTGGGAAGCTCAGGGTGCACGTGTATCTCAGAATGTCATGCATGATAATCACAGGCCTGCCGGAACCGAGCAGGGGCCGGGAGCCATGTTTAACTCCGATATATTCGTGGAAGTAGGTCACGGTCCCACATTGATCGATAACAATCTGTTGATGAGCAAACAGTCCATAACCATCCCCAGTGAAGGTATCGCTGTACTTCATAACCTGATCCTGGGCGGATTCGGACTTATCAATTCCGGTGTCGACAGTATAGTTAACGGACAGAGAGAGCCGAGATATACGCCTTACCATATCAGACACAGGACCGAAGTTGCCGGATTCATGACCATACTTCACGGAGATGACCGTATCTACAACAATATCTTTATACAGACATATCCTGCCGAGGATAAAAAGAAGACTCCCGCGGATGCGGATTATACCATGGCCGGAACCAAGGCTTTTGACATATTCCCGACATATGAAGAGTGGCATAAACCTTTTGAAAAGGGTGCCGATCCGGACATGGGAGGTCTGGCCGAAGCTCATTTCGGACATCTGCCTGTATGGGTAGACGGCAATGCCTACTTCAACGGAGCCAATGTATACAAGAAAGAAAAGAATAAGTTTGTTGACAAGACCTCCAAAGTTAAAGCAGAGATCACCGAAAAGAATGGTAAGTATACCTTTAAGACCAATGTATATGATCATCTGAAGGATTTCTGCGTGCCCGTGCTTTGTACCGATATGCTTGGTTTGGCGTTCGAACCGGAACAGAGATTTGAGAATCCCGATGGAACCGATATCACGTTTAACAGTGACTTAAACGGCTCGCACAGAGGTTTATCGACCATACCCGGGCCTCTGGCTGAAGGCGTATCAACGACAGTTCTGTATACCTATTGATGGGGGATAGGGATGAGTGACCGAGAGATTTACTGGCATTTACCGGGATTCAGCGTTTTCTTTTATCTGAATCAGGTCATAATCCATATGCTTAATGAACATCCGGAGAAGTTCCGCGACGGATACAGGGTCGGCAGCGTGTACGGTACTTTTCCGGGAGCGATATGGAACGGCGGAAGGGCAGTATTCGGCATAACTTCTCATGGTGACATGCAGAAGGTCATAAAGACATACAACGATCTGGGTGTCCCCGTCAGATTTACCTGGACTAACTCGCTGATCGAGGAAAAGCATATATATGATACCTATTGCAATCTGATCATGGAGACAGCAAATAACGGCATGAATCAGGTGCTGGTCAACACATCGGTACTTGAAGACTATCTGCGTGATAAGTATCCGGATTTCAAATATATCTCATCCACGACCAAGCGTCTGACTGCGATTGATGATGTTAAAGCCGAGCTTGATAAGACCGTTGACGGCGATCCGGCTTCAGATAAGGCGTATTATCTGGTTGTGCTTGATTACGATCTGAATCATGATGAGAAGGTACTTGATGAACTTTCCGGATACGCAGACAGAATAGAGATCCTGGCCGATGAGATATGCTTCCCGGGATGTCCCAAACGCAAGGCACATTACCGGGATGAGTCCCTGATGCAGATTAATTATGAGAAAGGTGCTCCATATGACTGCCCGAACAAAAAGACGAAGCCCGGTTTCGCCGAATGCATGAAACGGCCTGCTTTCATAGCTGCAGATGAAGTCAGGGAGTACGCTGACAGATGGGGGTATCGTAACTTCAAGCTGGTCGGACGCGGACTGCCTCAGGAGATGGTACTGGACTCATATATCTATTATCTGGTCAAAGAAGAGTTCAGAGATGAAATGCGGGAGAAGATAATAAAGCAACTCACTAAGCTGGGAGTCAAGATCTGAACAGAAAATTTTACTGCGGATCCGGCAAATGCCGGATCCGTTTTTTATCAAGAATTGATATGGATGATATCAAATAATAAGAAGACGCATAATGAGGCATAATGTAACATGAGATTGGTTGTTCTTTTGAATATTGTGTGACAGTTCTGTGATATATCCCCTGATACAATGAGCTCAACAAAAGGAACAGCCGGTTGAAAACAGATTTCAACCACAGTTCGAACTCAACCTAAGGGGGTGGATGAAATGAAGGCAAAGATAGCAAGATTATTAGCAAGCGTATTAGTAACAGTGACCGTTATGTCAGGAATTGCACCCTGCGTTGCATATGCGCAGACACCTGACGAAGTGATCGAAGCGGAAATCGAAGCGGAACCCGAAGTGGAACCCGATGTAGAACTTGAAGCGGAACCCGATGTAGAACTTGAAGCGGAACCC
>CAMONC010000090.1 GCA_946620235.1 uncultured Lachnospiraceae bacterium | reverse complement strand
AACAAATCGATAGCGTACCTCTCCAGAGGTATCTGTATTTGATTTTTGTTTTACAGGAGGTTTTTTTATGTTCTTTTTCCAATATCGGAAGCGGGTTTTCAGACCGCTCCTGTTTCTGATCACGGGGCTGTTCCTCAGTCTGGCGATCCTTTTATCCTACAGCATCACAGTATATGCGGATGATCCGTCTGCTCCGGCTTCCTCTGATCCGGCCGGCGATCCAACCGATCCGTCATCAACGGATCCTGCCTCAGATCTACCGGAACCTTCGATCAGGACATCCGATGCACCGTCGGCTGCTACGGTTTCACTGACACATACTCACAGAGGCAGCAGCCACACAGCAGGACAATGTTTTACCGTACCGGTATACCATCGTCACAGCGGGAACTCTTCTTCCGGAGGGGCATGCTACAGTCCCGTATACCATTCACACAACTCATCATGCTATCGATCGTGTTCGTATGATCCTGTCTCGTGGACAGTAGATCATTATGAGAATACCCAATGTACATATCACGGCGATGTGGAACGGGTCGTCTATTCGGTCAGGATCAGACATTATGGATGCGGGCTGGACGTGGAGGACAGGATCGTCGCCATAGACTGTCCCACATGCGGAGGGACTCCCGAAGCGGGGCTGGCAGGTACTCATTACTTTCTGAACTGTAATCTGGAAGGTACCGTCGCAGGATATAACCGAACCTGCGGAAGGACCGAAGGTGTAACCGTAGACTATTACAATCCCGGATGCGGACTGGAGGTCAGAAGCTATGGTGATATATCTCTGAATAATTCTACTCCCGAATGGACTGCCGGTAATGTAACTCTCACCGGCTCGCTGAATGATCCGGAAGGAGTGATATCAGACGGGGGTTTCGGTGTGATGAACTTCCGTGCGGAGTCCGGGGAAATAGTCGAAAATGCATCCGACTCCATAACAGTATCGGAAAACGGTGTATACGTAATGGATATAACTGTCGATGAAACCAGATTTGATACGGCTTCCGCATCGGTCATGCTCAACGTGAGCAATATAGACCGCACTCCTCCGACCATAAACGAAGTTTCATACGATCAGGGTGATACCTGGCTGCACAGCAACGAAATAACCGTCACGGCTTCCGATCCTCAGCCGGACGGCACGCCCGGCAGCGGACCGGCTGATGAAGCATACTCCTTTGACGGAGGAAGCACATGGCAGAGTTCGCCGACATTTTCCTGTACGGAGAACGGCACTGTGGAGATACGTGTCAGAGACTACTGCGGCAATATCGCCGAGACTTCCGTCGAGATCACCAACGTGGATAATTCCGGACCGGATGTAAGCTACATTTTCACTCCTACCATATGGTACGAGGGAGATGCGCCCCGGCAGTATACATTCAATGCCACCGACGAAGAATCGGGTCTGCCAGAGTTTCCTTTCTCATATGACGGAGGAGAAACCTGGACCGACGAGATCAGACTGGCGGTGTCCGGCGAAAAGACATTCACTGTGCTGGTCCGCGACAGCCTGGATAATATCACGGAAATAACGATCGTGAACAAGCATGACATCAGGCCGAAAGAAGACACCAACGATGGCGGAGGCGGAGGCGGAGACGGTGCCGGAAATGAAGATAATGATAATTCGGATGGATCCGCAGACGAAGATTCTTCCGACAGCGGAAATACATCCGATCCCGGAAACGGGGATTACGGGAAAACCGTCGGGAATGACAAAGAAACAACTGAAGCTGACCCTGAGGATGCCGGCACTCACGACGTAAGTTCGGGCAGGGATAACAGTGGCAGTCAGGGAGACGGTGGCAGTATGTCTTCTGCCGGAAATGACATGAATAACACCGATCAAACTGACGACGATAACGATTCTTCGGTATATTTTGAGCAGCTCCCAACTTCCTCTGCGGGAATCGATATCCCGGGGCAGGATACTCTGCGTGAGCACACGCCGTTCTATCGGACCGTGGCTTTCAAAGCTGTTGCATCCGTAGGCGGAGGTTTGATAGGTGCGAGTATATTGACTGGACTTTTCCTGCTGCTCTACTCCGGTGTAATCATATACACTTATGACGGAAACAAATATCGCCTGACAGGCATACGCCCCATCAGGCGGTCCGAACGCGGTAACTATATATTCCTAAGCAGCGATTTCATGGACAATGCGTATTCAAGCAAATACAAGATGGCACTGGGCCCCGTATATGTCAAAAGACACGCCGACGATCTGCTGAGCATAAATGCCGACGGCGACTGGACTGCCGTAAACGTGGAGCGGTACATATATACGATACTATGACAAACCCGCAGGGCCACCGGATCCGTATCTGATCTTCCTGCACAGGGAATGCACGCATACCGGGATCAGAACACCCGCTGCAAGATACAGGCACTTCCACGGATACATGCCTCCGGGCAGATATGCGTAGTTGACATCACTCAGGAATAAAGCATTATCAAATGGCAGCATATCGGGCAGGCACGAGCATAATCCCGACATGATCAGATTGATACACCAGAAAATGGCTATATGATGCATCATGATATGATAGCTGCTGCTTCCGACACGATCCAACGCACGGCCCGGAGTGCTGTCCGCGATCATCCGCGATACACGAAGCCACAGCCAGATACCTGTAACGGCAGTGGCGTAGGGTACCCAGGCATATGTGGCAAAAGAAGTACACCATACAACACTGTAATTAAGCATTCCCTGTGCGACCATATATATGATCAGCTGAACCGTACACAGGATCGCTATGCACAGAGCATCCGGGATACGTTTCTCATATGCTTCCAGACGGCTGCGGTACAATATACCCAGCTCATATACCGGAAGCATAAAGAGTATGCGTCCCGGTGTCTTATACAGCCCCCAGACATGACCTCCCTGTGCCAGATATACCGTCACTATACCTGCTGCAAGCGTACATATGAATATAAGAATATCCCTGCTTATATGAACGACCTGCAGATGCTCATCCGTAAGACGGATGAGGGTGAGAAATCTGCGTCCCAGGATATTGACGACTTCCACCATAAAAAGAGCCGGGACAAACCATGCGGCGAAGTTGAGCCCGAACTGATGCCCCCCAAGAAAAGGCTCTATGAGAAATCTGTACGGAGATATGGGGTTACAGTATGTGAATCCGCGTGAAGATAATACGGTAGAAATGATACCGTATATCAGATTACAGATATAATACGGCACAAGAAGTCTGAGAGCCTTGTGTCCTATATATGAAAGCAAAGCACTCTCATGCCTGTCGGAATAAAAATACCCCGATACGAACACAAAAACGAATACATGAAAGCTGTAATACGGAAACAATCCGAATACCGACAGCTCATTCATATCCAGATGACCGAGTACAACCAGAATGATCGCTATTCCGGTCAGTATACCCATGGTTTGGTTTCTGTCTCTGCTTGAATCCATATCAATACACCGCTGTTACATCCGTTGGCATATGATCCTCTCCTATATCAAAGGACCATACGGAATGTCCGGGCACTCTGTGCTCGGTCAGATAAAATCTGCCGTCGATCACTCCCATATAATAAGGCGTGCCGCCACCCACGAAGTAAGAATAAACATCGGTATATCCGCTGTTCTCCAGATCTTCCAGTTTCTCGGCGTATATGATCGTGGCGAAATCCTGATTTCCGTGTACATCTGTCGATATCGTGATAAAGAAGCCTCCGTCAACCGGCATGATCTGTATCATACCCGCAAGTTCGTCGGGAACCGGATATCTGTGCAGGATCTTAAAGTCGGATAACCGGGCTTCTATGATCTGACTGTTCCCGGATACCAGATATACCGAATCACCGTCTATGGTAAAGCTTCGCACATATACTCCGTCCAGCTCATCCAGTTTCATGATGCGGCTGATATACATCTGTGTCGAACCCTCACTTCGCTCGAACACATACATCTCTCCCGTCATCGAGCTCCATACATAAAAGCTCCTGTCGGCTTCGTTGTAGACTATGAAATGAGGTCTGGTTCCGATATTTTCAAAGACCTGGGTATTGATAAATGTGCTCCCGTCATATTCAAATACGAGCACACGATGACGCTCGGTATCATCTACCAGATAAACCTCACCGTCACTTGCAACCGTATGTCCTTTATCTATATCGGAGGTCATGACATACCATTCGTTGAGTGGCTTATCGATACTGTCCGAATATATGACCTGATTATTGTAGCAGTCCACTATGAAGTAGAAATCACCGATACGGGTTATCTGCGTGGGGACGCTCAAAGATGTTCCCAGATTACGGACCGGTTCAGCCGGTGTTTCTTCCGTACCGTCATCAGATGACGCTTCGGCATATTGGCTGCCTGTATCAAATGTCTGTGTCGCTTCTATATGGGTCTGCGTTACACTTCCGTAGTCTCCGCATGCGGTCATGGCAAGGATGATACACGCACACACCACTCCGCAGAAAAATCTCTTTTCAGTCATATTACAATCTGTCATTTATATCCCGAATGCTCAAGTTCTGTTCCGATGCTATACGTGCAATGTCTTCATATTCGGGTTTGGATTTGGTCACTCCGTAACCCTCACCCACTTTGAATCTCACCGGACCGAACTGTGTCTCGTGTGTCTCGATGTGTGTATCCATATAACGGCGCTCCACATTGCGTCTGCGTATGCCCCATGTCGAAGTATGCTTAAAGAAAAGTGCACTCATCGACTCTTCATCTTCGGATCTGCACAGGACCGTCAAAACATAACCGGGACGGTTTTTCTTCATATATACCGGAGTAAAAAATACATCAAGCGCTCCGGCATCTCTCATGGTGTCGGCCGCATAAGCCAGAGCCTCACCGGTCATATCATCTATATTGGTTGCCAGTTCGATCACACCGGTGTCAGCCTTATTGCCGGCTGATCCCCCGGATACACCGGCATGTGCCGGTCCGTCATTTGTGTCTGCCGGATTTCCGAGCACGGCACGTACACAGTTTGCTCTCTCAAATTCCTTTGTACCGCATCCGTATCCGGTATCCATGATGCTCATCGCCGGCATGTTGCAGTATTTCTCCGCAAAATGCTTAAGCAGAGCCGCACCTGTCGGAGTACACATCTCTCCCCTGATATCTCCTGCGTATACCGGAATGCCTTCCAGCAGATACGCGGTAGCGGGTGCGGGCACGGGTACGATCCCGTGTG
Source organism: uncultured Lachnospiraceae bacterium (assembly GCA_946620235.1). Classification (GTDB taxonomy): domain Bacteria; phylum Bacillota; class Clostridia; order Lachnospirales; family Lachnospiraceae; genus XBB2008. The sequence goes on along the minus strand of CAMONC010000090.1, from coordinate 4,504 downwards.
CGCATTTCACTTCTCCGAATCCGAGACGGACAGGAGATGCATATATATGAGCAGGTGATATCATCTCAACCAGACGGCATACACCGAGCACATCGATGATGGCATCCTTCATGCCCACTTCATGGAAATGGATCTCGCCTGCCTCCGCATTATGTGCTCTGGATTCCGCCGAAGCGATCAGGTCATATACGGCGCATGCATCGGACTTTACGCGATCCGAAAATGATGTTGCATCGATCATCGCGTGTACATCCGCAAGTGAAGCGTGATGATGATGGTGGTGATCGTGGTCGTTATGCTCATGGTCATGTCCGTGATCGTGGTCGTGGTCGTGGTGATCGTGATCGTGGTCGTGGTGGTGGTGGTCTTCCGCCATCTCCTCCTCTCCGTTTATATACACGGACATATGAGTCCCCGCTATACCGGCTTTTTTGTCAGGTCTTGCCTCTACCTTCACGCCTTCTATTCCGGCATTGTTGATCTCATCTATGTAGGTGCGTCTGTCGTCGTCGCTTAACAGCTCATACAATGCAGCACCGAGCATATCACCCGCTGCACCCATGCCGCAATCTATATACAATATCTTCTCATTTGTTCCGTTCATTTCCATGCCTCCTTCAATCGGGGGTTGTCATCTGATTGATCCGTGAAGCCGTCACCGCCGCACCGAATCCGTTATCTATATTGACCACGCTTACTCCGGCAGCACAGGAATTAAGCATGGAGAGAAGTGCGGATATGCCGCCGAAGCTCGCACCGTATCCCACACTTGTCGGTACCGCTATCACCGGGCAGCTGACCAGGCCTCCGACCACGCTTGCCAGAGCTCCTTCCATACCCGCCACTACTATCAGTACTCGAGCGGAACGGATCTCATTTTCTCTCGACAGGAGCCGATGTATGCCTGCCACTCCGACATCATTGATCACATATACATGATTCCCCATGACTTCCGCTGTTATGGCTGCCTCGCGCACCACCGGCATATCGCTCGTTCCGGCGGATACTATGGTGATGTTTCCGACAGGCTTTGGATTCCTGTGCCAGTCGACCACACCTGTATGTGCATCACGGTCATAATACAGGGTATGTGCATGTTCTCCGGCATCACTGTCATCCATCGAAGCATCTATATTGCGTGCCAGATATCCGGCGGATTCCTCCGATATACGTGTGAGCAGGATAGTATCAAGTCCGCGCCCCAGCATTCCGGTCACAATGCCGGTTATCTGCTCCTGAGTCTTGTGTCCGCAGTACACTACCTCCTGCATGCCGGTCCGACCGGTTCTGTCCAGATCTATATTCGCATATTCGAGTTCCAGCGTTTTGTCGTCACTCATATATACCTCCCATGCGATCCGTTATACTTCTCCATCTCACAATCTATTTCATTATAAAAGCTTTTTGCCTTATAATAAAGAACTATAATCGGTTCCGGAACGGAGGATACGCCATGAGACTTCTGTTTGTTTTTACCGGCGGTACTATAGGCAGTACCCTGAACGATACATATATAGGTCTGGATCAAACCAAGCCTTTTAAGCTTATAGAGACATATCGGGAGAAGTATGGTATCGACTTCGACTACGACACGCTCGAACCCGTATCCATACTCAGCGAAAACAGCACGGGCAAAAGCATCTCCTCGATCGTTTCCGCTGTTGCTGACAATATACACAGCGGATATGACGGCATCATTGTCACTCACGGCACCGATACCATCCAATATACCGCTGCCGCTCTCGGATACTGTCTGGGCATCGGATCAGTCCCGGTTTGCCTGGTTTCCGCCGACTATCCCATCGAAGACGCACGATCCAACGGACTGATCAACCTTCATGCAGCCATCACCTTCATCCGCAGCCACGCTGTCGGAGGAGTATGGGTAACATACAGAAATGTGCACGAAGGAGTAACACGCATACACAGAGCAACCCGGCTGCTCGCTCATCAGGTATGTTCAGCTGATCTGTACAGTCTGTCGGACTCACACTACGGAACCCTTGACAGGTACGGCGAACTGACTCTCAATGATTCTTTCAGCGAGTTAAGTGACGGGATCGATCCTTTTGGCCGGATCGAGCTTGCCCCCATATGTACGAGCGTATTGCGCATATCATCTTTTCCCGGTATGGAGTATCCCACGGTCAAAGGAGAAGTGAAGCATGTGATCCTTGAGTCATTCCATTCCGGCACCATCAACACCGCCTCGAATACATACAGATCGTTCTTTGACCAGATGTATGCACGCAGGATCAATGTGTATCTGACCGGCACCATGCCCGAAGCGGGATATGAAAGTACAAACGAATATGCCGGCATGCATATACAAAGCATTCCCGGCATATCTCCCATTGCACTCTATATGAAATTGTGGATCTCAGATACTCTCGGTCTGAATGCCGATACGGTTGTATCCCGTTCTCTCTCGGGCGACCTGATACCATAGTTTATGCGAATGTCAGCAGTTCGTTAAACACGCTCACCGCATACGCATCGGTCATGCCTGACAGGAAATCCACTATGGCCTGAACATACAGATCTTTGTTCTCAAGTTTCGAATATATCTTACAATTCTCTATTTCGGAAGTATCCACGCCATGCATGTTCGCAGGTATAAGAGCCGGATCACAATATGTGGCCAGCCACTCGGTAAATTCTCTTGTCAGTTTCGGATACAGCTGTTTATATTCGTCAAGCAGTCCCGCTATAGTATCCTCTTCTCTGTACATCGCATACAGAACTCTGAACAGTTCCTCCAATACCATTCCGGCATATTGCAGATATGAATGGAAACGTTCGTTTAAGTATATATGCTTATAATTGAATTCCTTGATCCTGCAGAGCAGCTCATATTTCTCATCTCCGAGAGTGATGCCCTTCCCGGGGGTGCTGTTACGGCATATGTCACCTATCATCTCATGCATGATGCTCGATGTGTTGAGCACTCCTCTGCCGCAATACTTCTCGCCCAGAGCTTTCAGCTCCGCAAGAGAGTCCTCCGATAGAAAATGGAGTGTTACCGCATCTTCGATGTCCCTGCCCAGATATGCTATCTTATCCGAGATCTTGACCACACAGCCTTCCCAGCTGGCCGGTGAAAACTGTCCCACTTTCTTATAATCATCCAGATCGATGAGTTCATCTCTGGGGCACAGCCCGTTTACGTCTATTTCTCCGCAATGTGATATGATACCGTCTCTCACCGCATATGTCAGATTCAGGTTTTTTCTTATGCCATGCGGATCAGGCAAAAGCTCTATATCATCAACAAACCTTAATCCGTTTCTTTCATGCCAGAAAAGTTTATCCCCTTCATTTACTCGCAGAGTTTTCTTATACTCCGGCGTTAGATTCTTCTCCATGATCTTGCTCAGCACGTTCTCACCGTGGTGTCCGAAGGGAGCATGTCCGAGATCATGTCCGCAGGCTATCGCACGTGTAAGCTCCGGATCAAGATCCAGTCCCAGTGCTATGGAATGGCTCACGGCCTCCACGTGACTGACGTGCTCCATCCTGGTGCAGATATGATCATTATTGATGTTATAGAATACCTGCGTCTTATGCTTAAGACGACGGTACGCATTGGAATGCAGTATCCTGGTATAATCCCTGAAATACTCATCCCTGGTATCACCCTCCGTACTGTATATCGGGTGTCTCCTTTCGGAGAGGCCGTCCCTGTTTTCGTTTACAAAACCCCTGTCGTACATATTCTGTCCTCTGTGTATTGCAATGCGGAGGCTTATCACAGCCTCCGCATCGTCTGTAACCCCTATATGTCTCTTTTATGATCCGCTATACGGGATCAAAGATCATGCAAAAGGATTCTCGGTAGGATAAGGAAGAGATGCAGGCTGGTTGTAACCTAATTCATCCATATCTACTCCGAGATACTTGAATACCTCGAACAGAGCCTTGCCATAGTGACCGAATGCAACGGCACCGTGGTGAGGGAAGTTCTTCTGGATCAGTACGTGGCGGTAGAATCTGCCCATTTCCTTGATCGCGAATACACCGATACCACCGAAGGATCTGGTAGCAACCGGGAGAACCTCACCCTGAGCTACGTATGCACGCAGGATATTATCGGCAGTAGACTGCAGACGATAGAAGGTGATCGGTCCGGGTGCGATGTCGCCCTCGAGAGTACCGTTGGTAACCTCGATAGGAAGTGAACGAGCCATGATAGCCTGGTGCTGCATTGAGCAGGAAGACAGCTTCTTGGAGCAGGTGTTGCCACAGTGGAAGCCCATGAAGGTATCGGTAAGAGTGTAATCGAACTTGCCCTTGATGGAATCTTCGTACATGCACTTCGGTACGGAGTTGTTGATATCGAGCAGTGTAACGATATCGTCAGAAACAGCGGTACCGATGTACTCTGACAGACATCCGTAGATATCAACCTCACAGGATACGGGGATGCCGCGTCCGGTAAGTCTGGAGTTCACATAGCAGGGAACGAATCCGAACTGGGTCTGGAATGCAGGCCAGCACTTGCCGG
>CAMONC010000089.1 GCA_946620235.1 uncultured Lachnospiraceae bacterium | reverse complement strand
GACAGATACGACACTTCAGGACATCCTTACAACCAAGAAGTTTAATATGCCTGCGGATGCCGTCATTATCGAAGCAACATTCGAGCCATTGGAGTACAATGTCACCCTTAACTTGAATGCAGGTACGGATACTACTGCTCAGATCGCGGCCGGAAAGAATGTTACCAGGTACACTTATGGTGTGGGAGCTGCACTTCCCGTCGCTGCCGACGTGACACGTGATGAATACATATTCGGCGGATGGTACACATCAGCCACCCCCGCAGCTACAGACGGATCGATTACTGCTATCAGTACGACAGATATGGGCAATAAGGTCTTCTATGCGAAGTGGGTACGCAGGACTTACGGCATATCGGTAGCTGACAATATAGCTAACGGCACTGTCACCGTTAACGGCAATAAAACCACTGCGGCATCCGGAGAGAGCATATCCGTAACGACAACTCCCGCTAACGGATACAAGCTTAAGAGTCTTGTATATAGACACGGATCGTCATCAACGGCCATCGACCTCACCAGTAAGACATTTGTAATGCCGAGTTATGCGGTCACGATCGATGCTGAGTTTGAAAAAGAAACATATGCTCTGACGCTTGCCAATTCGGGAACTTTCACCGGTGGATCGATTACTGTAACACCGACATCAGCCCAGATGGGAGATCAGATCACAGTCACTGCAATTCCCTCCGGCGGATATAAGCTCAAGAGAATGTCCTATACTGTGGTCACTGATACGACTCCACACGAGATCACTGTTACGGGTAATGTCGGTACTTTCAATATGCCTGTCGGTGCGGTCACTCTCAGTGCGGAATTTGAACTGGAGGCATATACACCTTCGATCAGTTACAACGATCAGAACGGAACCGTAACACTCAACCCGACTAACGCCACACTGGGACAGACAGTAAACATCAACGTCACCTGCCCTGAAGGTAAGACTGTGTCCGCCGTCACCGTAAAAGAGGCCGGTACAAATACGGATATTCAGGTTACGGAAGTTATTAAGGACGTTAGATATTCCTTCACTCAGCCGGCATGTCCCGTAACTGTGGATATAACCTTTACGAATGCGTCTTATACTGTCACGCTCAATAAGAATGACAGCACTGAGGCCCCCGCGAATATAACCGGAGACATCTCATCCTACACGTATGGCACCGGGGCCACACTGCCTACAGCCGTGACCAGAACAAGCACGGTCAATACAGCAGTGTTGTATGAATTCGCAGGCTGGTATGAATCACAGAATCCTGCATCAACTGACACGCCCGTAACAGTTATTCCTACGGACGCTACAGGGAATAAGACCTATTATGCTAAGTGGAATATCAGATACGCTCCTGATACGAGTTCGGGTATCCCTGCCGGGACCTCAGCCTCTCTGGATCCGGCTAATGCCGCATATGGTCAGACTGTAGAGATCAATATTTCCACACTCCCGACCGGCAAGGTTGTAGATGTGGTCAGCGTGAAGGAAGTGGGTACGAACAATCCGGTAACAGTTACTACTGTTACACCGAATGTGAAGTATACCTTTGTTCAGCCGGCATGCCCTGTAACGGTAACCATCACATTGAAGAATGCAACTTATACCGTAACGCTGAACACTCAGGGCGGAACGATCAATGCCAATAATGTGACCGGATACACCTACGGAACCGCAGTGACTCTGCCAACGAACGTGACTAAATCAGGTTCTGTATTCGGAGGCTGGTATACTACCGGCAATCCATCGCAATCCGATGTTCCCGTAACCACAATTCCTGCCAACGCGACCGGTCCGCAGGTTTTCTATGCTAAATGGATCCAAAACACAGTTAAGCATAGGGTGATTCTGTCCGGAAACGGAAACTATGCTCATGGAACCGTTGACAAGTATAATACCGGCACATATTTTGATCCCGGAGAAGATATATATCTGGATGTTCGTCCCGAGATAGGATATAAGGTTAAGGATCTGTATTACATTGAAAGCACGACTTCGGCACACGTGGTGATCATCAATGATTCATTTGTCATGCCTAATTCCGATGTAACAGTTTATGTGGAATTTGAGATCGAAACCTATACGGTTACGTATGATCTTAATGCCGATGGAGATGCCTCAGCACAGATACCTGCAGGAGCAATAACGGCATATACCTACGGAACAGGGTTCAATCTTCCTGCCGGAGTAACCAGAACAGGCTATACATTTGACGGGTGGTATACTCAGTCTTCCGGCGGACTTAGGACAACCCGGATCAAAACGACTGATACCGGGAATAAGAGATTCTATGCACATTGGAGTCAGGCACCGGTTTCTTATAATGTCGCGGTTGCATCTGTATCAAACGGAACTGTTACATCAGATAAGACATCCGCTGTATGTGGTGATACAGTAACTCTGACGATCATACCTGCGACGAATTATTCTCTGTCCGTGATTACGGCGCAGACGACGGCCGGTCTGCCGCTTACTGTTACTTTCGAATCTTATGATCTGGCTACGAATACTTACACCGAAGTATTTGTCATGCCCAGTGATAACGTTACTGTAAGTGCTGCGTTCTATGAGGATAACCCTGCTGTCACATATTATGATGCGATGGTTAGCAGTTATATTGATTTCGGTCGCGTCGAGACCGATAAACCGCATTATGAAGCCGGGGAAACGGTTGTTATTACACTTATTCCCGATTCGTATTATGAGTTATCGGGAGACCCGACAGTTCTGGAGGATACTTCCGGGAACGTTATCCCTGTGACGGATATTTCATCAGGAACAGACATTAAATACAGCTTCCAGATGCCCTCTGATGATGTGCGGATAAGCGCAACGTTCAGTTTTGTTCCACAGCCTTCCAGCATTTCTTCAAGCTATTCTACCGCAGGAGGAACGGTTTCAGTTCTTGATGATAATAATAACGTGATCTCATCTTCCGTATACGGGGCTACTGTTTACGTTAAGATAAAACCTAATTCAGGATACAGCTTTGCCGGTAAGAACTCGCTGACGGTAAGCGCCATGTCTAATACGCCGTTCGGGCCGATGACTTCAGTTTTAGATCCTTCACATATCAGCGGAAGCGATACTCCGGATGCCGACGGATTCTACATTTACTCATTTAGTATGGCAAATGGTGATGTTACGCTGAGCGTTGTGTTTGACTCGAATTCACCTGTGCAATCAACCATTTCCATAGACAATTCGACTCAGCACGGAACGATCGTCCCGGATAAGACCAATGCCAGTGCGGGAGAGATCATTGCACTGACAGCTACTCCCGATCCGGGATATACCCTTTCGGAGATCATAGTAAAAGATGCTGCAAATAATCCTATAGCCGTATCCGATCAGAATACCTTTGGTATGCCTGAAGGAAATGTGACGGTTAAGGGAGTATTTGTTCCTGTATATGAGATCACGCCCAGCTATGATACACAAAAATTCAATGGTATTGGATTCTTTGATCCGGCTACCGGAATACCTTTGGAAGATCAGAACGGAATAACTGCCAAGGCGGGCGACACAGTTCTGGCTAGAGCAGAGATAAATAACAATACCGTCGTCTTTGACGGAATCAGTATTACTGATGCCGGCGGAAATGCAGTCACGGCACAGTATATTGAAAGAACAGAGAAAACATTATATTCGATGTACGGACCGTCGGAGACTCATGTTTACTATACGTATTCATTTACCATGCCTGCCTCGGCCGTTACGGTTTCAGCCAATGCCACTGCCAGAAGGATCAATATCAGTTCGGTTAAGGTATATTACCGAAACAGTATAACGAATGCCATGTCAGAAGATACCGACGGAACATATGGTTCTGCACAGCTTGACCGTACGAGTGGCGAACCCGGTGATACTTTAACACTTTCTCTGTCTGCTAACACCGGATACTGTTGCTATGCATGGGGTGTATATGAAAGCTCAGACCAGACAAACTTTATTCAAAGTGCAACGACATCTGATGTTATAGGGGTTGATCTTGATACAAGATACTCATATGATCAGACTCTGTTTGTAATCTTTACAGAAACGGATCCTACTCCGCATACCGTTACGGTATCCCCGGATGATATGTTCTATCTGCGTGCGGATAAACAGACCGCGGCAACTGGGCAGACAGTCTATGTTACCGTTAATTCTCCTGACGGTCACTATTGTAAGAATCTGCTTCTGATCGATGAATATGATGATACCATCGCTACAGTTCCGGCAGGAAATATTGAGAACGGTATTGTAAACTTTGAGATGCCGCCGCTTGATATTGAGATCAAAGCGGATTGGGGCGATTATCACGAGATCACCAAGGATTACAATACACGTGCCGGATCCGTATCCATAAACGGAAACAGTACAGCTGATACGGTTTATGCCAAGAATGGAGACGGTGTTTCCGTAGAGATCACACCAAACAGTGGTTACAGTGTTGTATCTGCAACGTATACTTATCTGGTTGAAACAGTTCATCAAGGTGGTAAAGGCAGTTATACTTCGATGGACCCTGTAAGCAGAACAATAGCATTAAATAATGGTGTGGGTTCATTTACGATGCCGGATGCTGATGTTGAAGTCTGTGTTGAGTTTGAATCTACTTCTTCAGCTGTTTATGACATCGAAATTGATGCAAATTCTATTTCGAACGGTACTGTAACAAGCAATGTAACAGGTGATGTCTCTCAGGCTGGAAGATACATAACCATTACAGCCGTACCTGATACCGGATACAAACTTTTATCTCTTGTAGTAAGTGACAGTTCCGGTACTCCGATGCAGACGGTATCTTCAGCCTCAACAACAGGAAATACGTTCAGTTTCTATATGCCTGATGAAAATGTATCTGTTGCGGCTGTATTTGAAAGATACTATACGATCGGTTATGGTGGTGATTCTGACGATATTTATTTCACTGAACAACCGACTTTTGGAATTATAGGCCAGCCGGTAACAATAACGATTAATGATTACAGTACAATACATAATGGAGACTATTACGGGTTGGATTCCATAAAGTATGAGTATGTTGAAAACGGTAATACCGTAACACATACGCTTGTGAAGAATTCCGACGGAAACTACACATTTATCATGCCTGAAGCAAATGTGACGGTATATGCTTATAAAACCGCTTCCACATATTATGAAGTGTCTGTTTCCGTAGAAAGCGGACAGGGAACCTGGACTGCACCTTCTACCAAGGTAGAGGGGTCCGGAAGTCTTGAGTATACCATAACACCTGCCGAGGGATATATCTTACAAAAGGTTGAATACGGCGCAAGGAAATATAGCTTTAATCCGTTAACTTATGAGACTACGGAATATGCACCGATCCAGTATACTGCTACTCCTTCCAAAAACTCAAACGGAACATACACATTTACATATTATATGTATTCCTCTTACTATAATTACGGAGGCATAAGCGGAGAGCAAAGAAGACCTAAGATATGGCTTTATTTTGTGAAGGAAAGCTATGATGTAAATGTATCCGGAAGCATAAGCGGAGGAACTGTCACGCCTTCATCAGACAGTGCTGAGATGGGTGATACCGTAACACTTACCGTTGCGCCTGAAACAGATCATTCATTAAAGAATATCTCTGTCACGACGACTGCAGGGACCAATGTAGCTCTCACTTACAGCAACGGAACATATTCCTTTACCATGCCCGCATCCGCGGTTACCGTATCTGCTGAATTCATTGAAGACAGCAATATAGGCACCGCTTCCGGAACATCCTCTGATGGATGGTTCTCAGATAAGGATTTCGTCCGGATAACAGCCGATACAACGCTGGATACGTTGTTAACGGTACCTACAGGTAAGACCCTTACCATAGCATCCGGTGTAACTATCAATGCTGTTGTGGGTGTTACCATTGAATCCGGAGCGATCCTAAATAATTACGGTACCTTTAATAACAGCGGCACTATGACCAATAATGGTACCTTCAATAACTACAGCGGAAACACGCTTAATAACTACGGAACCATAATCAATAACGGTACGCTGGTCAACGGAGACGGAGCATCCAATGACGGCCGCCTTAACAACTTCGATGGAGCAGTTATTGAGAACAACGGAACCATCATCAACAATGAAGGCAGTGTGGTTAATAATGACGGTGAGATCGAGGGTAACGACATCATCGGATCCGGTGAGGTCAATGATGATTCGGAGACGGCAGATCAATCGGCCGATGACGCAGATATTCCTGAGAATGCAGACGATAATACTGCAACCGGAGATGATAAGAAGGATACTATAGAAGCCACAACCGGTGATGACGAGGGAGAATCTCAGACTGACGATTCTGACAGTAACGATCCATTAAATACGGAATCCCGGGATGCTTCCGCTGAGACAGTTGAAGGTGGCAGCTCTCAGAAGGATGATGATAGTGGAAGCGGCTCAGATTCCGGTGATGGAGTTTCCCAGTCCGGAGACACCCAGTCCGGCGGCTTAAGTGACAGCTCCGGCGGAGCACAGGGTAATGATGGCGGAGATTCCGGTAGCGATGACACTCAAGCTAACGAGTGATTACTAACATGGAAAACAACACGAACAAAACTAAAACTGAGGAAAACGAAAAAACAAATATCATAAAGAACAATCCCCGTCTGTTCATCATCATCGCAGTGGCGATAGTTGTGCTGGCGATCGTGATCGGTGTGATCGTAGCGGTCGTTAACAAAAAGAATGCGGGCACAGTCGAGAGAGTGGCCACTCAGACCATGGGCGGTCTGGATGTGCTGTGCGAGCCGAGTTCCATCGCGCTCATAGCCGATCAGGGATTCCTGGTGACCGATGTGTATGGCAAGCAGATCTGGCTCATCAACAGCATCAGCGGATCCATCTATGCCGGCAAAGGCAGTGTCGAAGATATGTACGGCCAGCCTCTTGGCGGATACAATGACTCTGAGCTTAAGGACAGCCTTTTCAAAGAGCCATGGGCGATCAGTCCTTTCCTGAACGGTTATGCCGTGTCCGATACCCAGAACGGCGCGATACGTCTGATCAGCTCTACCACTACTCAGACTGTCAACGGCTACTCCGAGGAGCTGGAGATTGGTGATCTCGGTGTGAAGTTTGATAAACCTACGGGTCTGGCTACGGATGAAGCCGGTAACCTCTATATATCCGAGACGGGTAAGGGAGCTATCCGACGGGTTACCCCGGACGGTGAGGTCACAACAGTGGCCGAGGGGCTGGATGGCCCCATGGGTCTGTACGCAGCCGGCGATTACATCTATGTAGCCGAGACTGCCTCTCACCGAATCGTGCGGGTTAAGGACGGTCAGATCGAGGTCGTAGCAGGTACCGGCGAGGAGACTCCTGAGGGCGGCCTTGGCGACGGCTCGATCAAAAAGGCTACGTTCCGTTATCCTCAGGGTGTGGCAGTCGCTGACGACGGCACCGTATTCGTGGCAGATACCGTATCATCCACAGTGCGCATGATCAGGAATAATAAGGTCACCACGATCCTCCAGCGAGAGGGCGAGGAGCTCGATATCGAGATGTATCCGGTATCTCCGAGAGGCCTGTTTATTGATAACGGCAGCCTCTATGTGTGTGATCCCTTTGCGCGCCGCGTATATGTACTGAAGCTGGAGGATGTATATTGATCCGGTACTCATCATATATTCAGCTCACAAGTGGTTGTTGCATTGTATGCAATAGCCACTTTACCATATAATGAGGTTATATTTCCCAAAGAAGCAGGATGATCATGAATAAAACAATAAACCGTAAACTAATGCTCGCCGTTGCCATATCTCTGGCGGTCGGCATAGTAGCCTGCCTCATCGCAGGAAGCGGCGTGCTCTTTGTCCCCGATGGAGTCGTATCCGATGCGCTCTATCAGCGTGGCGGGATCGTGAACACCGACATCGTTGTCGTGGGCATGGATCAGCTTGCGCTGGACGAGATCGGCCCGATGCCGTGGTCGAGACATATCATGGCGGAGGCGATCGAGTACCTAAACAGCGATCCTGATGGCCGTATCCCTGCAGCTATCGGTGTCGATACGCTCTATGTAGGTGAGAGTGCGGATCCCGATGCCGACGCTCATCTGGTGAGTGCCGCTGCATCAAAAGGCAATGTCGTCGTAGCCGCAGTCGCCACCTACGACAGGGAACTCGTAGTCGAGGGTGATGACTTCTATATGTCCGATAACATCGTGGGCTGGGATGAGCCGTTCGATGAACTCTATGCCGTGACGCGTATAGGCCATATCAATGCCATGGAGGATCAGGACGCGATACTGCGCCATGCTCTTTTGTATGAGAGCGTGCCCGGATCCGGAGATGTATATTCTTTTGCGAGAGTTATATACGAGATGTACTGTGAGAACACCGGACAGGCCACAAAAGAAAATCCCGCGACCGACGGAGGCTTCTACTATATCCCCTATACGGCAGCAGGCGGTGGCTACTATGACAATATCTCGGTGGCGAATCTGCTGGACGGCACTATCGATCCTGCGTTCTTTGCTGGTAAGGTCGTGCTGATCGGTCCGTATGCGGTGGGTATGCAGGACTCATACCCGACCTCGATCGATCACGCCGCGCCCATGTACGGCGTTGAATTCCAGGCTAATCTGATCGATGCTTTCGAGAGGGGATTCTTCCCGCAGAGCGTGTCAGAAGAGCTGCAGCTGATCATACTGTTTGCGGCCGTCTTCGGGTCTTGTCTTTTCTATAGGAACAGAAAGGTCCGCTGGTCGGTGATCTACACTATCGCGCTCATCGGAGGCTGGATCCTCATCTGTATGCTCGCATACCGCGCGGGTCATATCCTGCATGTACTGTGGATCCCGCTGTTCGTACTGTGCGTGTTCGTCGGCAGCGTGGCTCTCAACTATGTACGTGCCCAGCGTGAAAAAAAGAAAGTAACCAACACCTTTGGTCACTATATAGATCCCGCGATCATGAAGCAGCTCCTCGATCAGGGCAGCTCGGCACTTAAGCTGGGTGGCCAGCTCAAGGACGTGGCGGCGCTGTTCGTTGATGTCAGAGGTTTCACGACGATGAGTGAAGCGCTCGATCCCGAGACCGTCATAGAGATTATCAACCGGTATCTGACACTGACTACAGAGTGCATCATGAAGAATCACGGAACTCTCGATAAATTTGTCGGGGACTGTACGATGGCCCTTTGGAATGCTCCGGTGGAGCAGGAGGATCCGGTATATCTGGCCTGCTGTGCAGCTATGGACATGGTAGAGGGGTCTGCGGCTCTGGGTAAGGAGCTTCTGGAGAGATTCGGCCGTACGGTCGATTTCGGCATAGGAGTCCACTGGGGACCTGCGGTCATAGGTAACGTGGGTGCGCCGAAGCGTATGGACTATACTGCGATAGGCGATACGATCAACACAGCCGCCAGACTTGAGGCCAATGCTCCCGGAGGTCAGGTACTGATATCAAGAGCCGTTGCGGATATACTTGGGGACAGGGCTGTGTGCACCTCGCTGGGTGATTCCATACGGCTCAAAGGCAAGGCGGAAGGGTTTGAGATACTCAGGCTCGAGAAGCTGATCAGAGACTGAGACAGATATTAACTGTATTTCGGAACAGTAACTGTCGTATGAAGAGCGTGTAAGTACATGGTTTTTATCTCCGGATTCATATTGACCGGAGTCAGGACCACATCCGGATGAGCATTTTGGAATACACGGAACAGTTCATCGGCAAACCCCTGTCCCATGATCTCTGCTTTATCAAAATCCAGAATGACCTCTTTGAAACACTCAAGCCTGACACATATCCTTCTGGCCTGAGACCGTGCCACCGGATCCCGGTCGAGCCAGGCTTCAAATACGGGAAACCTTGTCTTATATA
>CAMONC010000088.1 GCA_946620235.1 uncultured Lachnospiraceae bacterium | reverse complement strand
CGCAGATATCAAATATCTGACAGATATACTTAACGAACTTAAGACATACGGCAACGTAACTTATAAGCGCATGTACGGCGATTTCACATCATCCACCATGAAGGAATGGAACCGCAGGGCGCTGGAGTATGCCATAGTGCCGATCCAGCAGCCGCATTACTCCAAGTATAAGAATGCTGCAGACATCATGCTGGTCATCGATGCGATGGACATCCTGTATAACAAATCCGTAGACGGCTTCTGTATAGTATCCAACGATTCCGACTATACGCGTCTGGTTAACCGTCTCTGTGAAGCAGGATACGAGGTCATAGGCATGGGCTCGAGCAATGCATCCAAGACATTGAAGGCTGCCTGCACCGAGTTTAAGAATCTTGAGAAGATATTCTCGGATGATCTCGACAGCGTGGATACCAGACCTGCCGGTCAGAAGAAAGGCAAGAAGAACATCGATGCATACGAGGAAGATGAGGATAAGGGTAACATCACTCCCATCGAGGAGATCCGCAATTCTGTCATGAATCTTGTACAGAAAGACGAGAAAGCCGGACTCGGCGGCATCAAATCCACACTTCAGAGACAGTTCTCCGATTTCGATGAACGTAACTACGGTTTCACCACGATACGTAAGTTCATTGAGAGCATGAAGGACTTCCAGGTGGTTCAGGAGGACAGTACGGTCTATGTGACGATGAAGCAGCCTGATATAGAGGAACTGGAGGTCAATCAGTTCATCCGCAGCCTGCTTTTTCAGAAACCGTATGAGATGGGCGAGCTTTCCAATAAGGTACATGAGAAGTTCGACGGGTTCGATCCCAAGCATTACGGTTATAATCAGTTCGGCAAATTCGTATCAAATATCGATGGCGTAGTGGTCGTCAGAGATGCGAACAACAACGCGATAGCACAGCTCGAAGAATAAGTCCATAGGGGGGATATATGGCATATAATATATTGTCTTTTGACACCAGACTCTCTGATAATATCAAGAACTACAGCCTGGAGACTCTCTATGATGAGCAGGAGGTCATGGGGCTGATCAAGCATCTGGCAAGATATACGGGCGCAGAACTCATGCTGACCGACAGACATGGTGAGAAAGCACTTGTATGTGGGGATTTCTCGCATTTTGAGATTGATGTTGTAGGAAATCCCGGACGCAAGATCAGGGTTCAGGACAGGACCATAGCTCATCTCTATGTAAAAGAAGACTCCATACCTGCTGACAGCCGTTCGGAAGTACTGGAACTCATAGATGATCTGGTGGGGCTGCTGTCGTATCTCGGAGAGCAGTCCTACAGATACAGAGAAGCGTCCATATACATAGATGAGCTGGAGAGTCAGGTTAAGGATTCAGTCAGGGTACGCATGGATCATGAAAAAGACGATCCGCTGACCGGTGTATTCAATAAATCCTATTTCGAAAAAAGGGCAGCGATCATCGACAGATCCGAAGTTGCCCCGGTAGCGGTCATTGAAGCCAATATCAATGACTGGAAGATTGCCAATGACAATTACGGTGATGAGGGCAGTGACAGACTCATCAAAGTGATCGCGGATATACTGAAGGCCGAGGCCAAGGATGAATATGTCATCGGTCGTACTGACGGAGATGTGTTTGTCATACTTATACCGATGCCTGAGGACGGGGAAGCGGAAGATTATGTAAAACGCATCCAGTCAGCATGCGACAGTTTCGAGGATCAGTACCTGACACCATCCATCGCATGCGGACTTGCGTATAAAGAAAACGTCGAAGAGACGATAGAAGACAAGATATCCGATGCCGAATACCTGATGTTCGAGAATAAACTCGAGATCAAGAACTCTCCGGAGTACCAGGCAAGGATAGGTAAATAATTCGGGGCAGCCTCACCGGCTGCCCCTTTTAATTCGTGTTTATACGCTTTCTACGACCGCGCGTGCATCTTCGATGATCTTGTCGCAATCGGCTTCCGTAGCGGCTTCTGCCATGATACGTATCAGCGGCTCGGTACCTGACTTACGCAGGAGGAGACGACCGGAACCGTCAAGCTTGGCATTGGTCTCTTCTATATAAGCAGTTATCTTCGGATCGTTCATGATGCGGTCCTTATCCGTTACTGCTATGTTCACGAGCTTCTGAGGAAGTATCTTAAGTCCGAGAGGAAGAGCGGAAGCGAAAGTCTTTTTGTTCACCAGTATCTCGGTCACTATGATAGCAGTCAGTATACCGTCGCCGGTGTTGGCATATTTGGATATGATGATGTGACCTGACTGCTCACCGCCGACCTGATATCCGTGCTCGGCTATCTCCGCAGATACATACTTATCACCGACATCAGTTATGACTACGCCTATATCATTGGCTTTAAGCGCATTGATGAGTCCCAGATTGCTCATGACCGTGATGACAGCCTTGTTACCGGTGAGCTTGCCCTGCTCTTTGAGCATGCAGGCTATCATATAAATGATGGTATCACCATCCATCACTTCGCCTTTTTCATTGACAGCGATACATCTGTCGGCATCACCGTCAAAAGCAAATCCGATGTCGAGTCCCTTTTCAACAACGAAATTCTGAAGAGCTTCTATATGTGTGGAACCGCATCCGCGGTTGATGTTCTTGCCGTCAGGATTATCGGAAATCATATAGGTATCGGCACCGAGCATGGTAAACACGTTCTTGGCGATAGACCAGGCAGCACCATTCGCACAGTCCAGACCGATCTTATAACCTCTGAAACTGTTCTCGGGGATGGATGCGAGATGACCTATGTATGAGTTACGGCCGGAGAGGTAGTCGATACATCGTCCTGTCTCTTCACTGACGGGAATGGTTCTGATGCCGTCGATGTAATCCTCGATCTCCTGAAGAAACTCCTCATTCATCTTATTACCGTCGGAGTCTATGATCTTGATGCCGTTGTCATGATAGGGATTATGACTGGCGGTGATCATGATGCCGCAGTTAAACTTCTCACGCTTGGCTATATAGGATACGCTGGGAGTAGTGGTAACGTGCATGATATATGCATCGGCTCCCGATGAAGTGATGCCTGCACAGAGTCCGTATTCGAGCATATAGCTGGAACGTCGTGTATCCTTTCCTATAACTATGCTGGCGGGAGTGCCGTCCTTAGAGAAGTACCACCCGATGTACTGACCGATCTTGAGAGCATGCTCCACAGTCAGATCTTTATTGATACGGCCTCTGAAACCGTCAGTTCCGAAATATTTCATATCCTGTCTCCAATCCTTTTATTTCTAATGATCTTCGCCTCAGCGAACACATAGATTATAACATTATATACACCAAAAAACGAAAAAAATAACAAATCGGAAAAGACTTATAAAAAAACTATAAAGTAGTGGAAATCTAAAAAAAGGGGTAGTATAATACAATTTAGTTGTTAGCAATCACCGCGATAGAGTGCTAATAAACCTTGAGGGTGATGAATAACAGACAGACAGTTCAGATCATATTTTAAGGAGGCACTAAAATGAAATTAAATCCATTAGGCGACAGAGTTGTGTTAAAGCAGCTGATAGCTGAGGAGACAACCAAGTCAGGCATCGTTCTGCCCGGCCAGAATAAGGAGAAGCCCCAGCAGGCAGAAGTTATAGCAGTAGGTCCCGGCGGAATGGTAGACGGTAAGGAAGTAGCCATGCAGGTTAAGGTTGGAGACAATGTAATCTACTCCAAGTATTCGGGAACCGAAGTCAAGATCGATGATGAAGAATATATCATCGTTAAGCAGAGCGATATTCTGGCAGTGATCCAGTAAACCCTGTGCTCATTCGTTTTATAAAGATCTACAGATCAGGAGGAAAATAAAATGGCAAAAGAGATCAAATACGGAGCAGAGGCTCGTGAAGCCCTTGAATCCGGTGTTAATCAGTTAGCAGATACAGTCCGTGTAACCCTCGGACCCAAAGGAAGAAATGTAGTACTTGATAAGAGCTACGGCGCACCCCTCATCACAAATGATGGTGTGACTATCGCAAAAGAGATCGAGCTTCCCGATGCATTCGAGAACATGGGTGCACAGCTTGTTAAGGAAGTAGCTACCAAGACTAATGACGTAGCCGGTGACGGTACCACAACAGCTACAGTTCTGGCTCAGGCAATGATCACTGAAGGTATGAAGAACCTGGCTGCAGGCGCTAACCCGATCATCCTGCGCAAGGGTATGAAGAAGGCTACTGAAGCTGCAGTAGAGGCCATCGGCAAGATGAGCTCTCCCGTAAACGGCAAAGAGCATATCGCAAGAGTAGCTGCTATATCCGCGGGCGATGATGAAGTAGGACAGCTTGTAGCAGACGCTATGGAGAAGGTATCCAACGATGGCGTCATTACCATAGAAGAGTCCAAGACCATGAAGACAGAGCTTGACCTGGTAGAAGGTATGCAGTTCGACAGAGGATACATCTCAGCATATATGGCTACAGATATGGACAAGATGGAAGCTACGCTGGATGAGCCCCTTATCCTGATCACCGATAAGAAGATCTCCAATATCCAGGAGATCCTGCCTTTGCTTGAGCAGGTAGTTCAGTCCGGTAAGAAACTGCTGATCATCGCTGAGGATGTTGAGGGTGAGGCTCTGACCACACTGATCGTCAACAAGCTGCGTGGTACATTCAACGTAGTAGCAGTCAAGGCTCCCGGATACGGTGACAGACGTAAGGCTATGCTTGAGGACATCGCTATACTGACCGGCGGCCAGGTTATTTCTTCCGAACTCGGACTTGAGCTTAAGGATGCAACCCTTGATCAGCTCGGACATGCTAAATCCGTTAAGGTTGCCAAGGAGAATACCATCATCGTGGACGGTGAAGGCGACAAGGCAGCAATACAGGCACGTATCGGCCAGATCAAGAAGCAGATCGAAGAGACTACATCAGACTTCGACAGAGAGAAACTTCAGGAGAGACTGGCTAAGCTTTCAGGCGGCGTAGGCGTCATCAGAGTAGGCGCAGCTACCGAGACCGAGATGAAGGAGAAGAAGCTCCGTATCGAGGATGCTCTCGCAGCTACCAAAGCAGCAGTTGAAGAAGGCATCATCTTCGGTGGCGGATCCGCATACATCCACGCAGCAAAGGCTGTTGCCAAGGTTGCCGAAGGTCTGGAAGGTGATGAGAAGACAGGTGTCAACATCATCCTCAAGGCTCTGGAAGCACCTCTGTACACCATCGCAACCAATGCAGGTCAGGAAGGCAGCGTTATCGTTAATAAGGTACGCGAGTCTGCTGAGGGCGTAGGATATGATGCACTCAAGGATGACTATGTAAACATGGTCGAAGCAGGTATCCTGGATCCTGCCAAGGTTACCAGAAGCGCACTTCAGAACGCTACAAGCGTGGCAAGTACACTGCTGACCACGGAGTCGGTAGTAGCTACCATCAAGGAGCCCGAACCTCCGATGCCCGCAGGTGGCGCAGGAATGGGCGGAATGTACTAAATCCAAAACAGATTTTTTTATCGGACCGGTCAGTTATGGCCGGTCCGTTTTATGTTATAATCATGGTTATGGAAGAGATAAAAAGCGCGTACGCAAAGAAAGACATAATATACAGTTCCACCATGGGGCTTTGCATAGTATCGGACATAACGAAACTGTCAGCTGATAAGAACATGACTCCGATGCCGTACTATGTGCTTAAATCCTATTATGATAAGACTCATGTGGCTTATATACCCGTGGAGAAGCACGAGGTGGAGCTTCGTCCGCTCATAGACGAGGAGACCGCTCTGGCCGAGTGCGAGGAATTAAAGGAAGCTTATAAAACGGATGACGGATATGTTCCCGATGAATTGAGAGTAGGAGAGATAGCTTACGTGATGAAGCTGACACCTGAGGAACTCAAGATACTCGCCGGAGCGAAGATACCGGATGAAGAAGAGGCTTAGGCGGATCGTACCGGCTGAGGGGGATCATCTATGACAGACACCGGACATATGGTTACGGATATACATGATACGCAGATCACGGAAGCAGCGCATGAATGGGCTTATGCCCTGTGTGAGTGCGCCGGAGAGACGCGGGAGTATGCGGACAGGTTCTGGGACAGGCTTATGAAGTCAGAGGGTGTATATGGCGAGTATGTGAGCTATATGTTGACTCAGGACTTCGCATGCAAGTATTCGATTGATGGAGTCACCATAGTCGACATCATGGTCTGGCAGATAGACCGGTTCAAGGCAGGCATGGATACTGTGAGGCCCGAGCGTGATAATCCCGACAGGATGCTGCTCACTGCATTTGTGACTATGATGGATATGGAAGAAAGGCCGGAGGAACTCCTGGATGCGTACAGACGCGATACCGGCACAGACTATCCGGGGAAGTTTTAAATCGCATACTTGCATTACATAAACAGTGTATTTCACGACAAAAATCATTTCAGAAAAGATTTTTGTAAAATATACTTGACATTATTCTGTGGAGACGTTATTATATGCTCATGAAGGGCACAGACGTCTCCTTTTAGTTTGGAAGGAAAACGGATCCCGAATCTCAAACACCCTTGACGAAGGGGAGATGAAGGATCCTGAGTTGAAAAAAGAAAAGAGGAAAAGAAAATGTGTGGAATCAACAGAATCAGTTTTGAAGAATTAAAGAAAGCTCCAGTAAGCATCAAAATGCTGTATGTCGTAATGGCATTCCTGGCCGTAACAGGTCTGGTACTTATCATGATCGATATCTTTGAGGTAGGACGTGACAACCTCACGATCGCATTGGCGTGTATAGTAACGGCACAGATCATCAACATTTTCGGAGTCTGCAGATATGCCGGGAAGCTTCACCGCGGCGAAGACAGATAAGGACAGCAGATAACAGGAGGATAAAAGAATGGAAAGATCAATGGCAATGTCAATGGGTATGGCAATAGGACTTATGGTAGGACTAATACTGGTTATCGTACTGCTTAAGTTCGCCAATAAGGATAAGAAGGTTAAGACCGAATATGATGAGCGTCAGAAGGCGATCAAGAACAAGGGATATGTGTTCGGGTTCTACACGATGGTGGGTCTGCTGGCAATTGAGTCGATCATGTCGATGGCAGAAATATCAATTCCGATCCCCGGTTTTGCGGTCTTTTTTGCAGACATCATCGTCGGCATCACGGTTATGTGCGGATATGCTGTCTGGAACGGAGTTTACTGGGGGATGAACAATGATCCCAAGAGATACGCGATCGTTTTTGCTCTCGCCATCTTTTTAAATATCATACCCATAGTATCCGGTATCATTTCCGGAAGTTTCAGTGTAAATGCAAATCCTATGGACTCACTTCCGCTGTATAACGTTCTCGTTCTGGCCATGTTTGCGGTACTGCTCGTGATTATGCTGATCAGATACATTGCTGACAAGCTGGATGAAAAGGAGGGCTGATACTATGAAGAATCTTAAACTTAAAGCAGCCCGTGCGGGCAAGGACCTCTCCCAGGAGGATCTGGCGAAGATCTGCGGCGTGTCCAGACAGACCATGAGTGCGATTGAGAAGGGAGACTACAATCCGACCATAAATTTGTGCATTTCGATCTGCAAAGCACTGGATCTGACTCTCAACGACCTGTTCTGGGAGGAGTAAAATGATAGTTTGATGGGGTGGTATATACCACCCCGTTTTATGTATGGTAAAATTGTTGTTAACCGAGTTTTGAAATGAGGTAAATGATATGGAACAGAACAAAGAATTAAAAGCGGAAGAATTCAAACCTTATGTACCGGCTGACAGCAATGCTCCCGAGTTCACTATAACGTCCGTAATCATGGGCATCATCCTGGCGGTGGTATTCGGAGCCGCCAATGCTTATCTGGGACTCAGGGTGGGTATGACGGTATCCGCATCCATACCCGCAGCAGTCATCTCTATGGGTGTGATCCGCATGATAATGCGGAAAAATTCCATTCTCGAGAACAACATGGTACAGACGATAGGATCGGCCGGCGAGTCGCTTGCCGCCGGTGCAATCTTTACCATGCCGGTCCTTTTTCTGTGGTCCAATGAAGGCGTGGTAGAGAGCCCCGATATCATCAGTATATCGGTGCTGGCACTGCTCGGCGGTGTTTTGGGCGTCCTGTTTATGGTGCCGCTCAGAAACGCCCTGATAGTAAAGGAGCACGGAATACTTCCTTATCCTGAGGGGACCGCATGTGCCGAAGTCCTGCTGGCAGGTGAAGAGGGCGGAGCCAGTGCAAAGAGCGTGTTCGCGGGAATGGGATTAGCTGCGCTGGTAAAGTTTGTGGTTGACGGAATCAAAGCCATTCCCGGCGTGATAGCGATACCCATAAAGGGGCTTAAGACGGAACTGTCCGCGGAAGTATATCCCGCACTCATCGGAGTAGGATATATATGCGGTGCCAGGATCTCATCGTATATGCTGGCGGGCGGTGTACTGGGATGGTTTGTGCTCATCCCCGCAATAGTAGTTTTCGGAGGAGATACCATACTGTATCCCGGTACGGAATCCATAGCTTCCATCTATGAGAGCAGCGGAGCCGGTGCGATATGGTCGAACTATATCAGGTATATCGGCGCCGGTATGGTGGCTGCGGGTGGAATAATCAGCCTGATCAAGACCATGCCGCTGATCATCAGGACATTCACCGAAGCGATCAAGGGGATGAAATCATCCGGATCCGCAGGAGACAGGAGGACAGATACAGATCTGCCCCTGAAGGCCGTGGTCATAGGGATCATAGCCATCATCCTGCTCATATGCATACTGCCGGTGGTACCCGTATCCATAGCCGGAGCTTTGATGATCGCCGTGCTCGGCTTTTTCTTCGGAGCGGTATCGTCCAGAATGGTAGGACTGGTAGGCAGCTCCAATAACCCTGTATCCGGTATGACCATAGCGACACTGCTCTTTGCCACACTGATATTCAAATTGACAGGCAAAGCAGGGCCCGAAGGGATGGTCGCATCGATCGCCGTGGGTTCCATCATCTGTATCGTGGCAGCCATGGCCGGTGATACTTCACAGGACTTAAAGACAGGATTCCTGCTCGGCGCCACACCGAAGAAGCAGCAGATTGGAGAACTGATCGGTGCGGTGGCGGCTGCGCTGGCTATAGGCGGCGTGCTGATCCTGCTCGATAAGGCATGGGGATTCGGCACCAAAGAACTTGCCGCTCCTCAGGCCACACTCATGAAGATGATCGTAGAGGGTGTCATGAACGGCAATCTGCCGTGGGCACTGGTGTTTATAGGTGTATTCATAGCGATAGTGGTAGAGATACTGGGAATCCCTGTCCTGCCCGTGGCTATAGGACTGTATCTGCCGCTGGAACTGTCCGCCACCATCATGATCGGTGGTGCGATACGCTGGGTGATCGACCGCAAAAAGGCAGAAGGGACAGACACCGAAGCCGGAACGGGGGTACTGTTTTGCTCCGGAATGATCGCCGGTGAAGGTCTGGTCGGCATAATACTGGCACTGGTAGCAGTGCTCGGTCTGGACAGTATCATCGATATATCCGGGACCGTTAATCTGGGCATCATCGGATCGGCAGTCTGTCTGCTGGCTATCGTATGGTTCGTATACCGGACAGGCAAACGTGACAGTGTGAAGCACTGATCAGAGCAGAGAGGTGATATATGTCGATATTGGCTGCATTCATGGTTCCGCATCCGCCGCTCATCGTACCCGAAGTCGGACGCGGCGGTGAGAAAGAGATAGAACTGACCACGAGGTCATATGAAAGCGTGGCAGGTGAGATAGCAAAGCTTGATCCCGATACGATCATCATATCCAGTCCGCATGCGACCATGTATGCGGACTACTTCCATATTTCTCCGGGGCGCGGAGCCAGGGGATCGTTTGCCGGCTTCAGGGCGCCGCAGGTTAAGTTTGATGAGGAATACGATACGGGGCTCGTTGAAAAGATCGGAGACCTCGCATATAAGTACTCT
>CAMONC010000087.1 GCA_946620235.1 uncultured Lachnospiraceae bacterium | reverse complement strand
GATTCGCGGCAAGACGCCCCGGTGGGGTACGTGAATGGCGGGCGGATTCGTCAGCGGTTCACGTATCGTGGGGCCGAGGTTGTACGTGAACGGATGGGCTCTCCTAGGTTGATTCACGTACCGCCCAAGTTCAGCACACCGTCAGAGAGTAGCACATAGTAAAAAGCGAGCGACAAAAAACCGGCAGGGCGGACGCCCTGCCGGTTACTACATAAATCATTTATAAATGCGAATCGTTGTTGAACACTTCAGCAAGCTGATGTGCAGCGAATCGTTTTTGGGACACTTCAGCCCCACTGAAGTGTAATTTACTGCCTCTGCGCGATAGCTGCCTGTGCGGCTGCCAGTCTTGCGATCGGCACACGGAAAGGTGAGCATGATACGTAGTCCAGTCCGATCTCATTGCAGAACTCTACGGATGACGGATCACCGCCGTGCTCGCCGCAGATACCTACGTGGAGGTTCGGGTTAACAGGCTTTCCGAGTTCCATGGACATCTTCATCAGCTTGCCGACGCCGTTTCTGTCGAGCTTCGCGAAAGGATCGTTCTCGAAGATCTTCGCATCATAATATGCGTCGAGGAACTTGCCTGCGTCGTCTCTGGAGAATCCGTATGTCATCTGAGTCAGGTCGTTGGTTCCGAAGCAGAAGAAGTCTGCGTTGGCTGCGATCTCGTCAGCGGTAAGTGCTGCTCTCGGAATCTCGATCATGGTACCTACCTGATACTCGAGCTTATAGTTAGCTGCCTTGATCTCTTCCTCAGCGGTCTCTACCACGAGCTTCTTAACGAATACGAACTCCTTCACATCGCCGATCAGAGGGATCATGATCTCGGGAGTAACCTTCCAGTTGGTGTGCTTCTTCGATACGTTGATGGCGGCCCTGATCACGGCTCTGGTCTGCATCTTGGCGATCTCGGGATATGTAACTGCCAGACGGCATCCGCGGTGTCCCATCATGGGGTTGAACTCATGCAGGGATGCGATGATGGACTTGATCTCTTCAACACTCTTATTCTTGGTCTTCGCGAGCTTCTCGATATCGGCATCCTCGGTGGGTACGAACTCGTGAAGCGGGGGATCCAGGAATCTGATGGTTACCGGATATCCCTCAAGAGCTTCATAGAGTTTCTCGAAGTCACCCTGCTGATAAGGCAGGATCTTGCTGAGTGCCACTTCTCTCTCCTCTACGGAGTCGGAGCAGATCATCTCTCTGAATGCATCGATCCTGTCGGGCTCGAAGAACATGTGCTCTGTACGGCACAGACCGATTCCTTCTGCACCGAGTTCACGAGCCTTACGTGCGTCCGCAGGAGTGTCGGCATTGGTACGAACCTGCATGGTACGGAACTTGTCGGCCCATCCCATGATACGGCCGAACTCACCTGCTATAGTAGCATCAACGGTAGGAATGATGCCGTCATAGATATTACCTGTGGAACCGTCAAGTGATATATAATCGCCTTCTTTAAAGGTCTTGCCTGCGAGAGTGAACTTCTTATTCTCTTCATCCATCACGATGTCGCCGCAACCGGATACACAGCATGTACCCATGCCTCTGGCTACAACGGCTGCATGTGATGTCATACCACCGCGGACGGTAAGTATTCCCTGGGCAACCTTCATACCGGTGATATCCTCAGGGCTGGTCTCGAGACGTACGAGTACGACTTTCTCTCCTCTCTCGAACCAAGCCTCGGCATCCTCTGCGGAGAATACGATCTTACCGCAGGCAGCACCGGGTGATGCTCCGAGACCCTTACCGATAGGCTCGGCCTTCTTGATCTCGCCGCTGTCGAACTGAGGATGCAGCAGTGTATCGAGGTTACGGGGATCGATCATTGCCACTGCTTCTTCCTCGGTCTTACGTCCTTCATCCACGAGGTCGCATGCGATCTTCAGAGCGGCCTGAGCGGTACGCTTACCGTTACGGCACTGCAGCATGTAGAGCTTGCCGTTCTCTACGGTGAACTCCATATCCTGCATGTCGCGGTAGTGCTTCTCGAGGATCTTGCATACCTTCGTGAACTGGTCATATGCTTCGGGGAACTTCTGCTCCATCTCACTGATGTGCATGGGAGTACGGATACCTGCTACCACGTCCTCACCCTGTGCATTAACGAGGAACTCACCCATCAGCTTCTTCTCGCCGGTAGCGGGATCACGGGTAAATGCAACACCGGTACCGGAGTTATTGTTCAGATTACCGAATACCATGGGCATAACGGATACCGCTGTACCCCAGCTGTAAGGAATGTCGTTGTCACGACGATATACGTTTGCTCTCGGGTTATCCCATGAACGGAACACCGCCTTGATGGCTTCCTTGAGCTGTACGATAGGATCGGTAGGGAACTCCTCACCGAGCTCGTTCTTATACTCTTCCTTGAACTGCTCTGCAAGTTCCTTCAGGTCCTCGGCCGTTAAGTCTACGTCAAACTTAACGCCTTTTTTCTCCTTCATCGCATCGATGAGCTGCTCGAAATGCTTCTTGCCTACGCCCATTACGACATCGGAGAACATCTGTATGAATCTGCGATAGGAATCATAAACGAAACGCTCGAACTTCGGATCCGGATTGCCTGCTATCATTGCATCGACAACCTCTTCGTTCAAGCCCAGGTTCAGGATGGTGTCCATCATACCGGGCATCGAAGCACGGGCACCGCTTCGTACAGATACGAGGAGCGGTTTCTCGGGATCACCGAAATACTTGTCATTGATCATCTCTATACGACCCACGAACTCCATGATGGAACTCATGATCTCGTCATTGATCTGTCTGCCGTCTTCATAGTACTGATTACAAGCTTCCGTGGTAACCGTGAATCCCTGCGGTACAGGCAGACCGATGTTGGTCATTTCTGCCAGATTCGCACCCTTGCCACCCAGGAGCTCACGCATGTTTGCGTTACCCTCGGTAAACAGATACACCCATTTTTTATGAGCCATAGCTAGTCCCCCTCTTGAAAAATAATATACTCGCGATTTCCTACGGAAATTGCTCATTAATTTATGGCTCGCATAATACGCTCGCTCATAAATTATATTATACAACAATCCGACGCATAAATAAACAGAGCGTATGGACGATCATCCATACGCTCCGCATTTTCGTTTTGAAATATATCAGCGTTTTTTCCTGATAATTACTTAACAGTCACGCTTGTTACATGAGGCTGAGGTCCTTCATACCAGTACATGAAGCCCTCTACATCTACGGTGTCACCTACCTTAAGACCTTCAACAGTCTTGTATACATCGGTGTCGGATCCGCACAGATAAGACTCTACGCAGAATGTGTAGGTCTTGCCGTCCTTGGATACGTTGAAGTACAGGTCATCGCCCTGAGTACCTGAACCGTCCCAGTTGTACAGGAATGCTGCACCGTCATCGCCGGAACCCTCTACGGTCATTCCGTTGAATGCTACGAACTGATTCATGTAATCAACCAGATCATCGGCACCGAGCTTGTCGGTTACGTCGGTAGCCTTAGCTACATAGTTGCCGTCGATGATCTCATAAGTAGCATCGGTGATCTCCACTTCGCCTGACCACTCGGACTTGAAGCCCTTAACTCTGATCTTGGTACCGGGTACCATCTTGTCATAATCTTCTTCACTGCAAGGCATGTTGTAAAGGAAGTATGCACCGTCCTCATCCTGTGTGTAGAATGTAGCGTTGCCTACGCCTTCGTTCTCCCACCATCCCTGCTTAGCCTGTACATAGGTCTCTACAGTTACTTCGGTGTCAACATCTGCAGCTACGTAATCGGCATAGCTCATCACATCGCCTGCTGCCTCAGTGGTCTCCTCAGCTGCTGCCTCAGTAGTCTCCTCGGTTGCTGCCTCAGTGGTCTCTTCAGCTGCCTCAGCAGTCTCTTCTACCTCATTGGCGGGAGCCTCAGCTGCCTCTTCGGTCTTGCCGCAGGCAGAAAGGCTGAGTACCATAGCAGATGCCAGAAGTACACTTACCATTCTCTTTTTCATAATCGTCTCCTCCTGTGGGTCCAATACCCTATTGTCACAACAAAAATGAGCGTGAGTTACCCCACGCTCATATTGTCAATCTTTTGTGAAATATATACAATCGTCAAATTAGATAATAAAAATCAATCCGCCTCGCCCATACTCGACAGCTTTGCCAATGCAGGAGCAAAATCACCGCATTTCTCATACAGTTCACGGGCAGCTTCCTTGTCACCCTGAAGTTCACGGACATTGCCCATCTGGAAGTAGGCTCTGTAATCACCCGTGCCGCTGCGGTTGAATATCTTGATGCCGGTAGCCTTCTCGAACTCACGATATGCCCTGTCCAGATCTCCGAGTTTCATACACATTATCCCGGCCAGATACAGGAAGTCTGCACGGAACGAATATGCATCGTAGAACTTATCGATATAATCCATCTTTGCATACGAATCGTCCATATCCAGCATGCAGTATCCGTATGATTCCATCATGCTGGCCACATATGTCTGTTTGGGATCATCCGCCAGCTCCAGCCCCATCTCGTAGTAGCTGATGGCCTTCGCATTATCATTCATATAGACATAACTGCGACCCATCTGATAGTACTTATATGCATCGGGTCCGTTCTCACGCACATCGGCGAGAAGCATCTCGAGGTTACGTGTGGCACGTGTTCTCTTATCGGACTCAGTGACATATCCCTCATGATAGATGGTGAGCGGCACCTCCACATACTCCGGATCCGAGCCGTCTATAGGCATGACACGTTCATGTATCGATCCCGCGTAGTGACAGTACTTGCGGTTGAAAAGCCGCCCTATGCGCTCAGTCACGATCGTCTTCTGTCCCTGGATCGTATACGGGTTGTTGCGCTGGATCAGGCCTATCTTGTCGGGATTGTCCCTGCAGATACGTTCTATATCAAGCAGATTCACATTTTCCAGATATTCATCGCAGTCTATGATCAGGATCCAGTCGTTAGTGGCCTGCTCCACACTGAAATTACGGGCAGCCGAGAAATCGCTCACCCACTGGAACTGATATATTTTGTCGGTATATTTCGCTGCGGTCTCCATGGTTCTGTCGATCGATCCGGTATCCACCACGATGATCTCGAACTTGCACGGGCGCAGACGCTTTAAGCACTCTTCGATATGATTGTCTTCGTTACGCGCGATCACGCACACCGATATGTCCATCACAGTTCTCTCCCGGTCAGCATGCTGTATGCCTGCAGATACTTCGCGGTCGTCTGCTCCACTATGGAATCCGGCAGAGTCCAGTTGTGCTCGCCTTCATGAGCGGTCAGATAATCTCTTGCAAACTGCTTGTCAAATGAGCTCTGCGAATGACCCGGAGCATACTCATCGGCAGGCCAGAATCTGGATGAATCGGGAGTCAGTATCTCGTCGCCGAGAACCATCTCACCGTTCTCATCAAGGCCGAATTCAAGCTTCGTATCGGCTATGATGATGCCCTTGGTCAAAGCGTAATCGGCACATTTCTTATAGATGGCCAGTGTGTTGTCCCTGAGCTTTCTTGCATATTCCTCACCGTGTCCGGGGAATTCGCGCTCGAGTACATCTATCGATTTCTCATATGAGATATTCTCGTCATGATCGCCTATCTCAGCCTTGGTACTGGGTGTGTAGATGGGTTCTGGCAGCTTGTCGGATTCTGTCAGCCCCTCCGGCAGGAGAATACCGCATACCGTACCGTCCTTCCGATAACTCTTGAGGCCGCTGCCTGTGATGTAACCTCTGACTATACACTCAATCGGAAGCATCTTCAGTTTCTTGCACATCATGCTGCGTCCGGCGAAATAGTCTGTCCTGAAATCCTCCGGCATGTCGGCGGTATCAGTGGATATCATATGATTCGGAATGATGTCCGACGTAAATTCAAACCAGAATTTCGACATCTGTGTCAGGACCTCGCCCTTTTTCGGGACAGTGTTCGACAGTATCACGTCGAAGCAACTGATGCGGTCGGTAGCGACCATTATCAGCGAATCGCCGTTGTCATAGATTTCTCTTACTTTTCCTTCTTTGATAGGTGTAGGCATTATCTGTATCTCCTTATGTATAAACTTTCACGGCTCAGCCGTCACTGTTAATAGATTGGTTCCTTGGTCAGATCAAAAAGCATCAGCAGTCCGCAGTCCTGACCATCCTGTTCAAGCTCGGGATCGATATAGCTATACTCCGCACGGATCCTGGCCGGAGTCTTTCCGTCGGATACAGTCTTGAAAGCCTGTGCCTCTTCATCCGTGAGCGATACATCAACCACATACGCATCACCGAATTCATATACCACCGGCTCAAGCGTATCATCACTCAGATCCACATACATCGAGGCCAGTGCCTGACCGTCATAGCTGAAGTCGACATTGGTCCATATATCGAAGTCATCTGAGTATATCTCCAGATAGGGATAGTCATCGTCGGGATCCCTGACTAAGGCATAGGCTTCAAACTCAGTCTCCACATTTTCATATTCTTCCCCGAATCCAACAACCTGAAGCGTACCGTAATAGAAGCCAAGCCACTCATCGGCCTGCGTAACTACAACCTGATTCTCCGGAGAATCGACATCGATTTCCGCATCAGCAGATGTTCCTTCCGTACTCTCCTGTGAAGAACCCGTACCGGCGACACTTCCGAGATTCTCACCCATCAGGTCTCCGAGAAGAGCAAGTGTATCGGCACTGTCCTGTTCGTTCTTGGGCTTAGCTTCGGACTCCTTAGCCTCATCTTTGTCGGTAGCATCGTCATCGCCGCCCCGTACCGACTCCAGTTTATCGCTTACTGCACCGGTGACCGCATCTACCATTCCGCACCCGCCCAGCATAGTGAGTACGATTGCCGTTGCCAGCAGCAGCACAGTTTTCTTTTTCATAAATCCTCCTGATACGACAGGCGCATACAAAGACCGCCATTCCCCACTATACCTTATTAACGCGAGATATTCAAATCTCCGTAAAACATATATGGAATCCGTTATTTATCACTTCGGTATGACCAGATATTTATTCCCGTTTCCGGATGAGGAAGCCAGTTCGTTTTGAAGACGTTCGATCACACTCTTATCGTATGAACCCGACTCAATAAGTGCCTGTGCATCTGTCTTCTTGATAACGATACTTTCCGATGCATAGTATCTCCCGGACAGACTCTCCCAGGTATCGCCCTCAAAGAGTTCTCCGCTGTAAACATCCGGCCTGTACCATGTACTGCGGTAATCCAGGTCACTCCAGATCACTGCACTCCTGTACGGGATCTCGCTGTAAGACTGATCCCAGTCTCTTGCAACCACGTCAAAAGCCGTTGCTTCCCGGCCCCACTCCGGAATCTCCGCAGCGTAGGAAGCACACAGTATCACCGTAAATATCATTGAGAAACCAGCTATCACTCTGATCGCTTTTCCATCGGACAAAGCATTCGCGGAAACAAGGCCGATAAGTCCCATCACGAGCAAAACCGTGGCCGGTGCAAAAAATCTGAAGTAAAAAGTATCCATGCTGGATCTGTATCTGACCAGTATGAAGATGATGTAATAAGCGGCAGCAATAACGATCAGCGTCATGGCTCTTACATCCTTTTTTTCACACTTCACGATGCAATAAACCATCATGACCGCAACCAGCACAATGAACCAGACTGACATTTTCTCTCCGATATCAGTCAGAAGTTTCGGAACCTCCAGCGAGAACACATTGAATATCTCGACCAGAAGACTGTCTACCAGGTCTGCGGTGAGACTGGCATAATCATCCCACCAGGTTCCCCGGCTGACTCCCGTCGGATAGCCGTTATAAATCTTATTCATCATCAGATATCCGGCGCCAATGACACCAAAGCAACAACCGCTGCAGAAAAGTCCCGTTATCTTTCGTGTCGGGAATCCTTTCTTAAGTCCG
Source organism: uncultured Lachnospiraceae bacterium (assembly GCA_946620235.1). Classification (GTDB taxonomy): domain Bacteria; phylum Bacillota; class Clostridia; order Lachnospirales; family Lachnospiraceae; genus XBB2008. The sequence goes on along the minus strand of CAMONC010000087.1, from coordinate 2,137 downwards.
TTTTCTCTGATCCGTTTTATCACGAGATACAGCCAGTAGGCTCCGGCAACCATCCACAAAAACAGGCCGAAATATCTGGTAAGAAAGGCCAGACTCCCCCACACGGTCAACAGCACGAATCGCCTGACCGGCGGTTCATCTTCCTTGACGATACGAGCAAGTGATAGTGCAAAAAGCATCATAAACAGGATGAACGGCACCTCACTCCAGGTATAGTAACACAGCCCCAGAAATCCGATGTTCGTAAAAGCAAGGGAATATGCCCAGGCTTTTTCTTTATACTCCGCAAACAGTACCGCGAAGATAACGGTAATAGTGAGGACAGCCACTATTCTGCCGGCAAGGTAAGCATTTGTCCCCGTGACCAGCATCACCAAAGCTATCATCAGCGGGTAAACTATGGGCCAGTTTGCAAAATGACTTTTGTATCCTGCTATCCCCTCGTATGAAAAACCGTTGCCCTTGACAAGATTAACTGCCTCTCTCATATATCCGTCGGAATCTGCGGAAATATAAACTCCGTCTATATATGAGACTTTAATGATCTTTATGGTCAGAGTCACGAACAGAAGGACCAGGAACAGGATATTGAATACGATCACCGTGCTCTTTTTCTCTGCAAATGCAGTAATAAACCGCTTCGCCCTGTCGCCTGCGAGAATATAAACTATGGCAAATGCGGCAGCCATTATCACAATGGGAACGGAATTATAAAAAATATCACCATAGGTCACCACGGAGTCCGTTACCGTTTCAAAACCGATCGAGATCCCTGGCTCGTAGTCCAAAACGCGCATAAAGTAAGGATCGCATCCGACAGGCTCGAACTCAAAGGAATAGGAAAAACCTTCTGAAAGCTCAACCGGCATTTGCAGAGACTGCCAGCTGCCGGCCTCAATATCCACCATCTGTACTTCACCCGTGAACAGACAGTCTCTGTCGGCTCCATACAGGCTGATCTTAAGAAATGCTTCACCGGTCCCGGAAAGATCACCGTTCGCGGTATTCACCAAAAGATATTTAAGCGACTTGACCGTCATATCACGGGCAGGTGTGTATGTTGCCGATAAAACCTCTCCATCGGTCATCTCGACATATACAGGTTCCTGTCCGATCCTGGGCAGGATATCCTTTGTCTTTTCCAGCCCCGGAACCTGTCTGTTTAAAACTATGACCAAAACCGTACAGATCAGTATGATCGCTGCAATTGCCATGTATCGGGCTTTTATTATCCCCTTTTTCATATCCTCAATTCTCCGTAAAACATATATTGCTGGATCACTCCCAGGTGATCATGATATCTGTCAAAAGGAAAATCCTTATCATATGCGGTTCCGTACTCCCTCTCAAGCACCTGCCTGATATGGGTATCTATCGGAAAAGAATCAAGGTGATGCAGTGCAAAAAGGCATATACATTCCGCAACTTTCGCGCCGATGCCGAAGACCGTCAGAAGCTCGGTACGTGCCGATTCATGGTCCATGCGCCGGATCGCGTCGAGATCCAATGTCCCCTCAACTACCGATCTCGCCGCACGCACGACATACTTACTGCGGTACCCGAGATTGCATGGCATGAGGGCATCCTCCTCAAGACCCGCAAGGTCTTCGGGCGTGGGGAAGGTATAGTATCCGTCAATCTCTTCGGATTCCATCTTCCCGGAGATACGCTGGCCGGAAGCACGCTGCCCGGAAGCACGCTGGCCGGAAGAATCAATCGCAATGAATTCTCCGTACTCCCTGCATATGTTGTCGATGCACTTATGTATGCGCGGGATGTTATTCTGCTGGGAGATAAGGAAAGTCACGATCATCTCCCACAGATCCTGACGCAGTATCCTGATGCCGCTCCCCGCACGAGCCACTCCCATCAGATATTCATCCGCCGGATCAACGGAAGCTATGATCGCAGCATAGTCAGTCCCACTCTCTATATCGAAATAAGAGCGCCAGAAGCGCTCATATTCCATCTCATCACAGTAAAGCTCCACGCCGTCGTCCAGTTGTCTCGCCGTGAGCCTGCGATCCGTCGCAATGATCTCATACAGCCCGGCCTCATCCTCCGTGGGAAGTCGTCTCATCCTGAAGCACTGCCCGGAGTCGCATATCTGCCCGAGATTAAGTTCATTACATTTAAC
>CAMONC010000086.1 GCA_946620235.1 uncultured Lachnospiraceae bacterium | reverse complement strand
ATGATCACTCCGTCCGAGTATAATCTGGAGGCAATAAGAGATTCATATACCTGATATTCCTTGTTCAAGTCCGTATATGCGGTTCTGGTATTATAGAGTTCCTCCTCTATAGACGCCAGAACCCTCTCATTTTTATCCGTATACACATCATATACGGCTGCTTCGGTCTCCGATGCATATTTATCATAGAAATGATCTATATCTATAACCCTGTTTTCTATACAGGCATAATAAACACTGTAAATCGGTATAACTATCTTGGAACTGGAGGCATTCTCTGCCGGTTTATACTCTTTGATATTGCTGAGCTTTGCTAAAATGATCGCAGCCAGCTTTTCTTCTATGATGTCCGTAGCGGCTATCTGCAGATCTTTATCAATGGTCAGATATATATCATCACCGGCTATGGGATCTATATGATCTGTCGTGGATATCTCTTTACCCACGTTATCAACATAAACCGTTTCACGGCCTTTGGTCCCCTGAAGCGAGAGCTCCATCGACGACTCAATTCCGGACTTACCAACCGTGTCATTCAGATCATACCCGTCATCCATTTCCTGAAGCTGAGCCAGTTCATCCCTGTCAATCTTACCGGTATATCCAACTATCTGAGAAATGTATTTACTGTAGTTATACTTACGTATTGTATCCTCGGATATATTCACACCCGGCAGGGTATCAACATTTTCCATCACAACCGCAACCGTCTCACTGCTCACATCGGTTGCGACGGTAGTGGCTATATATTTTTGGAAACTGTTTGTATTCATGTTGTAACGGATATTGAGGATCTTCAGAAGTTCTTCGGGGTCATATCCGTATCCGGGCACAAAGGAGTCACGATCATCGGGATCCATGTACTCTCCTATGCCGAACCTGTTTCTGCCGCAAAGATAATCTATAACATCTTTGGGACTTGAATTCAGCTCCTTATATTCGAGATCAGCGGGATCTATCTCACCGTATACGTCGGCCAGAAACCTCAGTTGCTTGCTTCCGTCCATCGTGAAATAATAATCTCCTCTTTTATTTATAGCTATGCCGAAATCACTTATGCATTCATCACCGTTTGCTTCAATGATATCTATAAGTTTAGCTATCGTTGCATTGAGTTTCTCATTCTTGGCAGATCCGGATTCATAGACATCCTCGATTGTTACAGAGTACGCAAGTTCATTGTATGCCAGCAGTTCTCCGTTTCTGTCATATATATTACCGCGGGCAGGACGTATACTTCTGTTTTTCTCTATGGTCATCTGAAAGTCCTGAAGATAGGATTCTCCGTTCACTATCTGCAGATCAAATACACGATGAATGAGCACCCCGCCAAAGACCACGATCAGAATAAACAGGATCAGCAGCCGAGACTTCAGTATTCCTATCAAACTGTTTCTGATATCGTCGTACATACCTTACTGTTGTCTGGTGATAACATACACTTTGTTATGAATGATGAGGATCAATGGATACATTACGAGAGTCATGATCATGGTCATGATCACTTCGGGGACTATGACATGTCCGAAATAAAAACCCATATTAAATCTGCCTCTGAGGAGGAACAGAAAAACATAACATGATAAGCCATAAAGCAGATCAGTGGAAATGATCAGCGCCAGCGGAAGTTTGACATCTTCGGGATAAAAAATATTACAGAACTTTCCGTTCATATATCCGAGATACATATAGATAAGTGCATAGAAACCGCTAAAAGAGCCGAAAAATACGTCCGTGAGCATGCCACAGCCGAAACCGACAAGCAGCCCTGCCAGCTCGCCTTCCATGAAGCCGAAGCACGCCGTGAGTATCACCATCAGATTCGGCACAATGCCGCCAATATTTATCCTTGAAAAAACACTGCTTTGAAGCAGGAATGTGATCCATACCATCAGGATCGCTATAATAACTCTTTTCATCAATCATCAATACCCGGCTTAAGCTTCATGATAACAAGCACATCTGAAATATGTTCAAAATCAACTGCGGGAGTGATCGTTCCCGACTTTGTAATGTTGTTGGTGTCGGGGTTTATGGAATCAATGTAACCGATAAGTATTCCGGGGAGGTATTTATCGGAGATATTGCTGGTAACCACCTTATCTCCCATTTGTACTTCGTCATCGGTATCAACAAGCTGTGAAAAGGGAATCACTCCATCCGAATACATCTCCAGACTTCCCGATACTATCAGCGTATCGGAATTGGAAAGAATCTCCGCGGATACATTAGAATCATCTTCGATAATACTCTTGACTCTGGCCCAATGAGCTCCCGTTGCCGTCACACGACCTACCAGACCGCCTCCCGCCATAACGTTCATATCAATCTCTATTCCGTCTGAGGCCCCTTTATCGATGACAAATGTGGCATACCAATTGCCGGCATCCCTGGCTATGACACGAGCTCCGGTCATCTCATAGGAAGAGTATTCATTATCAAGATTATACAGTTCTCGCAGAGATATCAGCTCATATTTATCCTGTTGCAAAAGAATATTCTCAGTAGTAAGAACATCCACCTGAGCCTGGAGTTCCTCGTTCTTCGCAAGAAGATCACGTATCGTGGCTATCTGCTCAGTCCTGTTGGCCAGATAGTATCCTGTCTCGGATATTCCCTTCTCAAAAGGCGTAACGATAAACCCCACCGCGTAATTCAGAGCAGAACCCATGAATGACGTGGTGTAGCACAGTATCATCAATACAGTACATAGAATTGTCAAAATAAAGAGGAGATATTTACTGGTAAAGGTAAATTTCTCCCCTTTTTGCTGTACAACAGGACTCATAATGTTTATCTGGGAGCGTAAGCTACCGTTCTGTAATGATCGTCTTCAATGATCTTCGCGAGACCGTCTACCACGCTGGTCAGAGGCGAATCCGACAGATTAACCTTCAAGCCGGTACCGGCGGCCAGCTGCTCATACAAGCCGGCTGTCTGAGATGCTCCGCCTGTCAGATACAGGCCGTGCTTATATATATCTGCCGCAAGCTCGGGAGGAGTTCTTTCCAGAATAACTCTGACATTATCTATGATAGAGGCAAAATTTTCTTTCAGACAACTGTCTATCAGATCAGTGGGGATAGATCTCTCCACAGGAAGACCTGTCACGATATCTCTGCCATAAACGATCGCCGGCTCTCTGTTCTCTTCGAGCTCACGAAGATTATTCTTCACATAAGCTCCTGTTTTGCCCCCAATGATCAGGCTGTATTCGGTACGGATAGCGTTACGGATCGAATCATCGAACTTAAGACCGCCTACCTTGATCAATCTGGACAGAACAATACCTCCCAGTGAAAGTATGGAGATCTCAGTAGTGTCAAAGCCGACATTAACAACCAAAACGCCCTGGGCATTCAGAACGTCTATATTCATGCCAATACCGTCAGCCACAGCCTTCTCAACTATCATAACCCTCTTGGCTTTTACATTGGCATCCTTCACCAGGTCATAAAAGGCTCTCTTCTCAACTTCCGTAACATCCCAGGGAATCGCCACATAATAGTCAGCGGGATGACAATTGCCCTTCATCAGACCGGTAAGAAAACTGCGGACAAGTATCTGTTCATACTTGAGCTCAGCTATAACACCGTTACAAAGCGGATAAGACAGATGGATATTGGCCGGTGCTTTCTCATACATCTCAAAAGCCGAATCGCCGTAGGCAAACAGTTCATCCCGGTCATTAACGGCAATCATGTTTTTCTCTATCAGAGTATGGCCGTCGTTATCGTCATATATCTTAATATTGCTTGTACCTAAATCTATTCCGAAGGAATTCATATGTTCTCCTTAAGCGTTATTCACTAAACTGCGAAAAATAATTTTATCATAATATCCGGTCATCTACAAGCGATGTAAGCGTTGTGTTTCACACCTTCAACAATTCCTGACAAGCCCGCAATATGCCGAATTTGCCATGAGGCCAGGTGATCCCTCCCTGAAAAAATACCGAATACGGATCACGTAACGGCCCGTCTGCTGACAATTCTATGCTGGAGCCCGATACAAACGCACCCGCAGCCATTATGACCTGATCATCATATCCCGGCATATCCCATGGTTCCGGAGTCACGTAGCTGTCTACGGGTGCAGCTGCCTGTATGCCTTTGCAGAATGCTATGAGCTTAGCAGGATCCCGTAATATCGCTTCCTGAATGATATCGTATCTGATCTCGGATGAAGACGGTGATACTTCCACACCCAGACTCTCGAGCATGTATGATGCGAATATCGCAGTTTTCAAAGCAGATGCGGTAACCGTAGGTGCAAGAAAAAGGCCCTGATACATGTTCGGAAGAACATGCAGCGAAGCTCCCACTTCTTTACCCAAACCGGGAGATGTCAGTCGATAAGAAGCATTCTCGATACATTTCCGGGTACCGACTATATATCCGCCTATCGGAGATAATCCGCCGCCGGGATTCTTGATCAGACTGCCGACAGTCATATCGGCACCTACATCCGAGGGTTCCATGGTCTGTACGAACTCACCGTAACAGTTATCTACCATGCAAATTATATCGCTGCGGATACCTTTGATAAATGATATCAGCTCCCCTATACGCTCTACGGACAACGTAGGTCTCGTGGCATATCCCCTCGATCGCTGTATCTCAACCATCTTTGTCCGTTCATTTATCGCTGCTCTGATGCCTTCCAGGTCAAAGCTGCCGTCCGGCTTTAAATCCACTTGTCTGTAGGTGATACCATACTCGGCGAGGGATCCTGCGGACGGTCTGATGCCTATCACTTCATCAAGCGTATCATAAGGTTTGCCGGCCGGACATAAAAGTTCATCGCCGGGACGAAGGTTGCTCATGAGTGCCAGTGCAAGTGCATGTGTTCCGCAGGTTATCTGAGGTCTCACCAGAGCATCTTCCGTATGGAAAACACCGGCATACACTTCCTCCAGCGTATCCCGCCCCGCATCGTTATATCCGTATCCCGTAGTCCCGTGCAGGCAGCCTTCGGATACTCTCGCTTCCTGCATAGCTTTCAGAACTTTTAACTGATTATATTCAGCAGTCTCATCTATGGCTGCAAATCTTTCTTTCAGGGTATCAAGAACCTTTCCCGATCTGTCTGCCAGCTCACGGCTGATCCCCATTTCTCCGTATATCTTATATAAGCTGTCTTTCATGTCTTTTCCTTTTTTAATCCATTTTCGATATCTCTTCCGCCAGACAGTCTGCTATATCCTCACTCCTCCTGTCCTCTCTGTCGATCCATACGGTATCACGTTCACGTTTGAACCAGGTCAACTGTCTTTTGGCGAAATGCCTTGAATCACGTTTGATCATATCTATAGCTTCGTCTCTGCCCAGTTCTCCGTTTATATGCATAAGCATCTGTTTATAACCGATGCCCTGCATCGAAGTCATATCGGATGAACATCCCATATCGATCAGTGATCTGACCTCATCCTCCAGTCCATCTCCGATCATCCTGTCGACCCGCGAATCTATGCGGTCATACACTGTCTGTCTGTCATCGTTTAATACATAATATCTGAATTCATACGGACTTATACGTGCTCTCTGTTCGGCATTATGATCATATATCGTTCCGCCGTTTTGCCGGGCATACTCTATTGCACGGATAACTCGCTTCACATTATTCGGATGCAGAGTCTCTGCCGTGTCGGGATCCAGACCTTTAAGGATATCATGCAAAGCTTCGGGACCGTCATTATCGGCTATCGCTTTAAGCTCAGCCCGAAGTGCATCATCCTGCCCCTGATCGGAAAATTCTATATCATACAAAAGGGCCTGTATATAGAAACCTGTCCCGCCAACCACTATCGGCACATGGCCGTTTGCATATATATCCTCACATGCTTTTTTGGCGCGTAGCTGAAAATCATACACATGATAAGGTTCTATCGGCTCTATGATATCGATCATATGATGTTTCACGCCACGCATCTCATCACGGCTTATCTTGGCCGTTCCGATATCCATATAACGATAGACCTGCATGGAATCAGCAGATATTACTTCACCGCCTATCCTTAATGCCAGCTCAACTCCCAGCTCGGATTTGCCTACAGCGGTCGGGCCGGCGATGATCACCATTTTACGAGAACTACTCTTTGGAGTTTTCATGATTTGCCCCCTGCAGACAGGAGTTATACAGTTCTGTCGGATCCTCGTCAGTACGTGTCAAAACGATGAATTCCTCATACCCCGTATCATTCTCGATATAGTGATAATACATGGTATCGCCATCCAGATAATATGACACATCATCTATATGCTCTTTAGTATCCTTATCAAAAGTGTAATCGGTAATAAGTGTATCGCTTATCTGCTCCGCTTCTCTGGGAAAATAAGGTTCATCGTCATCGGCGTCTTCGGGTATCTCCACCATGCAGAAAGGCTTGATTATATCGTCCTCTACCCAGATAGCATAATTCTTATTTATCGCATACGGAACATCCTCGGCTACAACTATAGTATAAAACTCTGACCTGAACACACCCGTAAATCCCTTAGATCCGTCACGCTCTTCCGGTATTTCATCTACAGAAGAAATACTTTCCTGTTTGGTCAGATACTTTACACGATCCTCAACTATCGTATTGTTATCATCGGAATCATCTTCGGCGATCTCAAACCAGCGTTCGATCTCAGGCACTTCACCCGTATACTTACCCGACTGACCTTCCCCTATAAACTCTGTATCGGGAGAATCGTTTTCAACGGTACTTGCCTCAACCATACCGGATTCAACACTGAGTTCGGTATTATAACCGTCACCGACCGGATCAACAGATACGCTGAATACCGTACCGCGAACCGAAAACATTGCATTCGGAGTTACCACATCAAAGGACTCCTTTGACCCGAGAGTTTTATCAATGCTTATCCGGGCAGTTCCTTCACTCAATACGATAACCGTTGCCGTCGATCCCTTTTTTCCTGATGCTTCTATGGAAAACTGCGTATCTTCCCCTGCAGTCAGATGCTTATCCCTGTCTATCAAAAGGGTTATATCCCCTCCTGTATAAACATTCACACTGTCCCCGGATACCAGCTTTTTACCTTTGGTCAAGTCAGTAACACTGGTATCTGCGGAAGTAACAGTCGCTGTTCCGTTCAGCTCAGTCACGGATATGGATCTGTCTCCTCCCGAACTCCAGGGCAGACTGCATGCACTTAAGCAGATACAGCATGCCACGGATACCAGGATCATCGGGAACACTTTATTTATGCGCATAATTTCCTCCGAAATAAATAATATCAGAATGCCGTAGTACGACCGACATAATCACTGTCGTCAAGGCGCTGCCTTGAAACTAGTTCGGCAAAGAATCCATTCTGAGCGATAAGCTCGTCATAGCTGCCATCTTCCACGATATGGCCGCCCTCCAGAACTATGATCCTGTCACACTGTCTGATCGTAGAGAGACGATGAGCGATGACTATACGGGTGCATTTCATCTTATCCAAAGCTTCACTGACCTGCTTCTGAGTCAGATTATCCAGTGCGGATGTAGCTTCATCAAACATCAGGATCTTCGGTTTGGGTGCTATCGCCCTGGCGATCAGCAGTCTCTGTCGCTGACCTCCCGATATTCCTCCCTGGCCTTCGGAGATGATGGTATGCATGCCCATCGGCATTTTTCGTATATCATTCGCAAGTCCGGATATCTCTGCTGCTTCCCATGCTTCATCAAGCCCCAACCAGGGAGCACAGACTGTAATGTTGGAAAATATATCTCCCATAAACAGTTTTCCGTCCTGAAGCACCGTACCTATCCGTCGCCGTAATGATTTGAGATCAAGTTTCTTTATATCCTTTCCGTCATAATAGATCGCACCTTTTTGAGGTGTTTCAAGTCCTAACAGCAAACGTACAAGAGTTGATTTACCGCAGCCCGTTTTTCCTACGATCGCCACGTACTGTCCGGATGAGATCTTCAGGCTCAGATTATCCAGTACGGGAGGCATATCTTCCCTGTAGCGGAACGTAACATTATTAAGTTCAACACTTCCCGAGAGCCGTGTAACCATGGCTTTATCCTCGGATATCTCGGGTTCGGCCTCCATTATAGGCTTGACCATATCCAATATCGGACGTATCTGGGCTATAGACAGAGCTATGCCGGACAATGACAGGAATGCTCCGCTAACGTAACCATACGCGGAACTAAAAGCATAGTATTCGGAAACAGAGACTCCGGTTTTGATGGCAGCATGGTATATCCACATGGTGCCGAGCATGGACACGGCAGTCTGGATCACGCCGTTTACCTTAATAAACATCGGCGGATTATATGTCAGTTTTGCCGATTCGGCATATGCTTTTCCCCACTTTGCAAAAGCCCGTTTCTCGGAACCGGATAATCTGATCTTCTGTATACCGGAGATCATCGAGTAGCTTATACCACTCTCCTTACTGCTAAGAAGCATCACTTTACGGGAGATGCGCATCTGAACCAAAGTTGACACAACCGTAAATCCCAGCGTGATCAAAGTGATCATGATCGAAGGAACGACAAGTCCGGGGGCATACTTAACTATCTGAGACAGATATGCAAGCGAGAAAACACTTGTCAGGCCCGTAGTTAAAAGCACATTGAAAAGCCCTGATGCAAGTGTGCCGATATATCCTATACGATTAGAAAGTTCACCGGAACTGTAATCCTTGAAAAATGAGGCAGGCAGCGAAAGCACTCTCATCATCGAAGCTGCCTGTATATTGAGATCCAGCTTGGTAATTATTCTCCCGTTGATCATAGTCCTGACCGCACCGAAAAGTAATGCGGAAACGGATACACAGGCCATAAATACAGCCATTCCGACCAGCATACGGGCATTGTTCGACGCTATCACATCAGAAAAAAGAACTGCATTAAGTCTAGGCCCGAGCAACCCGACAAGAGTAGCGGCAGACATGGCAAGAATAAGCAAAACAATATCCGAAACACTGATCTGCTCACAGATATACAGCATAAGACTGCCTATGCTGAGTTTTTTCATCGGAAAAGGTTTATAAAATGCAAGAGCTTCCTTATCAAACTGATCCTCATTATGAGAATTGACACGAATATGCTTATCCAGATCCGCATCATAATAGGTATAACCGTTCAGTCCATGCGGTATCAAAGCAACAACGGCACCGTCACTTTTACGCCGGCCAAGCATGGCACCAATTGCATCACGATACCAATGAGTCTCCAGATGCACTGTTCTGCTCATGATACCGTGCGGGCGCAAAAGGTATTCAAGGATCTCATTCATATCCTTGATGGTATCCGGTACCTCCTGAGGCTTCACGTGATAGTATCTCAGCAATTCACCTATGGCATCGGTAGTCTTCTGCCTGTCATCATTGAGAGCCTGCGTCATTCTTCTGCCCATCACCGCGCCCGCAACGATGGTCAGGTAATCCTCCAGGGCTTCCTGATCAGCCTGTTTTCTTGTACTGATCTGTTCTTCAAACCAACTCATATTATACCTTGATAATATATCTATTCACTGGAAACCAGTTCTTTGTAAAAACCGTTAAGTGCCATCAGTTGTTCATGATTTCCGCGTTCGACTACAAGTCCATGATCCATGACCAATATCTCGTCACAGTCTCTGATCGTGGATAATCTGTGAGCTATCACTATACATGTGATCCCGCGATCCTTGATGGAATTGACTACATCATTTTCGGTTTTTGCATCCAAAGCACTCGTGGCCTCATCCAATATGATCACAGTAGGGTCCTGTGCGAGAACACGTGCGATCTCCAACCGCTGTCTCTGACCGCCCGAGAAATCCTTACCGCCTTCGGTGATCCTGTACTGATAGCCCCCATCGCGCTGCATGATATCTTCATGGATCTGCGCATCTCTGGCCGCCATGATCATCTCAAAATCTTCTATGGAGTTATCCCACATCTTGATATTATTGGCGATAGTGTCTTCAAAAAGAATGATATCCTGATCGACAACAGCTACGGAACCGGTCATTATACTCCTGTCAATTTCGGACATGGGTTTTCCGTCAAACAGTATTTCTCCGGTCCACGGCTGATATAAGCCTGATATAAGTTTTGCCAGGGTGCTTTTGCCGCATCCTGACATACCCACAAATGCGATGCGTTGTCCGGGCTGTATATCCAGACTGAAATCACGGATCTGTACGAAATTCCAGGCAATCTGTCCCGCATTT
>CAMONC010000085.1 GCA_946620235.1 uncultured Lachnospiraceae bacterium | reverse complement strand
TTTCTCCGGATTATCCACTGAAACCTGTTCTCAAATCAATGATACATCTTCGATACCGAAGCCAGTTCACCGGCAAATCGCGCCACTACTTCTTCCGGTCCGGTAATACGTATGTTGCTGCCGAGCGAGAATATCCATCCGAGGAACTGATCGCTGAGAGCCACGTCGACACTCGTTTCAGACCATCCCTCAGCATGTGCCTGTCTGACCGGTATGTCTTTACCGAAACGATCCAGGAGCACACCTATCAGTTCGTTCTTAAACTCAAGCTTCACCCGGACTTCCTCACCGCCGAACATCCCGAAATTCATCCGGGCATACTTCGCCATATCAAATTCCCTGAAAAGTTCGCGTCCCACACGCTTAGCTCCGGTAAGCTCTATTTTTCTCATCTTATCCACACGGTAATGCTTGATCTTATCATCCACCGCGTCATATGCGATCAGATAATAGTTCTCATCATCCCACATGAGTGCCCAGGGACTGACTTCATACGGATGATCCTTACGGGGCTCCATCTCCTTGCGCAGATTCCATCGCAGATATTCGAAACGTATCTGCCGGTTATTGGAGATCGCATTGTGTATATCATCGACGATATAATATATGCTCTCGTTCATCGTCTTGACACGCCCCTGGACCACGACCTGCCGTTTCAGTTGCTGGGCTTCATAATCGCTGGCCAGTCCGGTAAGCTTCTTTATCAGATCGTTCGACTTCCTCTCGGTTATGAACTTCGATGACTGTATCGCATCTACGAGGAGCTTAAGCTCCGCTATCTCGAACTGCTTCTCACCGACATGATATACGAAGTTCCGTCCCTGTTTTTCGCCGATCACATCGATGCCCAATACACGCAGTGCTTCTATATCATCATATATGCTCTTGCGATCCGCGGTAATTCCGTATCCCTCCAGATACTCCTGTATCTCGGCCATGGTGATGCAGTGATCATCATCGGTCTTTTCCGTCATGATGCGGCTTAAGTAGTACAGTTTCAGTTTCTGATTGGCACCCTTGGGCATGATCCACCTCCGGTCATTAACCGTTACGACTGTCGCTACTATGATACCACACCCGGTGTGGTACAATCACTCTATGAGCAATGAACACTTCAACAATGCGCTTTCGGGTTTCATACAGGATTTCGCGGGAGGAGGAGCTGTCAGACATATGGCTGATATGGGACTTACCGTTCGTGAGATCCGCGATCGTCTGGATTATCCGCTGTCCGAATCCGTCGTGGCTGATATCGTATGGAAGCATTTCACCGACACAGGAGTCATACGTCTGAGCATCCCGGATTCGTCTCCCATTGAGAAAAAAAGCTATATCAAAGAAACCGACTCTTACGGACGCACGTCCTTCCGCATGGTCACGGAAAAGACCGAGGCACCGGATGAAGGTTATATCGAGTGCACATTCGGGATACTTAAAGCAAAAGACGGCCGGGCTTATGATGAAGCCCTGAACCGTCTTGAATCCCGTGATCGCGAATATATATCCGGTCTTCCCTGGCCGCGCCAGAAAGTGTGGCATGTCGCGGATGAGAGAATGCACCGAATTATGGGGATACTGAGGAGCTGATGCTGCTCGTCCGCCATGACCGGACTAATGCTGTTCATCCTCTGCGATGTAGCGGCTGAATGCTCCGTGGATACGGCACTTCCAGCACAGTACCCATCCAAGCACCGCACCGAGCGCACCCTGTGCTATCTCATACGGAAGCTTGATGATGGCATATTCAAGCGTGCTGTACACGAAGATCTTGCCGAGGGTATAGCCCACAACCATGATCACAGCACCGACTGTCACGCCGATCCCCGATGCTACTTTGGGTTTGGACCTGAGTGTGTGATGAGCTATCAGAGATATCACTACCGCCTGAAGTCCGTGTGTAACCAGCGATACGAACATCGGCAGCGGATAGAATATCATGTCTCCGAGAAACGATCCTATACCTCCCACCACAAATGCTTCCAGCGGATTAAGCAGTATGGCTGCCAGACATATCACCGCATCGCACAGATACAGATGCCCGCCCGGAACCGGTATCCCGATTGATGAAAGCACTATGTTGAACGCCATAAACACGGCTGTCAGCGTCAGACGCAAAGTGGTCTCTTTCTTTTTATTCACACTCATTGATTCTCCTCCATATAATAACAAGGACTATCATATCACGTATCATTCCGAAATGGCACTCAGAAAATCCGCTATCAGATCTTCCCTATTCTCTATTCCCACACTTACGCGTATGGTGTCATCGTAGACACCTGCTGCCTCCCGCTCTTCCTCACTCGATCTGATGTACAGTGTCGACGCGGGATGGATCACCAGAGTGCGCGCATCACCGATATTGCTTGCGATCATCGCATACTTCAGGGAATTTATGATCTTAAATGCCCGTTCACGCGATCCTGTCCTGAAGGTCAGGATGCCTCCGCCATACCCGTTCAGCTGAGACGATACATAACCGTGATACGGATGACCGGGCAGTGTCAGATAGTTGACCGAGATACCGGGCTGCTCATCCAGTGCACGTGCCAGAGCAGCCGCATTCTCGCATATCCTCTCCATCCTGAGTCCCAGTGTATCCGCACCTATATATGTCAGGTATGCATTCATCGGAGACATGCAACCGCCGAAGTCCTGCCACAGATCGGCACGCAATCTGATGGAAAAGGCCATGCGTCCGTATTTCTTAAACTCAGCGAGCGCCGTAAACTTATCGAAGTCCCAGCCGAACTTTCCTCCGTCGATGATGATGCCGCCGATGGAGTTACCGCCTCCGTTGATATACTTGGACGTGGAGTGTATCACAATATCGGCTCCCAGAGACAAAGGTCTCACTATAAAAGGAGTGGCCGAAGTGGCATCCACGATGAGCGGAACTCCGGCTTCATGAGCTGCGGCGCTAACCTCCGCTATATCAAGAACCGCCAGTGACGGATTGCTTATCACTTCACCGAAGATGACCCTGGTCCGGTCATTTATCAGAGGTCTGATCTCGTCTGCCGAGAGGCCCGGTGCATAAACCGTATGGATGCCCAGTTTTTCCAGATCGCGAAACAGGTCTATCGTACCGCCGTATAATCCGGTGCCCGCTATGATCTCATCACCTGCACCGCAAATGGCCAGAAGTGACGCTGAAATAGCTGCCATACCGCTGCTTGTGCATACTGCCTGCGATCCGCCTTCGAGCTCATTGATCTTCTGTTCCAGTGCCGAGATAGTCGGATTGCCGATACGGGTATATGCATAGCCCATACTCTTGTGCTCAAATACTTTCTCAAGCTCTTCCATGCTCTCATATTGAAAAGCACTCACCTGAGAAACAGGCGGCAGTATCTCACGCTGACCGTATCCGGATGAAGTCCTTCCATGCAGGAGTTTCGTATTGAAACCGTTAATCTCCGACTTTCCTGATATACAGCTCATATGTACCGTCTCCGTTGTCGTCCAGTCTCAGAACCTCATGACCCTCATCAGCTATACTGCGGGGTACATTCTGTCTGGGTTCACCGTCATTCAAATGCACCTGCAGAACCTGGCCCTCATCCATCTCATCGAGAGCGACCTTGGTCTTAACAAATGTCACCGGACACGTCACGCTCGTGATATCTATAGTTTCATCTACTGTAAAATCCAGATCAGCCATAAGTCCTCCTTATGTGTGATCGCACTTAGGCGTGCATCACTGTTTCATATCGCATGCTGCCTGCTCATAATCGATCAGTTCGGTGATGGTGGGGTGATCGGAGCATACCGCACACCCGTCTCCTCTCGGAGGAAGCTTCACCTTGTGGAACTCCATTTTGAGAGCATCATATGTGAGCAGATATCCCGAAAGCAGTTCTCCGACTCCCGTCAGATACTTGACCGCTTCCATAGCCTGAAGTGAGCCGATAACACCGCCCATTGCTCCTATGACACCCGCCTGCTTACAGGTCGGTACGGCATCCTTCGGAGGGGGATTCTTGAATATACATCTGTAACACGGTCCCTCTCCCGGGATAACGGTCGTAAGCTGTCCCTTGAACCTGATGATGCCCGCATGTGAAAAAGGCTTGCCGGCCATGACACATGCATCATTGATCAGAAACTTCGCGGGAAAATTATCCGTACCGTCCAGAATGAAATCATAATCCGCGATCAGATCCATAATGTTGCTGCTGTTCACAAAGTCATAATATGTATTGACCGTGATGTCGGGATTAATGGCTCTCATCGTCTCGGCAGCCGACTCGACTTTACGCTTGCCGATATCGTTGGTCGTATGGATGACCTGTCTCTGCAGATTGGATAAATCCACCTTGTCCGCATCGGCTATGCCTATGGTTCCCACTCCGGCTGCAGCCAGATACATGGCAGCGGGGGCGCCCAGTCCGCCCGCACCGATGATCAGAACTTTTCCGGCCAGCAGTTTTTTCTGTCCCTTCACACCGATCTCTTTTAAGATGATGTGTCTGGAATATCTCTCTAACTGTTCGTCCGTAAAAGCCATTATCTGCCGCCTCCCATGAAATAGAGAAACTCAACGTTGTCACCGTCCTTGAGAGCAGTGGACCCGAATGCTCCCGAGTCCACAAACTCCTCATTAACAGATACGGTCACATACTGAGGTGTCTCCACGTTCTCAAGCTCTATCAGTTTCGATACGCTTATGCCGTCATCAAATTCTTTTGTCTCACCTGCTACTGTGATCTTCATCAGTCTTTCTCCTTATCTGTATAAACGCAGTTATCGATCCATGCCGTCAGTGGATGGATCTGACCGCACGAACCAGTGTATCCACATCTTCAGGTGTGTTGTACAACGCCAGTGTCGGTCTGACCACACCCTCAAGTCCGTAGTGTCTTAAGATAGGCTGGGCACAATGGTGTCCCGTCCTCACGGCTATTCCCCACTTATCCAGATACTGTCCCACCTCATCGATGGTGTGTCCGTCCAGAACGAACGACAGTGCACTGGATTTCTCCGTGGCCGTGCCTATCAGATGAAGACCGTCGATCTTAGCCAGTTCTCTCATCCCGTATGATACGAGTTCATGCTCATAACGACTGATCTCCGACATGCCTATACCGGTCAGGTAATCGAGTGCGGCACCGAGTGCAACTGCATCTCCTATGGATCCGGTACCCGCTTCGAATTTGTTCGGTGCGGGGTTGTATATCGTTCTCTCGAACGTCACATCCGCGATCATGTTGCCGCCGCCGTGATACGGCTTTGCCTCTTCGAGATACTCTTTTCTGCCGTAAAGAGCTCCTATACCTGTAGGTGCATATATCTTGTGTCCGGAGAAAACATAGAAATCGGCATCAAGAGCGCTTACATTAACCGGAATATGAGCCACTGACTGTGCGCCGTCCACCAGCACGGGGATACCGTGTGCGTGAGCGATGGAGATCAGTTCCGCTACAGGCGTGATCGTACCGAGTACATTTGATACATGCGTAACGGATACGAACTTCGTCCTCTCGTTAAAAAGCTTCGCATATTCCGGAAGGATCAGCTGACCGCTCTCATCTACGGGAATGACTCTGATCACAGCTCCGGTCTCCTGTGCGACCAGCTGCCAGGGCACGATATTCGCATGGTGTTCGAGCAGAGATACTATGATCTCATCACCGGGATTAAGTCTGGGCTTAACGAAGCTCTGTGCCACGAGGTTGATGCCCTCTGTCGTCCCTCTGACAAAAATGATGTCGTCCTTGGACGGAGCTCCCAGGAAATCCGCCACCGTCTGTCTCGCAGCCTCATACGCATCCGTCGATCTGGCTGCCAGAGTATGTGCCCCACGGTGAACATTTGAGTTCTCGTGCTCGTAATAATATGTCAGTCTGTCGATTACTGCTCTCGGTCTCTGCGTCGTGGCACCGTTATCCATCCAGATGAGCGGATGGTTATTGACGGTCTCCTCCAGGATCGGGAAGTCCTGTCTGATCTGTTCGAGAGTCTTGGAGCCTATAACGATGCTGTCATTACCCTTCTGACCGCCGACACCGGCTTTTCCTGCGTTTCCGGCAGATGTGCTGTTTGTCACATTCTCGCCCGGCCCGTAGGTATTCACATTGATTTCTCTGATCTGAGAAGCCTCTGTCTGAGAGAGAACCGCCGGTGAATAAGATGGTGTCTGTGCCGGTACCTGCACGAACTCGTTCTCCAGATAGAGGTTCGCAAGACGGGTGAGCTCGGCCTCAGACGGCACTCCGGAAATGTCCTGTGTGCCACCTGTATACGGTATGGCTAAGTGATCAGTCGTAATCATAATACTCACCCACCTCTACATCCTCTAAGACAGCTATCGCATCATCCGCAAGTATAGCTGCCGAGCAGTAGAGTGAGAGCAGATATGATGCAACACCCTTATCATCGATGCCTCTGTATCTTACAGAGAGACCTCTGGACTGTTCCTCTTTCAGGCCTGCCTGATACAGACCGATAACACCGCGCTTGGCTTCACCTGTTCTGATGAGCAGGATATTAGTCTTGCCGCTCTGGCTCTCGGGCTTCTTGAGACCGTCTACCAGCAGCTTATCGGTAGGAACGAGCGGGATACCTCTCCAGAGAAGGAATGTTCCGCCGGCGATATTTGTAGTCATCGGAGGTACACCTCTCTTGGTGCATTCTCTCTCAAAAGCGGCGATAGCTCTGGGATGTGCCAGGAAGAAAGAAGGCTCCTTCCAAACTTTGCTGATCAGTTCGTCCAGATCATCGGGAGTGGGTGCACCATTGATAGTCTGTATGCGCTGTGAATCGGGCACGTTCTTGAGTAAACCGTAATCATCGTTATTGATGAGCTGGCTCTCCTGACGCTCACGCAGGCTCTCGATAGCCAACTGGAGCTGTTCATTGGTCTGATCGTAAGGTGAGCTGTATACATCCTGAATGGCAGTATTGATGTTCAGGATCGTGGATATGTTGCTGAGTCTGTACTCTCTGGGTTCAGTCTCATACTCGATATATCCGTCGGGAATTATGTCCGACTTCTTGGTCTGAGAGCAGAGCACATCCAGAGGAGTTTCTCCCTCTACTACTTTGTTTACACGATAGATACCGGCTTCGAGCCCCTTGAACTCCAGAAATCTGGTGACCCATCTGGGTGTCAGCGCACCATACTGGGGTCTGGTCTTGGTCACATCCGCAAGGGGATATGCCTGCGCGGCATTTAATGCCTTTATTACATCTTTGTCTGCCATTTTCTTTTCCTCCTGAAAAAAATGTTTATGGGTTATCTAGCAACTTTCATCATGTGATCTATCTACAGCCATGCACCTTCGTTGGAGAAGATGATGTGCCTGGTAGCTTCTATGCCGCCGATGAGGTTATACATCGGCCCGGTATATCCTGCTTCCCTGAGTGTGTTGATAGCCAGGATGCTCCTTTTGCCTTCACGGCATATGAATATGGTATCGTGTGTCGGATCAAGTTCCTTCTGTCTGCGTGAGAGCTGTCCTATCGGTATCACTACAGCGTTCGGGAAACGGTGTATCGCTCTCTCATGAGGCTCTCTCACATCCACTATAGTGATCTCGTCTCCGTTCTCTATACGCGCCACGAGATCCTCGGCAGATATGCCCTCTACGGGTATCTCGCTGTCATCCTCCTTCAATCCGCAGAAGTCTTCGTAATCGTAATCACTTACATCTATGAGTCCGCGGCCCGATCCGCATACCGGACATTCGGCTCTCTTACGCATCTTCACGATACGACTGCGTGTATTCCACAGATCAAAGTAGAGAAGCTTACCCTTAAGTGTTTCCGCTCCGCCGATAAGAAGCTTAAGTATCTCGGCAGCCTGCAGTGAACCTGCAACACCCGACAGAGGACTTAAGGTTCCGCCTTCCGCACATGTCGGTACGAGACCGGGCGCGGGAGGTGCAGGGTAGAGGCACCTAAAGCACGGACCGCTTGAAGCATCGATCACGCTCACCTGACCTTCGAACTGATATACGGAAGCATATACATAAGGTATGGAAGCCTGTGCGCAAGCATCGTTGATCATGTATCTCAACGGATATGAATCGGTACAGTCGGCTACCACGTCATATCCTGTCACTATATCCAGAATCGTGTCCGGAGTGATCTCGGTATCGTAAACTTCGATATTGATGCCCTTATCGATATTCCTGATGGTGTCCTTTACTGAGGCTGTCCTTGGACGTTTCACATCTCTGGATGTGTGGATCGGCTGGCATATCAGATCGCCGGTGTCTACCTTACGATGATCCGCGATGCCTATGGTACCGACACCTGCTGCAGCGAGATACTGTGCTACGGGAGATCCGAGTGCTCCCAGTCCGATGATCAGAACCTTCGCAGCACGGATACGCTTCTGTCCCTTCACGCCTACTTCACGCAGCATCAGATGCTTATTGAACCTGTCTATCTCCGGATCGCCGAATGAGATCTCTTTACGTCTCTCATCCGATATCACGCTGTCGTTTGCACCCGATCCTCCGGCCATGGCGGGGATGATCGTTATCTCATCTCCGTCTTTTACAGAAGTGATCGGTGAATCAGTAACATTCTCATCACCGAGATAGATATTTACGAAGTCTCTGACACTGCCGTCCTCCTCATAGAGGACACGGCCGAGCTCCGGGTACTCATCCTTTATGAAGGATAGAATCCGGCCTACGCTTCTGCCTTCTGCCTGTATCTCATTGTTCCTGTCTGCGAAACCTCTCAGGGTCGCTGCTATGTATACGCTTACGCTCATCAGGTACCTCTTTTTACCAGTCGGGATACTTGTCGTTATATATCCTCAGGTCTTCTTTGGTGACCGCACCGTCCTCGATATGAAAAGAATTGAGCACAGGCGCATCGCTCATGAAAGATATGATCAGGTAGCTTGCGTTCGGATCATGCGCGAGCAGTATGTCTTCCTCCGATGGTCTGGACGGTGACTCCGGATGTGAATGCCAGTTGCCGAGCGGTGACAGTCCGCGTGCCCTCATATCCCTGATGGCATTCAGCTGGTCTCTGGGATCAAGTGTGAAGTGATCCTCCGCGTCATCGATATTGTCCAGATAATATATCCGTGATATGTGTCTGCCTCTGTCATCCGTTGTGCCGGCTATCAGTCCGCAGCTCTCCTTCGGCAGGTGCTGCCTCGCATATTCGGCCATCTCATTGAACAGGTCGGCATGCAGGTATATGTGTCCGGTGTCTGTCATGATCATTCCTCTTATATGAACAGGCTCATATCGGATTTCTCACCTGAGCCGATGAAGGTGGCCACTCCTCCGAGTTCCACGCCGTCTATCAGTTCCTCTTTGTGTATGCCCATGATATCCATGGACATCTGACAGGCTACGATACGGACGCCGTGTTCTTTGGCATCTTCGATGAGCTGTTCAAGGGATGATATGCCCTTTTTCTTCATGATCATGCGGATCATCTTAGGACCCGCACCAAGCATGTTCATACGTGATAATCCGAGTTTAGTGGTCCCTCTCGGGAGCATGAATCCGAAGCACTTCTCGATGAAGTTCTTGCGGACCCTGACCTTCTTGGCTTGACGCAGTATATTCAGCCCCCAGAAGGTAAAGAACATCGTGACATTTCTGCCCAGGGAAGCGGCGCCGTTTGCCATGATAAAAGCCGCAATGGTCTTATCCAGATCCCCGCTGAATACAACGAATGTCTTATCATTACCGGCTGTCACCTGAGCATTTGTCTCGGGCGCGGAGCCTGTCTGAGCTTTCTTGGTGATATGTGCTTTGATCAGTCCGTCGGCTACCTCCAGGCTGTCGAGACTGTTACCGGTTCTCTCACACCATACAGCTATATCAGAAGCAAAAGCATCCTCGGTCGCCTCAACATACACACGGCTGCCTGTATCCAGACTGCGAAGAGTATCTGCGACCTTCACGATGGGACCGGGGCAGCGAAGGGATCTCGCATCGATATAGAGTTCGTCCGGGGTGTCTGTCACATACTCGCGGTACGCGTCGTATCCGCCGTCCACGTTCACTGCATCATATCCGCGATCGGCCAGGATCTCTGCGACTTCCTCACTGAAATCACCCGTACGGCAGATCACGTATACTGTCTTACCCCGCGGCACACTCTTAAGCCCTGTGGAAATCTGAGAGAAAGGAACATTGATCGCACCCTCTATGGGATGGATCAAAACCTCATCAGGTTCCCTTAAGTCAAGAACCGTGACCGAACTTATATCGATCGTGCTGAATTCCCGAGCTGAAATATGTCTGATCACAACCTCGTCCGTATTTGCTGACATATGTTTCTCCTTACAACCAAACTGACTGTTCATATCTCACTATAGAGATAATATATCTATTTACCTACTATGTCAATAGGTTTTACGAATAATCATTTTTT
>CAMONC010000084.1 GCA_946620235.1 uncultured Lachnospiraceae bacterium | reverse complement strand
TTATTCCGGTCGCGGAAGAAACGGGACAGATCATCCCGCTGGGTATCCGTGTCTTTGAGAAAGTGTGTGAGTTTCTTTCAAAGGGAGAAGCTCTCGAGGCAGGTCTTAAACAGGTCGAGGTCAATATTTCGGCCGCACAGTTTGATTTTGATAACCCTACCAGGTTCGTAACGGAGATGATAGAAAAATACGGAGTAGAGCCAGGCTGTATCAATTTGGAGATCACGGAAACCGCGGCTGCCAAGAACCGTGACATCATGCTGAAGAATATGAACAGGCTGATCGAGAAGGGCATAGACTTCTCTTTGGATGACTTTGGTACCGGCCGTTCCAACATTGACTACTTCGTGAACATGCCCGTTAAGAACATCAAGTTTGACCATTCATTTACTCAGGGATTCTTTGAAAACGACAAGATCAAATATGTTTTATCCGGAATGATGAATCTGCTGCATAAGCTGGATATGAATATTGTCGCAGAGGGTATTGAAACGGAAGAACAGATGAAGGTGATGTCGGAGCTGGGAATCGAGTACATACAGGGGTATTATTTCTCCAGCCCCATCCCGGAGGACGAGTTCATAGCATTCCTGAAAGAGAAGAACGGTAAGGGAAGTATTGAGAGGAAGATATGAGTGATAATGTTGAACTGACCGCAGATCAGGAGAATAAACTCAAACGCCTGAAGGAGATCATCGCGGATTACGGAAGCCTTGCAGTCGGTTTTTCGGGCGGTGTGGATTCGTCGTTTCTGATAGCTGTGGCACACGAGATACTGGGAGACCGGCTGATAGCGGTTACGGGAGTCGATGCGTCCATTCCCGAACGTGAAGTGAAAGAAGCGAAGGCCTTTTGTGAAGAGCGCGGGATCAGGCAGATTCTCTGTACCGTTGATCCATTAAAGGAAGAGAGCTTTCGAAATAACTCCCCTGACAGATGCTATTTCTGCAAGCATGGGATTTTCACCGAGATCAAGAGGATAGCAAGCGAAAACGGGATCGAATACGTGGCCGAGGGCTCCAATATGGATGATCTGGGAGATTATCGTCCGGGACTCAAGGCTGTGGAGGAACTTGGCGTTAAAAGTCCGCTCAGGGAAGCCGGGATGTATAAGGCCGATATCCGTCAGATATCGAATGCAATGGGGCTTCCGACGTGGAGCAAGCCGGCATATGCCTGCCTTGCATCCAGATTTGTCTATGGCGAAGAGATCACGGAAGAGAAACTTTATATGATCGACCGTGCCGAACAGTTTCTTATAGAGCACGGCTTCCTTGAAGAACGTGTGCGCATGCACGGAAATGTTGCCAGGATAGAGGTTCCCCCGGCAGATATTCCGCGTCTTGCTTCGGATGAGATCCGGACCGCGGTTTATGATGAGTTCAGGAAACTGGGTTTTATGTTTGTCGCTTTGGATATGAAAGGCTACCGTACGGGTAGCATGAATGCGACATTGAATACGGATAATAAGTGATCGGGTAAAATGATGGATCCGAAAAACAAGGCCAAAGACAAAACAGGATCACTTACACCGCACGCGCATGACGAATTCCGCATCCTCCATGCGCAGTCTGATACGGTACAGATCATGATCCCAAGCGAGCTTAAGACGGGCATCGGTGATGGGGAGCGTTTCCGTTGCAATGACCGAAGCTCCGGTAAACGTGATCACCGCATCTCCGAGTATATACGTGTCCTGCGAATCAGTCTGCTCTACCGGCTCATATGTGATGAAGTTCAGTATCACGTCGTTTATGCTGGTGGTATCCGTCAGAGTAAATGTTTCTGAAGAAGCATCAAGAGTCATCTTGCGAATATAGTGATCTCCGTCTGAGTGCCTGTCCGGAAGAGGATAGGCATCTTCTATATGCATCGAGATCGTCTTGCTCTTATCTCCCAGATCGCAGTTTACATCTGTTGCACGGTATTGTTCACCGTCCTTCTGATCCAGACCGTCTATAGTCGGCAGGTTATGATATCCCGACTGCATGGTCCATATCTCATAACGGTCCTTCGAAAAAGTCTTGCGCGAATAGGTTTCCACTCCTATATCCACGAACATCGGCTCATCATCCATATACAATATGAAACTGCCTGTATCGTTGTGATTGTGATTGTCCGCATTATCCCCGGCTTTTGCAGCCAGAACAAAACGAGGGGTTCTGGCGACCATTACTCCCACGCTGGGATAGTATATATCCCGGGCAAGGATCGGAGGTTTATCCGACATATCTTTGTGATACTTAAGGGCCTCTCCGGCATAAGCGATGCTGAGAATCCGGCAGAACAGGTTCAGCTTCAGACTCTCATCCGCCAGCAGATCGCCTGAGTTAAAGGCATGGTAAACATCCTCTGCGGCAGCCTCCATAAGAGCATCGAGGTGGCAGGCCTTACCGAACAGGAACTCCCTGACACCCATGCGTCCTGCTTTAGCAGAACAGTCGGAGAAGTTTACATAATATTCCCCGCACGCATGTACGTTTACTATATAAGAAGCGATATTCCGGATCTTGGGGCTGTTCCACATGTCACCGAATGCATCGCCTGTAACGCGATTCAGTATATCTATGCAATGGAAAAGGCACAGTCCGGCATGGCGGTAATACTGTGCACCTTCGTCACAGCAGCCGTCTTCACCGTAATCCTTCATGAAGCAGTCCAGACTGTAGGCAGCCTGTCTGATCACATTCATGCGTATGTCACTGTCAAATGGCAGAAGAAAAGCGGAGAGCAGTACATTCTGCGTGCACCACGGTGTCCAATTGCACATTGGTTCATCACCGTTGCCCATCCACCAGAAATGGTCGTTTAAGTAAGGGGTGATCAGCCGTTTGTCTGTCTCGCTGAAGATGCGTTTGCAGATAAGCTCCGATACGGTGTCCAGTCTGTCCTTAAGCAGATAGTATGTCATTGCCAGCAGAGCGGCTGTCTCACATGCGAAAAGATCGAGAACGGGCCTGTCTGTATCGGGGAGAATGATCTGGGGAGTATCTCTGATATATGTATTATGTGCGGGCAGCACCCATGTGCTTTCTTCACAGATGCAGTATATCCCGTCTATGATGTCGTCGATGAAGCGGCCTTTTCCTTCTGATGTTTCTGCGGTGATCAGAGCATTTAACCGGTGTCTCCTGGAGAAGTATCTTTCTTCGTAGGCAGAGCGGTCTCCGGTACGGACGAAGCTCATATAGTCACGGGCGGTGATCGTCATGTATGAGCCGGGCAGACAGTCTTCGCCGGCCCTGATCAGATCATTTCGAAGACGGTCGGGAATAAGAGCTGCATCGGCCATGATCCCCGGAAACGGATCGTAGTCGGACAATGCAGCGTTGAATGACTTAAGCATATTCTGAAAAGGCGTATCGTAATCCTGTTTGTTCATTTGATCTCCTGTGAGGCTTGTTCCGTCAGGGGGTTGCGGAGTGCCGGCCCGTCCGTCAGGGCTTTGCGATGTATTCCGAAGGCGTGACTCCCTGTATCTTCTTAAATACCTTGCTGAAATAGAATTCGCTGCCGAAGTTGAGCATATCCGCCACTTCATAGACTTTATAGTTCTCTGCACGCAGGAGGCGCTTGGCCTCCTCAATCTTGCATGTATTTATGTATTCGTTGAAACCGGTATCGTTGTATTTGCCGAAGAGCTGGCTTAAGTATGACGGGCTGATGCCAAAGATAGCAGCGACCTCGTTTAAGGACAGCTTGTCATGAGTGTGCTCACTGATATATTTCTTTACATCCGATACGATACGGTTCTTGTGATCGCGACGTCTGTCTTCGAACAGGCAGCACATACAGTCACTGTAGCGCTCGAGCCATTCTATGATCTGAGCGACCGAGTTCATGCGGTAGAGTGACAGATATGAGTCGGGAGTATCGCTGTAATACTCGTTCAGGATATCCTCGCCGTCGGGCAGGATCGAGATGGAGAGATACAGCAGATTGCTGGCCAGATCCAGAGCCTGGACATAGTGGCCGGGGGGCTCCTTCAGCAGATCGCTCAGCCTGGAGACGATGTCTGCCAGGAGAGCGGGATCGTACTCCTCGAATGCCCGAATCAGGTCTGTCTTAAAGAGGGTTATGTTGAATGCATCGTGTGCCTGAGTACTTCCCTTGTCGGGGGTTGTTACGATGGGTGTGTCATCACTGCATCTGCGGAAAGCCGATCTGGCGAACTGGAAGGAGTCGCATATCGACAGTGGGGATGATACGGCGATGCCGATACCGCATCTGACAGATATGTTGTAGTAGTTGTGCACACTGGTAAAGACTCTGTCGAGCAGATCCGCGGGATCCGACAGCTTATCGGTGTCACAGAGTATCATGGCAAAGTGAGAGCTGTCCAGAGTGATCATATGGCAAGGGACAGACCGCTCCACCAGGTTGGTTATCATGCTGACACATCCCGAAAAGAGCGAACTGTGCTGTGCATATGAAAGAGAAGACAGCTGTGATGAAAGCATCTCGCCGTAACAGCAGATATACTGTGCGTGATCGAATACCAGACCGAGATCCCGGGCCTGAAGTCTGTACTGGTCCTCGGATTCAAACAGGTCGTGCAGAAGGCTGATCATAAACTTATCGCGCATGCGGTATAGGAAAGATGAGCCTGTCGCCGCGGATTCTCCGGCATTGTCATCCGAGGGACCGAACTGTTCTATGGCGCGCTCCATGGTATCCCGCAGCATTTCCTCGGTCAGTTCCACTTTTACCAGATATTCCATGGCATTATATGTGATCGCCTGTTTGGCCATACGGAAATCTTCGTAGCTGGTCAGCATGATGAACACAGGTTTATTATGCCCGTATCTATCCCTGCAGGTCCTGATGTATTCCAGACCGTCCATGACAGGCATCTTGATATCGGTCAGAATGATATCGGGCATTTCCTTTTCCATGCTCTTTAATGCATCCTCGCCGTTACCTGCCGTATCGATCACCTGGAGGTCCATATTCAGAGATTCGATCATAGATCTGATGCCGACCACAGCCAGCGGTTCGTCATCCACGATCAGTATCTTGTACATCTTCCCTTCTTTCCGGTATCAGTACCTTTATGCTGGTATATTTTCCTTCGACACTTTCGATGAACAGACCGTACTGTTCTCCGAATTCATACTGCAGTCGTTTGTTTACATTGCTTATGCCGATCTCTTTGAAGAACTCGGACCGGTTTTCGCCTTCCCGGTCATTGAGAAGAGTCTCGGCTCTGTCTGCCGGTATGCCGACTCCGTCATCTCTGACGTCGATACAGATGTTGCGGGAACCCTCATCGGCCGGTTCATAGTATACATGCAGATCGATCAGCCCCATTCCGCCTTTCGGCTCCAGACCGTGGAAGATCGCATTCTCCACGAGCGGCTGGAGTGTGAACTTGAGTATCAGTGAATCCATGATACGATCGTCATCCACCCGGACGTTTAATCGTATCATTCCGCCGTAACGCAGGTTCTGGATGGTGAAATAATTCTTTACCAGTGATAACTCCTCGGATATGGGAACAAGGAGAGAAGTACCCTTGGATATGCTTCGAAGGAGTGAAGCCAGGCTGGTAGTCATCTCGGTTATGCCGGTAGCGCCCTGAGCCTGAGACATCATTTTGATCGAATTGAGCGTATTATACAGGAAATGCGGATTGATCTGGCTCTGCAGCATTTTGTACTCCAGATCACGCTTTTGCTTCTCGTTCTCAACACGGCTGTCCAGAAGCCTGGATACGTTTTCCGAGAGGTCGTTGATACCTTTTCCGATCTCGCCGATCTCATGATCCGCCTCTATCGAATCATCTCTTGAGAAGTCTCCCTCGGAAATCCTGCTTATCTTGGAACGTATCCGTGACAGAGGCTTGTGGATGGTATCGTTGATCATTTTGACCATGATCAGTCCTATTGCGATCAGACCGATGAGGATGGCCAGCAGTATGAGCAGAAAGATACGTACCTGCCGCTCCGACTCCTGTACGGAGACAGTTTGTGCAAGGAAGCATCCGTTCATGAGCAGAGGATACACGATCACTGTACGTTTACCTTCGGGTGTGTCGATGCGATATACGTTCGACCCGCTGACAGACACATCGGAAATGTCTTTCAGAACCATATACTCCGGATCGATCTCCGAGATGGATGAATCATCGAGGTGATAGAGGTGCTCGCCCATTCCGAGGTACAGGCTGCTGCCGGGTTCCATATAGTAGGAAGACAGCTTGGATGTGATCATGTCACTCGAGATCTCCATATAGAGATAACCGCCTGCTTTTGAGCGGAAGCGGTAGGAGATGGGACGTATCAGAGGAATCACTGATTTGCTGATCTTACTGCGCAGGAACGGGTCATTGATCATGCCCTGAGTAAAGTCATAATCATCGGCGGACAGCATCGATTCATAGAAAGGAAGACCGGGAATGCTCTCCGCGAGATTGACCGAGGTGGAATAACTGGTCTGACAGGCCTGAAGATAGTGCTCTTCCGTGGCAATCACTACTCGGGGGATATATCCGTTTGACGCGTTGTTCTGATATTCTTCGTACAGACGGTCATAGGTTGAGACACTGAGTACGGACCCCGGTTCGGGACTGGCTTTGATATACTCTGCGATATCGGGGTTGCCCTGACAGAAGCGGGCCATCCTGAACACATCCTGTATGTTTTCGTTGACGGAATCACCGAGCATCTTCAGATTGGACTCGGTGGAGCTGATGAGACTGCTCTGCATATAATTATGAAAAAAGAAATAACTGACGGCAGCTATCACAACACACATTCCGAGAATGCTCGAGAGTGTCACCAGCATTATACGTCTTTGGATCTTTCCGCCTTTGAGAGTGTTTTCCTTATTCATAGGGACATTATAGCATAACGGGACAGGTACGATTTTACATAAAACAGTCCGATGAAAAATAGTATATGAAATATAAAAATATTACATATCCGGCCTGATATGACCGGGCAAGTTCATTAAATAAGTTCAAA
The DNA here is from genome assembly GCA_946620235.1 of uncultured Lachnospiraceae bacterium. Taxonomy (GTDB): domain Bacteria; phylum Bacillota; class Clostridia; order Lachnospirales; family Lachnospiraceae; genus XBB2008. The sequence goes on along the minus strand of CAMONC010000084.1, from coordinate 3,467 downwards.
TAATCGGAAATTATTTCATGTTTATTAAAATCAAAAACTGATACTTTATTCATGTAGATCACACCCATGGACGTATTGTACGGAGTGGGTCTCATGAAAGAATTGAAGGAGGAAATTACATGAAAAAGAAAGTGATCAGTCTCATGCTCGGTGCAACAATGCTTACATCTATGCTTGCAGGATGTGGCGCACAGGAGGCACCCGCACCCGCAGCAGAAGTAACGGAAGAGGCACCTGCTGCTGATGAAGCACCCGCAGCAGAGGAAGCTCCTGCAGCTGAAGAGACAGCTGAGGCAGCTCCCGAGGAGTCCAGTGAGCCCGTAACATTGAAGTGGGCTATCTGGGATGAGAGCACCACACAGTATTGGGGAGATATCAAGGCTGCATACGAAGCCAAGAATCCCAACGTCACCATCGAGATGGTTGACTTAGGTTCCACCGATTATATGACGGTTCTTGCAACCGAGTTATCAGGATCGGGCAGCGACTTTGACGTTGTTACCATCAAAGACGTTCCCGGATATGCTACACTGGTTCAGAAGAATGCCATCATCCCTCTTGATGATTACATCTCGGCTGACGGCGTTGACCTTTCCAAGTATGCCGGAGCAACCGATCAGGTTGTAGTTGACGGCAAACTGTATGAACTGCCTTTCAGAAACGATTTCTGGGTACTGTTCTACAACAAGGACATCTTTGACGCAGCAGGCGTTGATTATCCTACCAACGATATGACATGGGATGAGTATGATGAGCTTGCAAGAAAGGTGACCGACACAAGCTTCGGTTCACAGGTTTACGGTGCTCATTATCATACATGGAGATCAACCGTTCAGCTTTGCGCAGTTCTCGACGGAAAGCATTCCATCCTTGACGGCAACTATGATTTCATGAAGCCTTATTATGAGATGGTTCTGAATCAGGAGAAGGACGGCGTCTGCAGAAAGTACACCGATCTGAAGACAGAAGGTCTGCACTATTCAGCAGCATTCTCGGGCGGCGATGTAGCAATGCTCAACATGGGTTCATGGTTCATCGCTACCATGATGACCAACCTTGCATCAGGCGAGTATGATTCTTCACTCTGCGGCAACTGGGGCATTGTTAAGTATCCTCACGCAGATGGTGTAGAGCCCGGTTCCACACTTGGTACCATCACAGGTCTGTCTGTAACAACCGCATCCGATACTCCCGATGCTGCATGGGATTTCGTTAAGTGGGTAAGCGGCGAAGAAGGTGCTGCAGTTATGGCTTCATCAGGTAACTTCCCTGCAATCATGACAGACGAGGTTAAGGCTGCCATCACAACTCTGGACGGATTCCCGACAGATGATGCATCCAAGGAAGCTCTGAACGTATCCAATCTGTATCTGGAAGTTCCTTACGGCGAGAACGTATCAGAGATCAACTCCATCCTCGACAGCTATCACGGTTCCATCATGACCGGTGAGATGAGCATCGATGACGGAATAGCTGCAATGAATACGGAAGTATCCGCACTTCAGTAAGCACAGTAACAAACGGTATATTAAAGGTGGGACAGAAACTGCCCCACCTTTTTTACCGAAATCAAGGCATGGTGGTCTGCCGGAGAGGTTGAAAAGAGGACATATGATCGAGACTTCAAAAAGCGTACAGATCGAAGAACTGCAAAGCGCCCTGGAAGAAACAATCGCCAGAGCGCGTTCGGAACAGAATGATCGTGTAAAGAAAAAACTGATACAGCAGATATCGAGATACAACAGCAGCATCGATAAACTCAGGAACGGAAGAAAGATAAGCAGACAGACCAAGCGTGATCTGATCGCGTATTCTTTCATCGCGCCGAACTTCATAGGATTCTGTGTATTCACACTGATCCCGATAGTTTTCGCATTTGCGCTGGCTTTTATGAAATGGGACGGTTCGAATCCGATATCCTTTGAAGGTTTCAATAACTTCAAGAGACTGAGCGGAGACACGTTCTTCAAAGCCGCTCTGAAGAATACGATCATATACTGTATCGGTACGGTACCTCTTACCATGATCGCTTCTCTTGCTCTGGCCATCATCCTGAATCAGAAGGTGATCGGCAGAGGCATATTCAGAACACTGGCATTTTTCCCTTATGTAGCATCGCTTGTGGCGATCACATCAGTGTGGAAGCTCCTTTTCCATCCGTCAAAGGGACCTATCAATAACATTCTTTATACCATTTTCCATGTCTCGCAGGAGAACCTGCCTCAGTGGTTCTCGGGCGGACTGTGCGTAGTATCGATGATCCTTTTCTCCGTATGGAAGTATATGGGGTATTACATGGTCATCTATCTGGCAGGCCTGCAGAGTATACCTGGCGAACTCTATGAAGCTGCTTCGCTGGACGGCGCCGGCACATGGGACCAGTTCAAATACATCACATGGCCCCAGCTGAGCTCCACCACATTCTTCGTGGTAGTCATGCTCACGATCAACTGCTTCAAAATCTATGATGTCGCCGTGATGCTGGCGGGCGGCGGAAGCGGAGAACTTACGGTTTCCGCGACCGTTCTCGTGTACTACATCTATCAGAAGGCGTTCATAGACTGGGATCTGGGATATTCAAGCGCTGTTGCCATGGTACTGTTCCTGATGGTACTGATCGTGACGATCATACAGTTCAGAGGACAGGCAAGGAAGGAGGCGTAAGACATGAAATCAGCACACAGAAAAGCCATAATCGGCAAGATTGTCGTATATATTCTGCTGATTGTCATCGCGGCGATCATGATCACTCCTTTCCTGTGGATGTTCTCGGCGGCGATCAAGAGCGACAGAGAAGTATTCAAGATGAATCCGTTCGTATTTATCCCGGAGGTTCCCAAGTGGTCGAACTACGTGGATATATGGACAAGGATCCCGTTTGCGAAGTTTGTTGAGAACACATTCTTCCTGACCATAGTCGTAACCATACTTCAGCTGGTGACGTCCAGTTTCGCAGCATATTCTTTCTCGAAACTCGAATTCCGCCACAGAAACGGGCTGTTCCTGGCATATATAGCTACCATAGCAATGCCCTGGCAGGTGTATATGGTTCCGCAGTTCATACTGATGCGTAAGATGGGACTTAATGATAAACTGTTAGCGATCATATGCCTGCAAGCCTTTTCGGCGTTCGGCGTGTTCCTGATGAAGCAGTTCTATGAGGGCATTCCGAATGATCTGTGTGAGGCGGCGAGGATCGACGGGATGAGTGAGTATAAGATATACAGTACCATCATGCTCCCGCTGTCCAAACCGGCGCTTGCCACACTCATCATATTCACATTTGTGAATACGTGGAATGACTATCTGGGCCCCTTGATCTATCTGAAAACTCAGGAAAAGAAAACGATCCAGCTGGGACTGAAAATGTTCATATCCCAGTACTCATCGGATTACGGTCTGATCATGGCAGGATCGATGCTTTCACTGATCCCCGGGCTTATTGTTTTTCTGTGCTTCCAGAACTA
>CAMONC010000083.1 GCA_946620235.1 uncultured Lachnospiraceae bacterium | reverse complement strand
TCGGTGCGGCGATAACCACGATCCTGGCCGAGGCAACCGTACTCGTGATGTGTCTTGTGAATTTCAGACGTAATGGTCTGGACTGGAAGAGTGTGATCGTCAATCGGGATATACGTGATACTGTACTGGGCCTGGCCGGTATAGTCATCGTTTATACAGCTCTCAGACTGACCGGCTTGACTTCGCTCATATGGGCGATCCTCGGTATGGTTGCATCTGTGGTGGTATATTTCGGTATCCTGATGTTACTGAAAAATGAGATCGTACTGGACAGTATTCGCAAGTTTCTGCACAGATCGTAAATGGTCAGTCGTCATTATTGAGATAATGATGCCGGTTCGGCATTGTTCACAGTTTTCAACTGCTATGTTTGGATGATTTGTCTATAAACCGCTTTATTATGTATGTCGATATAATAGATGAAGTCTCATTATGGCTTCAGGTAACAGGCGGCATTCATGGAGGAATGCCAAAATCTATAAGGAGGTAGAGTTATGAGCGTAAACGGAATTACGGGAGCCTCTGATCTGTACAGTGCTTATTCTGCACAGCCCGTGGCTGCCAACAACAAACCCGCGGAGGAGACTGCTCAGACTGCGAAGGCTTCGACACCCGAAGTTGGTGCGGTTTATGAGAAGTCATCTGAAGCTACTGCACCTACCGGACTCTATGCGAAACCCGATATTGTCGCACGTATGAAAGCCGATGCAGAGAACCGGACCGCACAGCTGCAGAGTCTTGTTGAGAAACTGATCTCCAAGCAGGCAGGTAAGGTCGATCTGGCCGGCGGCATTTGGGAGAAACTACGCAAAGGCGAGGTAGAAGTCGATCCCGAGACCCGTGCACAGGCACAGAAGGACATCGCAGAAGACGGATACTGGGGTGTAAAGCAGACTTCCGACAGGATCGTGGAATTCGCACAGGCGCTTGCGGGAGATGATCCCGAGAAGCTGTCCAAGATGAAAGACGCATTCCTGAAGGGCTATGAGATGGCTGAGAAGACCTGGGGCGGCAAGCTGCCCGAGATCAGTCAGCAGACATATGATGCCGTACTCGATAAGTTCGATAAGCTGATCAATCCTGACGCAACGGCCGTTCAGGCATAAAACAGTTCTGGCTACCATATTTTGATAAAATCGGGCGTAAGCAACAGCTTACGCCCGATTTATGGTATACTCTAATTTATGGATAAACTTGCACTGATAGTGCTCAATTACAATTCCTGTGATGATACTTTCACATGTGTTGACCGGTTGCTGTCGTTTGAACGGGATTATCATATCGTGATAGTAGACAACTGCTCTCCGGATGGTTCATATGATCGTCTGACGGAGAGATATGCGGATGACGGACGGGTTGATGTGATCCGCTCCGACAGAAACGGCGGATACGGATACGGCAACAATACCGGCATGAGATATGCGATAGATCAATATGGCGCAGAGACAGTTGGGATACTCAATCCCGATGTCCTGATTCCGGATGCAGCCGTGATCAATACTATGCTGCAGGCTCTTTATTCTGATCAGACATATGCTGTAGCAGGCGGTGTGATCGTGGATTCGGAGGGACACAGGCTGCTGAACCGGTCGGGCTGGAATATCCAGACATCCGCTCAGATCATCAGAGATCATTTTCTGATATATGACCGGTTTAAGCAGGCTCCGGATATGCCTGAGCTTGCACCGGGGATCATACAGACAGACTGTGTGGCCGGCTGCTTTTTTATTGCCCGTGCCTCTGCGATGCGGGATATCGGCTTCTTCGACGAAGAGATGTTCATGTATCAGGAGGAGAGTGTCATAGGCATCAAATGCAGAGAACACGGATTTAAAGAAGTGATAGCTGTCGACGCTCTCTACTACCATAACCATCGCACCCGTGATAATGCAGACATGACATTCCGGGATAAGATACTGGCCACAAAAAAGGATTACGATTCGCTGGCTTATATATGCAGAACATATTACAATGCATCGCTTATCCCCCTGCTGTGGATTGCGGAATGTTTCAATCGGATATATCTGGCCGGTTGCTATGTGAAATATAAGCTTTTTGGATAGAATGGAGAAATGAGTTTATGAGGAAAAAAAGAGTATTGGTCACAGGCGGAGCGGGTTTTTTGGGCTCCCATCTGTGTGACAGGCTTATAAAAGATGATTGCGACGTGATCTGTGTCGACAATCTGTTTACGGGCAGCAAAGATAATATCAGACATCTGCTGAGCAATCCGTATTTTGAGTTCATAAGACATGATGTCATTCAGCCGATTTTCGTTGAGTGTGACCAGATATATAACCTGGCATGTCCCGCGAGTCCGCTGTGGTATCAGAAGGACCCCATCTACACGACGAAGACATCGCTGTACGGTGCGTTTAATACGCTGGGGCTGGCGAAAAGGACCGGAGCACGTATACTGCAGTCATCCACTTCCGAGGTATACGGAGATCCGGAGTGCAATCCTCAGACCGAAGATTACAGGGGCTGCGTGAATACTATCGGACCCAGATCGTGCTATGACGAGGGCAAACGTGTGGCAGAGACTCTTTTCTTTGACTACCACAGGAAGCACGGAGTGGATATCAAGGTAATGCGTATCTTCAACACCTACGGTCCCAGGATGGATATAGGCGACGGACGTGTGGTATCCAACTTCATAGTCCAGGCGCTGAAGAATGAGGATATCACGATATACGGTGACGGCTCTCAGACCAGAAGTTTTTGTTATGTGGATGATCTGATCGAGGGTATGGTTCGCCTGATGAACAGCCGCGACGGATTCACCGGCCCTGTGAACATAGGTAATCCCGGCGAATTCACGATCAAGGAGCTGGCTGAGATCGTGATAGAGCTAACGGGCTCATCCTCCAAGCTGATATATAAAGAGCTTCCCCAGGATGATCCGACCCAGAGGCGTCCCGATATCACCCTTGCGAAAAAGGAACTCGACTGGGAACCCACCATTCAGCTCAGAGAAGGCCTGATGTCAACCATAGAGTATTTCAGGCAGGTGATCTGATATGAAGGTGATCACTCTGCTGACGGACGGGCATATAGGCGGCATAGAGACTTTATGTCTGGATTATGCAACTTATTCTGCTCATGATAACGTGATGCTTATGCTGTTTGGCGGGGGCGGGATCGCAGATGAGATGAAGGCTAAAGGGATCAGGGTGATCGTCCTTAATGCATCCAGACGCGATGTACCCGGTACTGTCAGACGGGTTATGGATGTGATCCGTGAGGAACAGGCCGATGTTCTTATAGCTCAGCATGAAGCATCTATGTCCCATTTGTGTCTGATGCGGGCAAAGAAGCTTTTTCCCAATCTGCACACAATTGCATATGCACAGCTCAACGCGGTCGACATGATCCGTGCTGATGAGAAAAAGGGACTGTGGCTCCGAAAGGCGATAATAGGCAGATCGCTGAAGCGTGCCGATGACGTGGTAGCCATATCGCAATCTGTCAGACAGAGTCTGCTGGATGTAATGCACACTCCGGCAGATAAGATATCGATCATATATAATGCGGTGAATCTTGAAGGGTTTCCTTACAGAGACAGGGATTATTCTTCTGATGTCTGTGAGCTGATCTACGTCGGCAGACTTATTGAGGCGAAGGGGGTACAGATTACATTACGTGCTCTCGGACAGGTAGAGGATAAGAACAGGTTCAGACTGCGTATCGCGGGTGACGGAGACTACAGAGAAGAACTGGTCAGACTTGCTGAAGAACTGGATATATCCGACAGAGTGGAGTTTCTGGGGAGCAGAAGAGATGTCCCCGATCTGCTGAGCAGTGCGGATGTGTTTATACATATGCCTGTGTGGGCCGAAGGGTTCGGAATAGCAGTTGCGGAGGCTATGTCCGCCGGCTGTATATGCGTGTGTGCGGCTAATGGAGCCATGCCGGAGCTGATCGACGACAGGGAGAACGGATTCCTGATCGGGCGGGAGGATGCTTCGCATCTGGCCCGTACACTTGACGAAATATATCTGATGTCTGCCGATGAGAAGAGACACTATGCTCAGGCAGCACATGAGAAGGCGAAACAGTTTTCCACGGAGATATTTGTCAGGAAGCTTGATACACTGGCTTCCGGACACCCGGAACGCTTGAATAGCCCGGAGTAGAATGAATAACAGATCATATGGTAGTTACCCCAAAAGAAGAGTATATATTATCGATCTGATCTCAGTGGTAACGGCATCTTTTACCGCTCTCGTGATCAGATACGACTCATTGCCTGAGATCTTTGACAGACTCTATATGTCTCTGATCATCTCGATGTGCCTGATACAGACGGTCATTTTCGTGGTCGTTGATCTGCGACGCAGATCGATCTTTGAAGCCGATCCCTTTGAAAATCTCATATCCGTGATCCGTGATCGTACCATAGTAATGGTCATGACGGTCATATACCTCTATGCGACTCAGCAGGGAGAGGTATCATCCAGATTCGTGATCTTCGCGATATATGCGCTGAGTATTCTCTATGAGTTCATACTTCGGATGATGGTGCGAAGAAGTTATCTGAAGAAGCATCCTTGTGGGGATGGGGCTGCGGTTCTTGAGCTGAGATATCCGTATCCCGGTGCGGATGAGCTTGAGCGGATGATCGCAGAGAGGAACTCGCGGAATGTGTCACAGAGTAGATTACAAGCGGGTGTACCCGGTGCATGCGAAATCCTGGTTCACGGATCGGGTGCCTCTGATGAAGAATTTTCGGCGGCAATAGATATGGCCTGTGCAACCGGTGCACGTGTATATGCGGGACTGCATATACCGGAGTATGAGGTCAGAAGCGGTATAGCCGGTGATGTGAGCGGACATACATCGGTCCCGGTAGAGATCAGGGGCGACAGGTACGAAGTATTCGGTGTCAGATATGCGATAGCGAGGACCGAGGAGGCCGTGCTTCACGTCCTCAGACATCTGCGTGATCTGTCGGGTAAGTATATTTGCTTTTCCAATGTACATACGCTGGTCATGGCCAGAGAGGACAGTGCGTATCGGGATGTGCTGAACGGATCTGCAATCACTTTCCCCGACGGTAATCCGATCGCATGGCTGGAGAACAGGGCGGGATTGACCGGTGTCGAGAGAGTGGCCGGCCCCGATTATATGGAGCATGTTTTCCGTGATACAGCCGACGGATCGGTCGGACACTATTTCTACGGATCAAAGCCCGAGACACTGACTGCACTGGAGACATCGCTCAAGGATAAGTATCCGGATATCAGGATATGCGGTTTGTATTCACCTCCGTTCAGGGAGCTGACACCCGAAGAGGACGCGGCAGATGTGGAACGGATCAATGCATCGGGTGCGGACATAGTCTGGATAGGCCTGGGAGCGCCCAAACAGGAGAAGTGGATGCACGATCATGCCGGCAGAGTTCGCGGTGTGATGATGGGTGTCGGAGCCGGGTTTGATTTTCATGCGGGAACCATACGCAGAGCCCCGGTATGGATACAGAAGATAGGCCTTGAGTGGCTGTACAGGCTGTTCCAGGATCCCGGACGCCTGATCAAAAGATACGTGGTCACGAACTTCAAGTTCTTTATGTATCTGATCCCGGAGAGACTGAGTGGCAGGCTGGGAGCATCGGCAAAATCGTCATCGAAAGCTTCCTCGGACGGTAGTGATCTGCATGGTGCGGATCATAAACGTATCGTCATGATAGGACATAAATCCATCCCCTCAAGGCAGGGCGGTGTTGAGATAGTGGTCGACAGACTTTCCACGGAGCTTGCGGCTCGCGGCTATGACGTGGAAGCGTACAACCGCAGATTATACAAGCGCGGTACCCCGGAGTATGCTTCGGAGTATGCACGCGGTGACAGGACCACCTATCGCGGTGTCAGGATACGTACGATCCCTGCTCCGGTCAGCAGCGGATATAACGCTATCGTATATGCATATCTGGCTACCGTCAGAGCACTTTTCGGTCACTACGATGTATATCATTATCACGCAGAGGGACCGTGTGCGATGCTGTGGCTGCTCAGATTGTTCCGCAGGCACATAGTGGTCACCGTGCACGGGCTGGACTGGCAGAGAGCCAAATGGGGCAATCTCGCATCACGTGCTATCATGCACGGAGAGAAACAGGCTGTTAAGTACGCTGATGAGATCATAGTGCTTTCCGAGAATGTGCGTGAATATTTTGAGCGGACTTACGGACGCAAAACCGTCTACATTCCCAACGGTGTGGATCGTCACGAAAGGATGGCACCCGACATCATAAATGACAGATACGGACTCGGGGAGAGGGATTATATCCTGTTCCTCGCTCGTCTGGTTCCGGAGAAGGGTGCACACTATCTGATAGAGGCATATAAACAGCTGGATACAGACATGAAGCTCGTGATCGCAGGCGGAAGCGGACAGGCTGATGAATACGAGGACAGCCTGCGTAAACTGGCGGCGGATGATGACCGCATCATCATGACCGGGTTTGTCGAGGGACAGCTTCTGGCTGAGCTGTATTCAAATGCGTATATCTATGTGCTTCCCTCGGATGTCGAGGGTATGGCACTCAGCTTGCTGGAAGCTGCTTCATACGGTAACTGCTGCCTGGTAAGTGATATATCCGAGAACACAGAGGTGCTCGGAGAGCATTGTGTGACATTCATGCATGGGGATGCGAGTAGCCTGAAGGCGGTTTTGCAGGAGTTGATAAGCAGTCCTGACCGGGTAGCTTCATACAGATCCGGCAGTGCCGATTACATCTGCAGCAAATACAGCTGGGAGAAGATGGTGGATGCTACCGAGCAGGTATACTTTACAGACAGGCATGAGAAAGAAAACCTCAGATGAAGATATTGATAGTCAACAAATTCCTTTATCCCAACGGAGGATCCGAGACATATATATTTGAGATAGGTAAATGTCTGGAAGCGATGGGGCATGAGGTTCAGTATTTCGGTATGGAGCATAAGGGCAGGATCGTCGGTAATCATGCCGAAGTATATACCGATGATATGGAGTTCCATGATGAGGAGGGGACTTCCCGTGTAAAAAGGCTGATACGTAAGATATCCAAACTCACTTATCCATTTAAGATCATATATTCACGTGAGGCAGCCGCGAAGATCACGCGCGTGCTTGAAGATTTTAAGCCTGATGTCGTACATCTGAATAATATCAACTTCCAGCTTACTCCGTCGGTGATAGAAGCGATCACCGATTATGATATACGTAACTCTTCGGACATACGCATAGTATATACGGCGCACGATTCGCAATGGGTATGCCCCGGGCATCTCCTCAGAGTCCCGTCGGACGGACGCAGGTGCTTTGACTGCGAGGGCGGGAAGTATATGAACTGTGTGCGTAACCGCTGTATACACGGGAGCAGGCTTCGCAGCATCCTGGGTGCATTTGAAGGATGGTTTTACCGGCATCGCAGTACATACGGACTTGTGGACCGGGTGATATGTCCGAGTGCATTTATGCAATCCAAGCTTGAGACGCATCCTGAACTGGCGGGCAAGTGTGTGACACTGCATAATTTTGTGAATGTCGAAGTGGATCCGGCTGTGACAGATCAAGATCCCTATGTTATTTACTTTGGCCGTTTTTCAGAGGAAAAGGGCATCGCGACTCTCGTTGAAGCCTGTCGCAGGCTTCCTGATATCCGGTTCATTTTCGCAGGCAGCGGCCCGCTGGCATCCGATATCGATGCTTTGGATAACGCCGAGAACGTCGGATTCAAGTCGGGAACAGAGCTGGCCGGCCTTATATCCGGCGCGGCTTTCAGCGTTTTCCCGTCAGAGTGTCATGAGAACTGTTCCTTTGCCGTGATGGAATCCATTGCATACGGTACTCCCATCATTGCATCGGCGACCGGCGGTACTCCCGAGCTTGTGTCGGATGGAATAAATGGGGTATTATTTGAAGCGGGCGATACAGACGGACTTACAGCGCAGATACGGGCACTTTGGGATGATCCGCAGAGACTCGGATTACTTAGAGAAGGGTGCATTCAGACCCATTTCATGACAGTGAGAGAATATTGCGAGAAACTGATCGGGATATATACATCCGACCGGTGATCAGGAGGATATAAATGTCGCGAAGGACACTATACGGTACAGTCATAGTCACCTACAGATGCAATGCCAGATGTAATATGTGCGATTGCTTCAAGGATCCCACACGTCCCGAGGATGAGATATCTCTGGACGTGATACGTAAGCTGCCTGAGATGGCTTTTACGAATATCACCGGCGGTGAGCCTTTCATCAGACAGGATATGCCTGAGATAGTTCGTGAGCTGTATAAGAAGTCGGACCGTATCGTCATCTCGACCAACGGGTATTTCACGGATCGTATCATTGCTCTGTGCAAGGAGTTTCCGAAGGTCGGAATACGTATCAGCATAGAGGGCCTGCAGGCGACCAACGATGCTATCAGAGGTATTCCGAACGGATTCGAGAGAGGGTATACCACTCTTAAGACTCTCGTCGAGATGGGGCATCCCGATGTGGGATTTGGCATGACAGTGCAGGACATGAACTGTGAGGATCTGGTACCGCTGTATGAGATCGCGAACGGACTCGGCATGGAGTTCGCCACTGCCACCCTGCACAATTCGTTTTATTTCCGCAAGACAGACAATAAGATCGAGAATAAATACAAGGTCGCACAGAACTTCGAGAAACTGATCAACGAGCTCCTGAAGAGCAAGTCTCCGAAGAAATGGTTCCGTGCGTACTTCAACCACGGTCTGATCAATTACATATACGGAAACAAGCGTCTCCTGCCCTGTGATATGAGCCGTGATGCTTTCTTTATAGATCCGTTCTGTGATGTGATCCCCTGTAACGGCATGGCACAGAAGGCAGTGATGGGCAACCTGCGGGACACCGATTGGGATGTGCTCTGGAACTCAAGTCAGGCACAGCATGTCAGGGAGTGCACCCGCAAGTGTGACCGCAACTGCTGGATGATCGGATCGGCATCACCCGCTATGCACCGCTATATCTGGATCCCCGCATGGTGGGTATTTGTGCATAAGTTTATCAGGAGAGGTTACTCGCTCTCTGAGAATAAGTTCATACAGGAGTGATATGTGATGCAGGGTAAAGCCGTAAGAAGGGCAAATGAGATACTGTTGGCACTCTATATGCTCCTGATCGTCATATCTTCCGTTTTTCTGTATGTAACTCATAAGAAATTAATTCTGGCCGGATTGTGTGTTGTTTTATTTGCGGCTTTTTTTCTTTTATCTCATTATCTGCTCAGGTTTGTTTCCGGATTGACACTTGCCGGCAGATCCGAAGCCGTGACAACGAAACAAAACATTATTGTCTTTGCCATCGGTTCATTGGTTTGTCTGATCATTCTGAGCGTCTGGTATGTTGCATTTCGTCCCGGATTTTTCGGAGAAGATAATAATGCACAGCTCACACAGGCTTTTACAGGCGTTTATGATAACTCTCATTCCATTTGGGATACTCTGGTATTTTATACACTGCCGTATAAGCTTACAGGGACTGCCGTTAGTCTTGTCCCATTTCAGATGATCTTATTCTCGTTGAGCGTCGGATATATGAGTATGATCCTGTACCGTTATGTGGGGATTGCTTTCACGGCAGCTGCTTTTGCTTATGTCATGTTGAACCCTTTTACAGGATATGTATTGATGTTTCCGGTGAAGGATATTCCGTTTGCCATGTCCGGTACCGTAGCGGCATCTATGGCTGCTGCGATAGTATTCTCCGGAGGCGAGTGGGCCGGGAAATGGTATAAGTGTGCACTGCTCGGTTTCATGCTCGCTAATGCGACTCTTTTCAGGTATAACGGGATACTGTTTACCGGGTTCCTGTTGCTGGCGTTGTTATTTAACATGAGGATCAGACGTTGGATCGTGGTGGCAGCAGGGTTTGCTGTTACCATACTGATCGTACAGGGGCCGGTGTACCATATGATCGATGCACAGATGTCTGACACGGAGGTGGTACAGAAAGTCGGATTACCCATGTCAGTGATCGGAAATGCCGTAAAAGAGACACCGGACATCATCGACCGGGATATAGTGGATTTCGCATACTCGTATGCCCCCCGGGAAGTGTGGGAGGAACACTATTTCAGGGGCAATTTCAACCTGATCAAATACGGTGAGATACAGAACCCCGAAGTGATCGAAGAAGCCGGTGCCATGAAGATCACGGGGATGGCTGCCAGATGTTTTATTCAGTCTCCGCAGGCATCCATGGATGCGGTTTTTGCATTGACGGATTTTGTTTACGGATTGGACTTACAGGATAAGGCGGATATCGACATTATGAGGAATTCCATAATTCCCAATGATTACGGATTGGAATATGCCGGCTCGTCCGCATTGGCCGGACTGTTTGATAAATATGCATCCGTGCTTAAGTTTGGGGGAAAAAACTTTTTCCGCAAGCTCGGATTTGGGATATTGATACTCATCATAGTGATCCTGTCGCGCCTGAAATGGACATCGGCTGAA
>CAMONC010000082.1 GCA_946620235.1 uncultured Lachnospiraceae bacterium | reverse complement strand
GGGCTTGTCAGGGAAGATCATGATCCAAACCTTACCACCACGCTTGATGTAACGGTTGATGGCGATACGGGCTGCCTCTATCTGATTGGACTTGATCCAGCAGGGCTCGGTAGCGACGATACCGTATTCACCATATGTGATCGTATTACCACGGGTAGCCTTACCGGCCATACTTCCGCGGAACTGCTTACGACGTTTTACTCTCTTAGGCATTAACATTATTTATCGCTCCCTTCCTCGTTGGATTTGGTAGGAAGGATCTCACCCTTGTAGATCCATACCTTAACTCCGACTTTACCGTAAGTCGTATCGGCCTCAGCGAAGCCGTAGTCAATGTCTGCACGAAGTGTCTGAAGCGGGATGGTACCCTCTGAGTAGAACTCGGTACGTGCCATATCGGCACCGCCCAGACGGCCTGCAACTGCAGTCTTGATTCCCAGAGCGCCTGCCTTCATGGTTCTGCCCATGCAGGACTTCATGGCACGTCTGAAGGATACACGGTTCTCCAGCTGGCTGGCGATATTCTCTGCTACAAGCTGTGCATCCTTATCAGGTCTCTTAATCTCTTTGATGTCAACCGAAAGCTTCTTGTCGGTGAGCTTTGCAAGCTCCTGCTTGGTGACTTCGATCTCTGTACCGCCCTTACCGATAACAACACCGGGCTTAGCGGTATAGATGATGACCTTTACTCTGTCAGATGCTCTCTCGATCTCGATCTTGGAAACACCTGCACTGAAAAGCTTCTTCTTCAGATATTCTCTGATCTTGTAATCTTCAACCAGATAGTCTGCGAAATCCTTATCATCTGCGTACCATCTGGAATCCCAATCCTTAATAACACCCACTCTTAAACCGTGAGGATTAACTTTCTGTCCCATTAATTTCTCCTTTCGTATCGGTAACCGATCATCTCTCGTCGAGAATCAGTGTGATGTGACTGGTACGCTTCTCGATCCTGTAAGCTCTGCCCTGTGCTCTGGGCTGGATCCTCTTCATGGTCGGTCCCTTGTTCGCATAACATTCTGCGATATAGAGATTATCACGGCTCATTCCGTTGTTGTTCTCTGCATTTGCTATAGCAGATTCAAGCAGCTTCTTGATAAGCGATGATGCATATCTGGGGTTGTACTCCAATATACCGAGCGCGGTCTCAACATCTTTGCCGCGGATGGCATCAAGTACAAAGCAGGCCTTTGTTACTGATACTCTCGCAAAGCTAAGCTTAGCGGAGGGCCTTGTATCTTTCTGTTCGTTTCTTTCTCTCTTTATCTGAGATCTATGTCCTTTAGCCATAGATTCTGCCTCCTTTCAATTACCAAGCTTATTTAACCTTGGACTTGCGCTCGTCCTTGTCATGACCTCTGTAGGTTCTGGTTGCTACGAACTCGCCGAGCTTGTGACCTACCATATCCTCTGTGATATATACCGGCACATGCTTCCTGCCATCGTGAACTGCTATTGTATGTCCCACGAAGGAAGGGAAGATCGTGGAGCGGCGTGACCAGGTCTTGATAACTGACTTGTCGCCGGAAGCATTGAGCGCGTCTACTTTCTTAAGCAGGCTCTCGTCTGCGAAAGGTCCTTTTTTAAGTGATCTAGACATGAATTTCTTCCTCCTTACTTGATCGCCTTACCGTCGCGTCGTCTTACTATCATCTTGTTGGAAGCCTTTTTCTTCTTACGGGTCTTAAGTCCCATTGCAGGCTTACCCCAAGGAGTGCTGGGGCCCGGACGACCGATAGGAGCACGTCCCTCACCACCACCGTGCGGGTGATCGTTGGGGTTCATGACCGAACCGCGGACCGTAGGACGGACGCCCATGTGGCGCTTACGACCTGCCTTACCGAGGTTGATCAGGTTGTGATCACCGTTTCCGATAATTCCGACAGTCGCACGACATCCGGAGGGAACCATCCTCATCTCGCCTGAGGGCAGACGCAGCGTTGCGTACTTGCCTTCCTTAGCCATTACCTGAGCACCGTTGCCGGCTGCTCTGACCATCTGGCCACCCTTGCCGGGCAGAAGCTCGATATTGTGTACCATGGTACCTACGGGGATGTTCTCCAGAGGAAGGCAGTTACCGATACGAACTTCGGCTGTAGGGCCGTTCATGATCTTCATGCCATCCTTGAGTCCTTCAGGTGCCAGGATATATGCTTTCTCGCCATCCTCATAGCAGATCAGTGCTATATTGGCAGTTCTGTTGGGATCATACTCGATACCGATTACCTTTGCGGGGATCCCATCCTTATTTCTCTTGAAATCGATCTTACGATACAGCCTTCTGCTTCCGCCGCCGTGATGTCTGACGGTTATCTTACCCTGGTTGTTACGGCCGGCAGTCTTCTTGAGAGAATATGTCAGGGCCTTCTCGGGAGTAGTCTTGGTGATCTCCGCGAAATCGGATCCGGTCATATTCCTTCTGGAAGGTGTATACGGATTATATGTCTTAATTCCCATTTCTTCCTCCTAAACTGTTCTTACTGAACAATTGATCTGATTAAAGCCCTGCAAAGATCTCGATGTCCTTGCTGTCCTCAGTAAGTGTTACGATAGCCTTCTTGGTCTTAGCTGTTTTACCGTACACCATGCCTCTTCTCTTGGTCTTGCCATCCTGCTTCATGGTGTTGACTGCTTTTACCTTGGCTCCGTCGAACATCTTCTCAACGGCTTCTTTGATCTGGCTCTTGTTAGCCTCGGGATGTACCAGAAAAGTGTACTTCTTCTCGGCCATAGCATTCATGCTCTTCTCAGTGACCACGGGTTTAAGGATCACGTCATAATACTGGATCGCTGCCATTATGCATACACCTCCTGAATCTTCTCAACAGCATCCTTGGTAACTACCACTGTGCCGTTGTTAACTACATCGTATACATTCAGCGTACCTACCTGAGCGGTCTGTACGGAAGGAATATTGCCTGCGCTCTTTACGACCTTCTCATCGACATCGGGCAGAACTATGAGTGCCTTGCCCTCTACCTTGAGATTAGCCAGAACCTCGGCTACCTTCTTGGTCTTGAACTCGTCAAGCTCGAACTTGTCGAGCACGATAAGCTTCTCACTTGCCACCTTATCCGAGAGTGCGCTCTTTAAAGCTGCTCTCTTCTCTTTCTTGTTCATCTTGAAAGAGTAATCTCTGGGAACGGGAGCGAATACTACGCCGCCGCCTGTCCACTGGGGAGCTCTGATGGAACCCTGTCTTGCATGACCGGTACCCTTCTGTCTCCAAGGCTTACGTCCGCCGCCGCTCACTTCCGAACGGGTCTTGGCCTTCTGCGTGCCCTGACGGTTATTAGCCTGCTGCTGAACTACAGCCATGTGTACGAGATGCTCGTTGATCTCTACACCGAATACGGCATCGTCTAACTCGATGGAGCCGACTTTCTTGCCTTTCATATCATAAACAGTTACGCTTGCCACTGCTTCGTCCTCCTTTCACCTTATATGCCTGCTCTGGTTGTTTCTTTGATAGTAACCAGCGCCTTCTTGGGTCCGGGAACGGCACCCTTGACAAGCAGCAGATTCTTATCGGCATCTACTCTGACAACCGTCAGATTCTGAACCGTTACTTTCTTGCATCCCATGTGACCGGGCATACCCTTGCCCTTGAATACGCGGCTGGGTGAAGAGCAGGCACCGTTGGAACCCTGATGACGGTGGAATTTGGAACCGTGCTTCATGGGACCTCTGTGCTGGCCGAGTCTCTTGATGGCACCCTGGAATCCTTTACCCTTGCTGATGGCGGATGCATCTACATGATCGCCCACCTCAAAGATATCGGCTTTGATCTCCTTGCCTACTTCGTACTCATCGGCGTTCTCAAACTTGAACTCTCTGACATATCTCTTACCCGATACGCCGGCCTTATCGAAATGACCTTTCTCAGCCTTGTTAACACCGTGTCTGTGTGCTACGGACTTGCTTCCGCTTGCATCCTTGTTAACGATCTTCTCTTTCTTGTCTACGAAGCCTACCTGAACTGCGCTGTAACCGTCGTTCTCTACGGTCTTGATCTGTGTTACTGCACAGGGACCGGCCTGTAATACGGTTACGGGGATCAGAGTTCCGTCCTCGTTGAAGATCTGTGTCATACCGACTTTCGTCGCTAAAATCGCTTTCTTCATTTTTCCTCCTTTTGTCCTACAGCGGCATGAATTCTCATGCATTCTAGCAGGAGTGGTTTACATTGATACTTACTTTACTTCATTTTGATGTCGATGTAGACACCGGCAGGCATCTCAAGCCTCTGGAGCGCATCCACAGTCTTCTGGGTGGGAGTCATGATGTCGATGAGTCTCTTATGAGTTCTCTGCTCGAACTGCTCTCTTGAATCCTTGTACTTGTGGGTCGCACGCAGAATGGTAACAACTTCCTTTTTAGTAGGAAGCGGAACAGGGCCGCTTACTGTTGATCCATTCTTGGTGACGGTCTCGATGATCTTCTTGGCGGAAGCATCCACCAGCTCATGATCATAAGCCTTGAGTGTGATTCTCATTACCTGACTTGCCATAAAAAAAGTCGCCTCCTTTTCGCACTTTTGAGCGATCATGTATCGCTCCGTACAACAAGCGGTGACTGTACACTCTCCCGTGTGTGTCATAATCTTTATCAAAAAAAATAAACCCACACGTCGTTTCCGGTCTGGCCGGACTATCTCAGGTACAGTGACTTGTCGTCAGTTTCCTAACTTGACATTCGCTCCACGGAAAACCTGCCACGAAGGCAGCAACCTCACGCTTCATCGCTATCAATGTCACAGCACGAACTAGTATATATGATGAAAAAAGCAAATGCAAGCGTTTTTTTCATCTTTTTTACGTTTTTTTCTTGACGCGCCGGACATTTATATATATGGTAGGTTTTGACGCACTACTACACTATATATATAGGAAGAAAAAGAGTCAATGATAATCGCATCCGACTGGAAAGATTACGAAGTACTGGACGCATCCGACGGCGAAAAGCTCGAACGATGGGGAAAATACCTGTTAATAAGACCCGACCCGCAGGTCATATGGCATACGGATAAAAGCCACCCGGGCTGGAGACATCCGAACGCTCACTACCACCGCTCATCCAAAGGCGGAGGTGAATGGGAGTTCTTCGACCTGCCCGAGGAGTGGACCATTAAATATAAGGAAATGATATTCAATCTCAAACCGTTTGCCTTCAAACACACCGGGATATTCCCGGAGCAGGCGGCAAACTGGGACTGGGCATCCGATCTGATCCGTACAAGGCTGGCAAAGCATCCGTTCTCCGACAGCCGGACAGCAAATGAAGGTGTCAGGGTGCTGAATCTCTTCGCGTATACCGGAGGGGCCACAATATCCGCTCTCTGCACGGGTGCTGCGGTCACACATGTCGATGCATCCAAAGGCATGGTCACCTGGGCAAAAGAAAACGCCGCATCGACCGGTGTGGTCGACAGGCCGGTACGCTGGCTCGTGGATGACTGTGTCAAGTTCGTGGAGCGTGAGATACGCCGCGGAAACAAGTATGATGCCATCATTATGGATCCTCCCTCTTACGGAAGAGGACCCAAAGGGGAGACCTGGAAGATCGAAGATGCCGTATTCGACCTGATCCGTAAATGCAGTGAACTGCTGTCGGATGATCCTCTGTTTTTCCTGATCAATTCCTATACCACGGGATTGCAGCCGGGAGTCCTGAAGACAATGACCGATCTGGTCATCACCCCAAAGCACGGCGGAGCTTCTCATGCCGATGAGATCGGACTTCCCATATCAAACTCCGGCCTGATACTCCCCTGCGGAGCATGCGGCAGATGGAAGGGAGATTATTAAATATGAAGAAAAAGATCGCAGCACTGTTAATAGTCGGAAGCTTATGTGCATCAAGTCTGGCTGCATGCGGACAGACGGAAACACCGGCCGATACGGAGACAGATATTTCGACCGAAGCGGTCGATGATACGGACGCACCATCCGGCGAAACGGATTCCACAGCAGTCGCATCCGCTGAGCCCTCCGCCGAAGCCGAGACATCACATAAGCCCATACTGGACACCAGTCCTTTAAGCATGTTCAAGACCAAACCTACCGTCGGCCTGGTCACCAGTTCAGGCGGCATGAACGATGAGTCTTTTAATCAGAGTGCCTGGGAAGGTTTGGAGCGTGTAGTTGGCAGCTACGGATGCGATGAGATATATATCGAGACCCAGCCGGGCACGGATTTTACGGTCAATCTGGAAGGCGCTATCGCAAAAGACCCGGATCTGTGCTGGAGTGTCGGATACAGCAGTGCCGAAGCAATGCACGCCGCAGCACTTGCCCATCCCGATATTTCATTTGCTATCATTGATAATGCTCTGGAGGACACCCCGGAGAATATGACATATGTGGTATTCAGGGATCAGGAACCTTCTTTTCTGGTCGGATACATCGCCGGATGCGTGACCGGGACCGGCAAGGTAGGATTCGTAGGCGGAGAATCCAATGAGGTGATCGAAGCCTTCCAAAGCGGATATATGGGCGGTGTAGCTTATTCACAGCTTAAGACAGGCAGGAATGTGGATGTGTATGCAGAATATACCGGTACCTTTTCCGATAAATCCAAAGGTCGTGAAGCGGCATCGAAGCTGTATGATCAGGGATGTGATATAATATTCCACGCTGCGGGTGAGACCGGCCTCGGAGTCATCGAGGTAGCCCGCGAACGCGGCCTATATGTCATTGGTGCCGATAAGGATCAGTCTTATCTGGCTCCCGAAAATATGCTGACCAGTGCCCTGAAGTATGTCAGTGTGGCCATTTTCACGATATCGGGTGACTATCTGTCGGGCAAGGATATCGGCGGACAGACTATCAATCTGGGGCTTGCGGAGAATTCGGTCGGAATAAGCGGACAGCATACGCTCTATTCCGAAGATATATATAATGAAGCAATGGAACTCCGTGAGCAGATCATAGACGGCACTCTCATACCTCCGTCCGATCTCACGGAATATAAAGAATTCACAGACAACCTGGAATGATCATGCATGATCTGCCGGAGCGCGGGATGACTCCGATCACGCCAGGAAATATGCACCTTTTCGTTTGCCGTGACGGATCTTGCCCTCATCACACAGTGCATTCATCATACGTATCAGGTGACGGTAGCTGACACCCATCAGCTGGCTTATTGTACCCAGGCTCTCAGTGATACGTCCGTCTTCTGCGGACATTTTCAGATAATCGTACAGTCTCTCTTCGGTAGACATCTGTGATCCCGCATCTGCGGGAGTGGTCTCCGTCAGAGTGAGCTTCTCGGCCAACTGCTGAGTCAGATATCTGAGGAACGTGCGATCGCTCATCAGTCTGTGACGCGATGTGCGCGTAGAAAGCCTCATGCAAAGTGCATCTCCCACCACCTGTGCGGATCTCGTGGCCGCTCTGCCTGTCACAAACTCGGAATCTCCTATCAATCCCTTATTCATGAATACTATACCGAAATCCCTCTTAACCGAGCATGCGTAATACTTTACCCTGCCTACCAGCAGGAAGTATATGCAATCAGGTACTTCTCCTTCTTTGATCATAAACTCATCCGCACCGAAATTTACCAGATCGAAATTCAGTCCGGTCAGACTCTCAAAGCAATCCTTTATATGGAACTGCTCCATAAGTTTCTCTCTAAGCGAAGGATTATCCAGTATGGTCATAGTGCCTCCTAGCTCGTAAGCTTCACGGTGTCGTAATTCTCGTTGGAATCAACGGATACCAGTTTCTTGACATTCTTGTCTCTGTATGTGGCGGATACGATCCTGCCCATTTCGGGAGTCAGCTCCACGGTGCCGTCCGCATGTCGGACGATATTGGTAAACTGAACCACTATCTCTGCCAGACAGTTCTTGCCGTCGTCCTGTGTGATGGTCACTCCGTACACGATCTGGACATCATTGGCATGGTTCTCGATCTGTTCGAGCCCCTCGGGCGTCACACTGTGGAAATAAGCCGATATCATGTAGGGATTGACCCACTTGAATGTGGTTTTATTGCCCTTAAATACAGGCTGAATATGTGCTTCCTGCTGGAAAATGCGCAGTCCGTACTCATTGGCATCGGCGGCATATATCAGATCCGCTCCGATCTGCTCCATATCTTTTAGAAGCTCCGCACTGATATCTGCGGCATTCATGATATAGCTGTCTTCCGATACAACCGGATACTCGTATATATACTCCTCACCCGGTTCCTTATCCGATACATACTGATGCGAGTCCAGAGCACCTTCGGGAAGTTCGGCTTTGATCGATACCACATCCCCGTCCGCAAAAAACTTCCGCTCTCCTTCTATCTGATAAGTCACCTGTGATATGAGGCTGTCCTCGGAAGTGTTCTCGACCGTAAGCATGACCTTGGGACTAAGCCCGCTCTCGGAAACATCCAGTCCGGAAAAGATCATCTCATCATCTATGACCGTTGACTCAGTGAGTCCATCTATCACCACTTTCGCTTCGGATGCATCTACCCTCAGCTTGCAGTTTCTGGCAACTTCATCGTCATATTTATAGGAAACTGTAACCTCATCACCATTGCTCAGATCTATCCCCTGGCTGACCGAAGCGGTCACTGTAGACCAGAATTCCGCATATTCCTGATCCCCCTGAACGACGGGAGTCGCCGTCCCGTAGTGATCATATCCTTCCAGCGAAAGCGTCACATAATCCGACAGCAGGATCTCCGTGAATGAATTGTGCCATATCAGAAATCCTATCAAAACCGCCATCATACATACGGCTGCTATGATCTCAACTGTATATGCTATTACCTCGGCCCTGCGCCTCCTGGCCCGTCTCTGCCTTTTTCTGTCTCTTGCGTCCATCTTTTAATACAGGTCAGATTCTTTCAAATACAGGCATATAGTCTATAGGTGCATCAACCGAAACAACTCTTCCGCCCTCTATCATGCTGCCGTCGGAAGTAAGCTTCCATGTTCCGGCAGGCAGGTATACATCTCTGCCGTATTGATCCAGTTTAAGGATCGGTGCAACCAGATACTTATCTCCGAACATATACTGATCGTCCAGGTCCCAGCACTTCTCGTCATCAGGGAACTCATAGAACATGGTTCTGATCAGCGGAGATCCGTTCTCGGAGGCTTCATCATACAGCTTCTTGATATAATCATGCATCTCTATACGGATGTCATAGTACTTCTTCATGATCCTGTAATTGTCTTCGCCGTAGCTCCAAAGCTCATTCGGCTGGCCGGTATGCAGATATCCGCCGCCCCAGTCCCTGTCATCCAGCGGAGGGATATTATAAGGGCCTCTGTCTCCGTGCATACGCAATACTGCGGAGTATACGGCAAACTGATACCATCTGATCAGGAGCTGTCTGAACTTCGGATCGGCTACATCATCAGTCATGAAGCCGCCGATATCGGTAGTCCACCAGGGAATACCGGCTATACCCATGTTCAGACCGCACTTAAGCTGATCCGCAAATGCCTCAAATGTGGACGGAACGTCACCTGACCAGACAACATTGCCGTATTTCTGAGAGCCGGCCCATGCACATCTTAACAGATTCACGACCGTACCGTCTCCGATCTTACTCATGGGATCGTAGAACACGCGTGAATACATCTGGGGATACATGTTCGAGCACTCCAGTGCCGACATATCCAGATATCTGTAGTTCTCAAAGTCATATACACCATAGTCCGGCTCGGAATTATCAAGCCAGAACGCGTCTATTCCGTAATCGTAATAATTCTTCTTGCATACTTCCCATACATACTTGCGTGTCTCGGGATTGAAAGGATCTATCTCCACGCAGTCGCCCTGATAATCATAGGTCTGAGCGGCACCGCGCTCGGTTCTGATCAGCAGTCCCCTCTCCATCATGGGACCGAAATTCTCACTCTTGCGGTCAACGGACGGCCATACGGATACAATGACCTTGATACCCATGGAATGAAGCTCATCCACCATAGCCTTGGGATCGGGCCAGTACTTCGTATCGAATTTCCAGTCACCCTGTACTGTCCAGTGGAAGAAATCGATGACGATCTGATCGATCTTGATGCCCTCTTTCTGATATGCATGAGCGATCTCGAGAACCTCATCCTGTGTACGGTATCTGAGCTTACACTGCCACAGTCCCATCAGATCCTCGGGGAAAGCGGGAGCATGACCGGTCACCGCTGTGTATGACTTGAGGATCTCCTTCGGATTCTCCCCTGCGGTGATCCAGTAATCCATCTGTGTGGTGGATTCAGCAACCCACTCCGTATAATTCTTACCGAAAGTCACACGTCCGACAGCCGGATTATTCCACAGCAGACCGTAGTTCATATTCGAAAGCATGAATGGAACGGATATCTGGGAATTACGCTGTGCCAGCTCCAGTACACAGCCCTTAAGCTCGAGCTGTCCGTCCTGATACTGACCCATGCCGTATATCTTCTCACCGGCATTGGCCTCAAACTTCATATTAAGCTTGAAGTTCCTGCCTCCGATCAGTCCTTTCCACTCACGGTTAACCACCTTCAGGCAGCGGCTGGACCTGGACAGCGTTCCGTCATAAGCCCTGAAATATTCTCTGAGGATCTGCACACCGTCTCTGTAGAAAGTGATAACTCCGGCGAAATTTACCACAGCTTTGATTCGGCCGTTCGTGATAGTTGCGATCGGTTTCTTATCTATGGTACCGTCTCCTACCCAGTGATCCTCCTCCGCTATCTCGACACTCGGAACCGATGCGGCGGGTTTCTCGGTAAGAGCCCACTCAAGGTTCTTGAATTCGGAGAACATGGTGGATCTGATCCTGAGCGAATCCGGCCCCCAGGCTTCTATTCTGAGAGTTTCTCCGTTGTTCTGTGCTACCAGCGCATTATTGTCATTTGTAAATCTCATGCATTCTCTCCTTATATATTGTTTC
>CAMONC010000081.1 GCA_946620235.1 uncultured Lachnospiraceae bacterium | reverse complement strand
CGCCCAAGGGCAGTGGGTTTCCGCCTACGAAATCGAAAGGGTTTTATTTATGAAAAAGAAGGCAGTTGTTGCAATCACAGTTGTTGCGATCATATTAGTTATAGCCGGCATATTACTTTTCGTGTGTACCGGCATGGGGAAGAATGCAGCGACTTCATCCCTTAAATACTGGAATCCGGAATCTGCCGCGATGAAATCGATCATAGAATATGTCAGCATGGTTACGGATGAAAAATCCGAAAACTATATACCGCCGGAAGACAGGATCGCCGTATTTGATATGGACGGGACACTTACCTGTGAAACCTATTTTACCTACTATGATACCATGATGTTTATAGAGTTTTGCTTACATGATCATCCGGAGAGGGTATCGGATGAGCTTAAGGAGACGGCACGAGAGATAGAGCCCGGATATACGGCAGGAGAAGAACTAGCCAGAAACTTTGCCAAGGCCTACGAAGGAATGACTGTAAAGGAACTGTATGATTATGCAGTCGAATTCGGCCGGAAGAAAACGGACAGTTTTAACAATATGCGTTATATAGACGGCTTCTATCTCCCGATGGTGGAGGTGGTCAGGTATCTCTTCGAAAACGGCTTCACCATCTATGTGATCAGCGGAACGGAACGAACCACCACGCGAGCTATTGTGGCCAATTCACCGATCAGCGGGTATGTCTCTCCTGCGCATGTGATCGGAACCGAGTTTGAGGTAAAGGTCAAGGGAAATGAGGACGTATCTTCCAACATGGACTTTAAGTATGCGGATGGGGATGAACTTGTATTTACCGGGGGATTTATCCAGAAGAATCTGAATGCCAACAAGACTATCTGGATAGAACGTGAGATCGGTCAGTATCCGGTGCTTGCTTTTGGAAACAGCGGCAGCGATACCAGCATGATGAACTATGCGCTTGATAGCAGAAATCCGTATCCATCGGCAGCTTATATGGTAGTTGCGGATGATGATATAAGAGAATGGGGAAAACAAAACTGGGAAGAAAAATCCACGCAATATGAGGAGCAGGGCTACGTACCGATATCAATGAAGAATGACTTTGCCGAGATATATCCGGAATCAATAACCAGATCCGATACACAGTATATTCCTCCGGAAACAGAAGATCAGGTTGAAGCAATGGATGATGCAGCTTAAACAGTTGACAAGAAAATATAAATGATTTAATATAAACGTGTTTATATAAACACGTTTATATTTTTGCACTGATTTATGTTTTCAACGGAGGAAGATTATGGTTCTGATAGTAAATACAACTTCGGACACATCCATAACCGACAGGATCAAAGAGCAGGCGGCAGCCAAAGGCCTTGAACCGGATGTGGTCGAAGCAGCTTCTCTTAAAATCAGTCATTGTATCGGATGCAATTTTTGCTGGATGAAGACCCCCGGAGAGTGTTCGATCAAAGACGACTACGAGATCATTCTGAAGAAGGTCATACATGCGGACCAGCTCTGGGTCATCTCGGATACCGCACTCGGATTCCTTGATCATAAGGGCAAGAATATCTATGACAGGATACTGCCGATTGCCACTATGTATCTGAAGTTCAAGGGAGATCAGATGCGGCATGTTCTGCGCTATGACAGAAAGACGGATATCGGGATAATCTATCGCGGTGAGCCTGACAAAGAGTACCTTGAGAGATGGAACATAAGGGCAACGCTTAATTTCGACAGCAAGTCACTTGGTGTATTCAGCTTTGACGAGGTAAAGGAGGCGGTATCATGCATGTGCTGATCATAAACGGAAGTCCCAGAGTTAAGCAGTTCAGTAATACTGATAAGATATTGGCCAAGTTCACGGAAGGAATGTGCGAGAACGGGACCACATTCGAGCAGTATGAGGTCTCTGACAGGAAGCAGTGGGATGACATCCGTAAGGCATATTATGCTAACAGCAATATCCTGATCGCACTTCCTCTGTATGTGGAGTGCATTCCGGGATTGCTGATGGAGTTTCTCGAGACGCTGTCACCCAAGAATGACGGTACCAGGATAGCTTATATACTCCAGAGCGGATTCGCAGAGGGAGTACAGCTCAGGTGCGGAGAGGCCTATCTGGAGAAACTTACGGGGTATCTTGGGTGTGAATATGCCGGAACCCTTGTCAAAGGCGATAACTTCAGTATAAGATTTTTTGAGGGTGCGCAGCAGGACAGAGTTACCGGTCCGTATACGGAAATGGGACGCGAATATGCTGCAAACGCCGGATTTGATACGGATAAGTGCAGGGCGTTTACCGGTTTTGAGGTAATGCCGGCTCATCTGAGGCTGATACTTAAGGTTGTGTTCAGGACTGTGGGTAGGGTTATGTTTAAGAAGATCGCCGTTGGCTGGGGATGTACGAAGCCGCTGGACTACAGACCTTATCAATAAGACTACGGATTATGGGACGTAAAACAAAGATAACCAGAGAAATGATACTGGAAGCGGCATATGAACTGCTGGATGAATCGGGCATAGGTGCTGTGGCGATCAAGTCGATAGCGTCGAAGCTTGAATGTTCCACGCAGCCTGTATCCTGGCAGTTCGGGAGCATGACGGAGCTCAAAAAGGAACTGTATGAATATGCCGTGATGAAGCTGTACGGCAGTCTGGGGGAAGAAATGCAGGGAAAGGAAGCTGTAGAGGCTTTCTTCATTTCCGGTAAGCATTATCTGTCCGGTGCCTGCGATCACCCGAATGTCTTCAGATTCGTCAATGTGGATGATCCTTTGGAGACTGTCGGTGAGCA
Organism: uncultured Lachnospiraceae bacterium; assembly: GCA_946620235.1. Classification (GTDB taxonomy): domain Bacteria; phylum Bacillota; class Clostridia; order Lachnospirales; family Lachnospiraceae; genus XBB2008. Next base: position 8,155 of record CAMONC010000081.1, on the reverse strand, counting down.
GTTTTATGATGGCGGAACTATTTTTGATCTTCAGTTCAATAAAGAAGCGTTTGAGTTACTTACCGCTCAATATGATGTTTCTCCCGAGGTACTCGGAGCTGCGGTCAGGGATGTGGTCATATATACACATGGATTGGCAGTCATGATGATGTTCGATAATTACAGATTACCTAAAGACGAAGCTGTCAGGATGATGTATAATATGGGAGTGCGAATTCTTGAAAACATAGGCATTAAAGTTGTAGAATTCAACACTGTTACTTGATCGGAAGGACGTGGATGAAAATGAAAGACATGAGAAGTAAGAACTTTATCGTAATGATTATGACTGCTGTTTTGATCCTTTGCAGTGCATTTTCCACTTTAACCATCCAGGCAGAAGCGGCAGCCGCGAATGCCACGGTCGAAGCACGGGAAAAGACATATGCACAGTTCATCGATGAACTGTCGGATGCAATGAGCCGCATAGGAGATCATGAAGTAGGTAAGATCGAAGTACATGCAAAGCCTTATGTGAGTATCGGAGGAAGGGCGGTTGAACTGCTTAGACAGAAGGAGTATACGGTACTGTGTATCCATTATGATAAAGACGGTCAGAGCAGAGATCTCTTACTGACAAGTGCCGATGCCGCTCTTGCAGATGAGAACGGTTATATCGGATTTGAATATGCCTTTAATGCGCATATCAGGGCAGTTGCAAAGAGCGCTGAGGCAGCCGGAGTAACACTTCCGGAGGGAGTGGAACCTGTCACATGGGAGGTATCTTCATCGAATCTGCTTATTCACAGTGCTGAGGCCGGAAGTACCTATGCCCGGTACGTAGCAGGCCAGTATGATGATATTGAGACTATCAAAAACAGCAGGATCAACGCACAGATAGATTCTATTTCAGCTTACTACAAGGGTGTGTACGGCAATACTGCGGACATCGACACTCCCGAGAGGAAAGCATTGCGTGATGCCATTAAAGCTAAATTCTTATCGGCCGGATCGGCAAGGACACGCTCGTTTGATTATTCGTCCGGTCGTCGGAGTTATGCGTATGACGGGCCGCTTGACAAAGGATACGAGCTGGAGCTGGTACTGGGACTTCCCGCATCGGGCAAGTCCTCAAGAGTAACAGACCCTGACAGTGAAGCTATGCATGCATTTATTCTTGACTGTGACGAGGTTAAGGAATTGATACCCGAATTCCAGGCAAGTTCAGGAGCGGCAGCGGATGCGGTTCATTTTGAAAGCTTCAATATAATGGACGAAGCAATGAAGGAGTTTACCGAGGGCAGCATGAAGGGAACCAATGTTATTCTTCCCATAGTTGCCGGGGATTTCGATGATCTGATGAATAACTACATCAAGCCTTTTGAAGCGGCCGGATACAACGTACGTGCTAAATTTGTGGAAGCCGATGTTGAGGCAAGCGCCTCCAGAAATATCATGAGAGAGCTTTCGACCGGCAGGATCATCAACAGCGCGGTTGTCCTGTCATTCGGTTCCGGTCCCAAAGAGGTGTTTGAGAAGCTTGCACCTATGGTCAACTCCAAAGGAGTGACATACGGATACGGATATGAGAGCATGACCGAGGCTCTTGATGATGCTGCATAGTATTTCACATAATATTTCGCGTCAGATTGTTCTTGACAGACTATTATGTTTATGTTACTTTGATTTAAACCGATGATGAGGAGTGAGTAGTTCTTGCACAACTCTATGGGAGCGAACCGCGGACGGTGGAAGCGTGGTATGGAGCGTAAGGATGAATGGACCTCAGAGGGTGAACAGAAACGGGTAACCGGAGTATGGGAGACGGAGTGAGGATCTTCGTGAACAAAGTCCCGCATATGACAGTATGCATGAGAGGGTGATCAGATCACCAAGCCGGGTGGCACCGCAGGTTATAGTACCTGTCCCAGCAGTAACTACTGTAGGGACAGGTTTTTTGTTTGTCTGAAACCGGGTCCCACGAAAGGTGAAGCGGGCATTAGCCTGCGAAGGAGGAAACATGAAAAAAAGAATCGTAGCTATGATGATGGCACTGGCAGTAAGCGCATCACTGTGTGCATGCGGAGGCGCTGCAACAGAGACACCTGCAGCTGATAATGACTCAGCCGCGGCCGAAACTGAGAGCACAGGCGACACTGCAACAGCTGAGAGCGATGCCGGCACTGTGTATAAGGTAGGCATCTGCAATTACGTAGATGATGCATCTCTTAATCAGATCGTTGAGAATATCCAGAACCGTCTGGGTGAGATCGGCACTGAGAAGAACGTTAAGTTCGAGATCGAGTATGATAACTGCAACGCTGATGCGAATGTTCTTTCACAGATCATAGCAAACTTTATCGCAGATGATGTAGACCTGATGGTCGGTATCGCTACTCCCGTAGCAATGAGCATGCAGGCAGCCACCGAGGATAACAGGATCCCCGTAGTATTCGCAGCTGTATCAGATCCCGAGGGTGCAGGCGTGGTTGATTCGAACAGCGCACCCGGAGCAAACATCACCGGTACATCCGATTATCTGGATACCAACGCTATCATGAACCTCATCCTGGCTCAGAACCCCGATATTGCGAAGGTAGGTCTGCTTTATGATGTAGGACAGGATGCTTCTACCGCCGCCATAGCTGAAGCAAAGGCATTTCTTGACAGCAAGGGCATCGAGTGTGTAGAGCACACCGGAACCAACGTTGACGAGGTTTCACTGGCTGTAGACGCATTTATAGCTGACGGAGTTGAGGCTGTCTTTACTCCTTCTGACAACACCATCATGACAGCTGAACTTTCGATATATGAGAAGATGGCAGATGCAGGCATACTTCACTATGCCGGTGCCGATTCATTCGCTCTGAACGGCGCATTCCTCGGATACGGTGTAGACTATGCGAACCTCGGTGTGGAGACTGCCGACATGGTTGCTCAGATCCTTGTAGACGGAGCTGATCCCGCAACTACGGCTGTTAAGACTTTTGATAACGGTACAGCTACCATCAATACCGATATATGCGACAAGCTGGGCTTAAGCTTTGATGAGCTTTCCAATACTTTTGCTCCTTACTGCACCAAGGTTGAGAGCATCCAGACAGCAGAGAACTTCTGAGTTTTAACTGAATTGAACGGCTGATCGGCCGGAAGGAGATTTATATGAATTTAGCGGATATGGGACCATTGTTACAGACGGCGCTTGAACTGGGATTATTCAGTGCGCTTACGGTACTTGCACTGTACTTGAGTTACAGCATGCTGAACGTCTGCGACCTGTCTACTGACGGATGCTTCACCATGGGAGCATGTGTCGGAGCTGTGGTTGCCATATCCGGTCATCCTTTTCTGTCCATCATAGCCGCCATGGGAGTTGGAATCCTGTCCGGTTTCATAGTTGCCATACTTCAGACCAAGATGGGAGTGGAGAGCCTGCTGGCCGGCATCATAGTCAATACGGGCTGGTATTCGCTTAACATAGCGATCATGGGAAATGCATCGCTCCTTAACATGAACAAGACCGAGACTGTGTTTACCAAACTGAAGGATGTTTTGGACGGAACGATCATTTCCGATGCATACAGACTGATCATCGCATTGATCGCCGTTACGCTCGTGGTTGTTTTTCTTTCGTTTTTCCTGCGTACGCGACTCGGACTGGCTATCAGAGCTACCGGCAATAACCCCGATATGGTCAAGTCGTCATCCATCAATCCCGCATTTACCACTATAGTGGGACTGTGCATATCCAATTCATTCACGGCGCTGGGCGGATGTCTGCTTGCCCAGTCACAGAAATCCGTGAATATCGATATCGGCAGCGGTATGGTCACGATAGCTCTGGCATCTCTGCTGATAGGTGAGGCGGTCATGAGCAAAGGCGGCATCACACTGAGAGCAGTAGGAGCCGTGATAGGTGCTTTCATCTTCAGACTGGTCTATACGATCGCTCTCAGATTCCATATGCCGGCATATATGCTCAAGCTCGTATCATCGATCATAGTCATAGTGGCTATCAGCGGACCTTACTTCAAGAAGAGGCTGCCTCTCATCAAGAGGAGTCTGGCTCTGAAGAAACAGGGCATAGACGGGGAGGGACGCGCAGATGCTTAGATTATCACACGTATCCAAGACATTTAATCCCGGTACCGTCAACGCGAAGCAGGCACTGACAGATCTTAACCTGAACGTGAACGACGGAGACTTCATCACCATAATCGGAGCAAATGGAGCAGGTAAATCCACTCTTTTCAACGCGATAGCAGGCAGCTTCATCACTGACAGCGGACAGATCATACTCGATGATACCGATATCACGCTCATGCCCGAGCATATCAGGGCACACAGGATCGGCAGACTGTTCCAGGATCCCATGAGAGGTACCGCTGCGGGCATGACGATAGAGGAGAATCTGACACTTGCCGCAGGCAAGGGCGGATGGCTCTCACATATAGACCGTAAGCAGAGAGAAGAGTTCAGAGAGATCCTGTCCAGACTCGATATGGGGCTTGAGGATCGAATGAAACAGCCCATGGGGCTGCTCTCTGGCGGACAGAGACAGGCTGTGACACTGCTCATGGCTACGATCAATCCTCCCAGCGTACTGCTTCTGGACGAACATACTGCTGCACTGGATCCCGCCGCGGCGGATAAGGTCCTGAAGATCACGAGGGAAGTCGTTCGGCAGGAGCATCTGACATGCCTGATGATCACGCATAACATGGAATCGGCACTTTCTACGGGAAACAGAACACTCATGATGAGTGACGGAAATATAGTAGTTGATGTATCCGGAGAAGAACGGGACAGATTACAGGTTGAGGACCTGCTGAACATGTTCTCGGAGGCTTCCGGCAAAAAGCTCGACACTGACAGGATACTGTTAAAAGAAGGAGGAAAGTAATGAGCGATAACAAGATTCCCTATAAGATCTATCTGAACGAAGATGAGATGCCCAAGGCATGGTATAACTTAAGGGCTGACATGAAGAATAAACCGGCTCCGCTGCTTAATCCCGGTACGGGTCAGCCGCTGACTGCTGAGGAGCTTTCTCCCATTTTCTGTGAAGAACTCGTGGCACAGGAGCTGGACGATACCACTCCCTATATAGAGATTCCCGAGGAGATAAGGAATTTCTATAAGATGTATCGCCCCTCACCACTGGTCAGAGCATACTGCCTGGAGGAGAAACTTCAGACTCCGGCCAAGATATACTACAAGTTCGAGGGTAATAACACGAGCGGATCTCACAAGCTGAACTCGGCTATCGCTCAGGCATATTACGCCAAGAAGCAGGGGCTTAAAGGCGTGACCACCGAGACCGGAGCAGGTCAGTGGGGTACGGCACTCTCCATGGCATGTTCGTATTTCGGACTGGACTGCAAGGTATATATGGTCAAGGTTTCATATGAGCAGAAGCCGTTCAGACGTGAAGTGATGAGAACCTACGGCGCAAGCGTCGTTCCTTCTCCCTCCGAGACTACCGAAGTAGGCAAAAAGATCCTGGCCGAGCATCCCGGAACTACCGGCAGCCTGGGATGTGCCATATCGGAGGCAGTAGAAGTGGCAACGAAGAATCCCGGATACAGATATGTGCTCGGAAGCGTCTTAAACCAGGTGCTTCTTCATCAGTCGGTCATCGGTCTGGAGACTAAGGCTGCACTTGATAAGTATGATATACATCCCGATATCATCATAGGATGTGCGGGCGGCGGATCCAATCTCGGCGGACTCATAGCTCCTTTCATGGGTGAGAAACTCCGCGGAGAAGCAGATTATCGTATCATCGCGGTTGAGCCTGCGTCATGCCCGAGCTTCACACGCGGTACATTTGCCTACGACTTCTGTGATACCGGCATGATATGTCCTCTGGCGAAGATGTACACTCTGGGCAGTAGCTTCATCCCGTCAGCAAACCATGCGGGCGGCCTGAGATTCCACGGCATGAGCACTACGCTGTCTCAGCTGTATCACGACGGATATATGGAGGCTGTCAGCGTAGAGCAGACCAGCGTATTCGAAGCAGCAGAACAGTTCGCACGCATCGAAGGCATCCTGCCTGCACCCGAGAGCTCACATGCTATCCGTGCGGCTATCGACGAAGCGATCAGGTGCAGAGAGACCGGCGAGGAGAAGACCATAGTCTTCGGCCTGACAGGTACCGGATACTTCGATCTGGTAGCTTATCAGAAGTACAATGACGGCGAGATGAGCGATGTGATCCCTACAGACGAGGATATAGCCGCATCGATCGCCAGACTGCCTCAGATCGGCTGATATGTGATTCGCTCGAGGAGAGTATAAATGAACGTACCCGGTGTAACAATTTTGGATGAAATAGTCGCAGATAAGAGGATGCGGCTACAGGAACACAAAGCCCGTATATCCGAAATCGAAATGCGTCGCATGGCGGAGGAAACGCTGCGTTCCGGAGCCGGACGCGGGGACCTCTTCTATGAAAACATGGCAAAGCCGGGTATCTCCATAATCGGAGAGTTCAAGATGGCTTCACCCAGTCTCGGCGATATATCGCCGAAGGTCGATCTGACGACCAGGATCGATGAGTATTCAGCATCTGCGGATGCCATATCATGTCTGACCGAAGAGGACCACTTCAAGGGCAGCGTGGATTATCTGAAGCAGATACGTCCGATGACTGCACTTCCGATCCTGAGGAAGGACTTCATGATCGACGAGTATCAGTTCTATGAAGCAAAGGTTATCGGAGCCGATGCCGTGCTTCTGATCACAGCGATACTTGATGATGCACAGATGAGAGATTTCTATAGCCTCTCAAGAGAACTCGGACTCGACGTGCTGACAGAGACACATGATGAATATGAGATAGAGCGTGCTCTTAAGACCGACTCACGTATCATAGGCATCAATAACCGTAATCTGAAGGATTTCTCGATAACCCTGGAGAATACGGGCAGACTGAAGAAGTACATCCCCGATGACAGGCTCACGATCGCCGAGAGCGGTATCATGTCCGATGCCGATGTGGATTATCTGAAAAGCGTCGGTGTGGACGGCTTCCTGATAGGAAGGGCATTCATGGAAGCAGATGATCCCGGAGCTCTGGCCGCACGGTGGAAACATGGTTCCTGAGATCAAAATCTGCGGACTTACCGCAGTACGTGAAGCGGAATACCTGAATGAGTGCAGCGTTAATTACGCGGGATTTGTTTTCTATCCTCCGAGCAAGAGATATGTGACCATAGAGCAGGCACGGGAGATAGCATCGGCACTCGACGGCGGGATACGTAAGGTGGCCGTACTCGTGTCACCCGCGGAATCCGAGATTGATATGATACAGAATGCGGGATTCATCAATATCCTGCAGATACATAAAGAATTAAGCCCGCCGGCGGCGGGCATGGCCGCACTGCCTATCTGGCGTGCGCTGAATATAGGATCCGCATCCGACGCGGATCATCTGACAGAGTTGGCATACTCGCATATACCCGATGAACACAGACACAAGATAGAGGCTGTCCTTGCGGATGCTCCCGATTTCGGCAGCGGCAGGACTTTTGACTGGAAAGAAGGTCACAGACCCGAAGGAATTAAAAATCTGAAATTCGTTCTGGCAGGCGGGCTTAATCCTTCAAATGTCGCGGAAGGCATACGGATATTCGGACCCGATACAGTCGATGTGAGCTCGGGAGTCGAAGGTGAGAACGGAAAGGATGCAGAGCTGATACGCGATTTCGTATATGCGGTCAGGAACATGAAAGCGAGGGAAGCATGAACAGTAAAGCATACTATGGTGAATACGGAGGACAGTTCGTATCGGAATCTCTGATGAATACGCTGGATGAGATCGACAGGGCGTTTGAAGAAGCTATACGCGATCCCGAGTTCATCAGAGAGTATCACTACTATCTGAGGCAGTATGTCGGCAGGGAGACACCGCTGTATCTGGCAGAACGCTTAAGTGAGAAATACGGTACGAAGATCTATCTGAAGAGAGAAGACTTAAATCATACCGGCGCCCATAAGATCAACAACGTGATCGGTCAGATCCTGCTCGCGAAGCGCATGGGCAAGACGAAGATCATCGCGGAGACCGGAGCAGGCCAGCATGGCGTCGCCACGGCGACCGGAGCGGCACTTTTTAACATGGAGTGCACGGTATACATGGGCAAGGAAGATGTGAAACGTCAGGCTCTGA
>CAMONC010000080.1 GCA_946620235.1 uncultured Lachnospiraceae bacterium | reverse complement strand
AGGATCGCACTGCTGTTTGATCATCAGATTTATCTGATAACTTTTTCAAGGTTCATACGCCTCCCCGCAAGGTGACGCAAATGATATGTTAACACCGAAAAACCTCAGCGTCAAGAAATTTTTTCGCTAATATTCAAGTTTTTTCGGGGACAATCAGACTCTGATAAATTTCCCTTTTGGACACGCCTCTGTCGGACGCCACTTTCTTCATTGCCTCTTTTCGTTCAAGGCCCTGTGAAAGATAGATATCCATATGTTCCTCTATCGACATATCCTCCCACGCTCTTAACCTGTCTGCCTTGATCTCCTCGAGGTTTTTTCCTTCTATGACGAGCACATATTCGCCGCGAGGTTCTTCATGTCCGTAAAATGCTACTGCATCCTCTATCGTGGTCGGTGTGATCGTTTCAAACTTCTTGGTCAGCTCTCTGCATATCGTCACGCGCCGGTTGCCCAGTGTCTGCCGCAGAACTTCAAGCGTTGCTTTCAGGTGATGCGGTGCTTCATATATGATCACGGTCCGGTGTTCGTTCTTCAGCGACTCCAAAACTTCGGCCCTCTCTTTTTTATCATATGGAAGAAAGCCTTCAAATACAAAACGCCTGGTTGACAGGCCGGACAGCGTCAGCGCCGTGATACATGCGGCCGGCCCGGGGAGTGACGTGACCGTGATCCCTTCCTCATGACATCTGCGTACAAGGACTTCACCCGGATCCGAGATGGCAGGGGTACCCGCATCAGTCACCAGAGCTATATTTTTGCCCTGTCGCATCATCGCAATGAGCGTATCCGCTTTGTCGTATTTGTTATGTTCATGATAGCTGGTCAGCGGCGTATCTATATCCAGATGATTGAGCAACTTCAAACTGACCCGGGTATCCTCAGCGGCTATCATGTCGACTTCCGCCAGAGTCTGTGCAACCCTTGCGGTCATATCTCCCAGATTACCTATCGGTGTCGCACACAGATATAACATGCCGCATCCGGCACTGTGATCGGTATTGATAGCATTCCTAGAATCCATAATCTCTGACCATCTCCTCTGAATACACACCCTGCGAACTGTATACGATGAGGGGTTTCTCCACCTGCATACGCGGTTTTCCTCCCCGTACGGACTGAATGAGCACCATATTGGGTTCCTTGTCGGCAAAGGGATAGACCAGCCTCATCCTTTTGGGTTCCAGATTGTGAGCACTAAGCGTCCTGATTATCTCCGCCAGTCTGAACGGACGATGAACCATATAGAAGCTTCCGCCGGTTCTGACAAGATGTGCGGCAGCGCTGACTACATCATCCAGCGTCGCACACACTTCATGTCTGGCTATCGCTATACATGAATCCGGGTTGGTCAGACCGTGATCTGCTATCATATACGGCGGATTGGATGTGACCACATCAAAAGAAGCTGCTTCGAATATAGAAGCGGCCTCTCTGATATCTCCGGTTACTATGTCTATCCTGGCTGAAAGATCATTGAGCTCTACACTGCGTCTCGCCATGTCCGCACTTTCCGGCTGGATCTCAAGGCCCGTCAAGTGCTCCGCCTCCGTCTTGGCCGACATCAGTATCGGTATTATCCCTGTACCTGTTCCGAGATCCAAACATCTGTCACCCCGGGTGGCTCCGGCAAATCCTGTCAACAGAACCGCATCCATGCCGAAGCAAAAGCGGGAGGGATCCTGTATGATATGCAGATTGCTCAATTGCAGATCATCTACCCTTTCACCCTCCTTAACCAACCGTAAGTCAGGCATTGTCACCTCCATGGTTGTTGTTTGAGTTGTTGCTGTTCGGGTTATGGTTATTTATATTGCCATTATTCGGAGTATTGCTCCTGTTACGTCTGCGGTTACGATTCCGCCTGTGTGACTGCCCGGCTCCGTTTTCTCCGTTTCCGCTGTTCTGAGTATTATTGTTCTGACCGGCATTATTCTGATTATTGTTGTTATTACCGCCGTTATAGTGGTTATTGTTTTTGCGTTCCGCATCCGGCTTCGGATTATTATTCTGATTATGCTGTCTGTCCCGGCGATCACCACGATCTCGACGATCATTCCGTTCGTTTCGGTTGTTTCTTTCGGGGCGGTCATTTCGTACCGGCTTATCGGACTTCTCGACCTCCTCCAAAACCGACTCTTCATATTCACTTTTCAGCTGGTCGGGTTTGGACAGTTCCGCCGTGAGTTCCGCTACATCCTCGGGTTCCAGAGCTTTCAGCTGTTCGAGCTCTTCTGCCGACAATTCCAGCTTTCCTTTCTTGCGACGCTTCTTAAATCTGATCTCATCGGCGTGATACTCCTTCATCTCTTTCTCATCACCGTTCTGAACCAGAACCCTTACGGTCTCGCGGAAGATATTCACACTCTGAACGATACCCCGCTCTCCCAGTGCGGTAGTCACATAGTCTCCGGCGGTGGGAAGCTTGCGGTTCTGTTCTTCGTACACTTCCTCTTCATTATTCAGACAGCACATAAGTCTGCCGCACACTCCGGAGATCTTGGAGGGATTCAGGCTCAGGTTCTGCTCCTTCGCCATCTTGATGGATACGGGAACGAAATCGGACAGATAGCTGTGGCAGCACAGCGGACGACCGCAGATACCCATACCTCCCAATATCTTGGTCTCATCTCTGACCCCGACCTGACGAAGCTCTATACGGGTTCTGAAGACACCGGCCAGATCTTTGACAAGCTCACGGAAGTCCACACGTCCCTCAGCCGTAAAATAGAACAGTATCTTACTGTTATCAAAAGTATATTCGGCATCTATCAGTTTCATTTCCAGATCATGTTCATGGATCTTCTTCTGACAGATCTTATATGCATCCTTTTCCTTAACTCGGTTTTCCGCCGCCTGACTTACATCCTTTTCGGATGCTATCCGCATAATGGGCTTCAACGGAGCAACTATTTTATCATCTTCGACTTCATACGGATCGTTAACACAGGTCCCCAGCTCAATTCCTCTGGCGGTCTCCACTATGACCGCGGTTCCCCTTTTGACCTCATATGTTCCGGGCTCAAAAAAATAAACCTTGCCCGCATTGCGAAATCTTACACCGACAACTGTTTTCATGATCTATACACCTCTACCCTCACGGGCGCCAAAACATGGCCTTTCTATGTTTATTTGTCAGGAATTCTCCTGAATCGACAGCATAAGAAGCTCCATTGTCAGGTCATAATTAACATTGGCTTTCAGACGCTTCTTTGCCTTGTCTATCGCATCTATTATAGTCTCTATCCCCTCGTAGGTACTTCTGTCCGCTACGCGGGTAATATACTGGATCTCATCGTGGAAAATAAGTCCGTTCGCATCTCTGGTTGCTTTGAACATCAGGACATCACGATACCATACGGATATGATATCCAGATAGTCTGTAGCTTCGAATTTATACTCGCCTATCTGCTTTATGGCATTAGCCACATCAACTATCTCCATCTCACGGATGTTACGTAAAAGGGACAGTGCTTCGGTCCGGACGTTATCAAACTCCTCACTGCATGCCAGCAGCTTGGCCTTACCCACATTACCTCTGGCAAATGCTATACACAGATCGGCTTTATCCGAAGTCATTCCCAGCTCTTTGGTCAAGTAATCTCTCATCTGGGAATCCTTGACAGGCTTCATGTTCAACGTGATACATCTGCTCTGGATCGTCGGAAGAAGCGCTTCCATAGTAGTGGTCAGCAACAGAATAACTCCGTATGCCGGCGGTTCCTCAAGCGTTTTTAATAATGCATTCTGAGCGGCAGGTGTCATTTTTTCCGCTTCATTGCATATGTATATCTTCCACGGCGAAGAGTAGGGTTTGATATTGATGTCCGTACATATCTGATCACGGATATCATCCACGCCGATGCTTCCCGGTTTCTCATGTGTCACATGTATGATATCGGGCTGATTGTCATTAGCGGCCTGCAGGCATGAAGGGCAGTTTCCGCAGGGCTTATCTCCCTCTCCGCTGCATTGAAGCGCTTTGGCAAACAGATTGGCGATGTATTCCTTACCGCTCGATCTTTCTCCGTTTATGATATATGCGTGTCCCACATGTCCGCTGGATATCGCACCGATCATGTGATCACGTATCTGTTCCTGACCTATGATACTGTCAAATCCTGCCATAGACTTACCTCTGTCTCAAGTGAAAATATCCAATAACAAACCTCTGATCTCGCCTATCTTCTCCAGTATCGCGAGATGATCCTTTTCTTCCTTGACCAGTTCCTGGGCTAGAGCATCGAGATTCTCATCAACCAGACGGATTATCCCGTACACTCTGTGACGCCCCTTTCTGTCCAGAAAGTTTTCTCTGGAGAAAGAATGAGATCTGGTAACTATCTCATTTAGGAAGCCCTTAACAAGCGTCCTGTATTTCTTCATATCACGTATGTCGTGATGTTTCGCAAGCCGCTTCCCCTGAGCCTCGATCTCCTCCATCATCAAAGTCAGTGCCTGCTGAAGATCTGCTTCCTCGATCCTGCTGGCCAGCATAAACTTGAACGCTCCGTCCGCTTCCTGCGGAGCCTGAGTCTGTTCTACCGGCATGGATTGTTGTATCTGATTGACCTTGATGTCCAAGTTCCCGCTCTCCCAAAAAAGAGTTGCTAAACGTTATTCCTGATATAGCTTTTGACCTTCTGAAGACACGCCTGGAGATCCTCATTCACAAACCTCTCCTCTATGCCCGCATCAGCCAGTTTATCTTCAGAGAAATCCTCCGTATCGGACAGAAATCTGCGGCACATCTCCGCGTAGCGGGGTTCCGCCTGCTTATGCTCTCTGTGAACCGCCCGGTCTATCCGGATGGAATCATCCACCTCTATATATATCGGAAGAACCTTATCCGATCCCAATGCTTTCTTTAGTTTAATATATGCCTCAAGTGTACCGATGTATATATAATTCTCATCGGAGGACATCATTTCCTCATCACGGATCGTGAAATATCTCCACACACCGTGAACAGTGTTGTATGCCCGGTCCTCCAGTATCAAACCCTCGCGCATATATCTGTCATAATCTTCTTCGGATACGAAGTTATACTCTATCCCCGACTGCTCATTCCTGCGTATGGGACGGGTGGTATAGGGAACCAGCACATGCAATCCCAGATCTTCATCCGCTAGAAGCTTTTTATATATTGTATCCTTGCCCGTGCAGCTCTTGCCCATCAGGCATATAAGTCTGTTCATACTATATCAGGACCGGTACCAGACCGTTTTTCAATCCGGTAATATGCAGTCCATTCTCCAATCCGCTTTTGATACGAATGCAAACTTCCTCATCTATGACTTCACCGGGAATTATTACGGGTATCCCCGGCGGATATACACAAATATACGCTGCACTGATTCTGCCGATCAGAGCCTCATCAAGCGGCAGGCACTCGCTCGCTTTCTCATAAGCCTCCGCGGACATCATTACCGCTTCAGGGATATGCACACCGTATATGCCGGCGCGGAATACTGCCGCAGACTCAGCTGCGTGCACAGCCGGGCCCCGTGCCATAACCTCATCCAGGGCAATGAGCGCATCTCTTAATCTGTCAAACGAAGCATCACGATCAACCGGGCTGAACATCGCCAATGCGTAATCAGCTCCATACATCTCACACTGTATATGATGGTCCTGTAAGAGTCCCATATACAGGTCTCGTCCCGAAAACCTGCTATTCAGACTTCTGATGACGACCTTGAACGGATCCGCGCCATTCTCCGTACTGACATCCAGATACTTAAGTCCGCGAAGCTCCTCCCTGAAACGCGCTGCCGATCGTACTGCCTCCGACAGGTCTTCTGCCAGCCTGTCCTCCATATATCCGACGCAAGCCTCGATCCCCGCCATCAGAATATACGAGGGAGAACTGGATTGGAAAACCTGCATATAGTGCGATATATGATTGAAAAAATCCGATATCCGCTCTGCGTCAGAGCCGGTCGATGATTGCGATCCGGCCAGCAGTAATGCCGTCTGAGTCGGTGCCGGAAGCATCTTATGCAGACTGACGACCGAAATATCGGCGCCCTCCTGAATGGCGCTTGACTGCTCTCCAAATCCCAAATGAGCACCGTGAGCACTGTCGGCTATCAACACCATACCATATGAATGAACGGTATCGGCTATTCCCGAAATATCCGCGATCAGGCCTTCATATGTCGGAGATGTGAGCACGACACATTTCGCAGCCGGGTGAGCTTCACAGGTTTCCCGGATGGTATCCTTAGTCGGAGGAAGCAGAATGGTTGTATCCCTCAGCATTTCCGTGCCGATATACACCGGCTTAAGGCGTCCTATCTCGATCGCATGATAGATCGATTTATGCGACGCCCGTGGGATTATGATCTCATCCCCTGCTTTGCATACCGCCAGGATCGCGGCTTCCAGGGCCGCCGAAGAACCGTTTACCGATATCCAGGCCCTGTCGGCTCCATACAATTTTGCCGCCCGATGCTCGATCTCTGCGATAATCCCGTCAGGTTCGTGAAGATCATCAAAACCGTCTATCTCCGTAATATCCAATCCATAGATACCGGCCAGTTCGGGGATCACGTTACTTCTCTTGTGCCCCGGCATATGCAAGGGGAGCATGTCACTTTTATTCAATTCGTTAAGCTTATCATAGAGAGTCACAACAGATCCTGTCAGGAGACCGGCCCGCGACTCACTTTCACATATTCACGCAGCCTGTTATGGAACTGCTCCGTGTAGGAGGGCACATCCAGATACACATTTGACTGCCATGCAACTTTGATGATCCTGGCTACACATGCCCGGAGTTCTTCCTGTGTCAGCATACCGTCAATAAGCTCTGCCCGGATATTTGAATGATCCTTGGGATTACCCGGACATATCAGGTCATTACCGGCTCTGAGACATCCGGCAGCCGTACAATCGTCGCCATGCTCGGTGGTTGTCCAGTCAGTCATGATCAGACCTTCAAACCCCCATTCATCTCTGAGAACCTTGGTACACAGATCATAACTGTTAGCTGTATGTACTCCGTTTACAAGGTTGTAGCTTGTCATTACGGCCATGGGCTGGGATGACTTGACGCAGATCTCAAATCCCTTCAGATATATCTCGCGGAGAGCCCTCTCGTGCACTCTCGAGTCACAGTGCATCCTGTTTGCTTCCTGGTTATTACATGCAAAATGCTTGATAGTGGTGCCGCATCCTCCGCGGCTCTGAACACCGCGCGTCATAGCCGCCGCGATCACACCCGAAAGCACCGGATCCTCCGAATAATACTCGAAATTCCTTCCGCACAGCGGATTGCGATGGATGTTCATGCCCGGAGCCAGCCAGAGTGTGGTCTGGAACTCCATCATCTCCTCGGCTACCGCACGGCCAGTCTCTTCTATCAGATCGGGATCCCAGCTCTGTGCCAGTGATGTTCCTACCGGAAAAGCCGTACAATACTGATAATATGTGGTATAAGGTCTGTCCGGTGTGGTTTCCTTTGTCCGGAAAAGTCCATCCTCAACCTTATCCATAAACGGACGCGGATGGATCCTGCCGTCATCCGTTACATAATAATCCTTATCCAGTCTGAGACCCGCAGGCCCATCGGATAAAACCATGGAACCTATTCCTCTGCCCAGACATGCTGTACTGGTCTCCGCAGCGGACCCCGGAACAGACAGTCCCGAGGCACCTATCTCTCCGTTAGCTTCCGTACCGGCTCTGGACGGATCTTCGGATGCCATCTCGGCCAGTGAGGGTTCACCGGTCGTCATCCTGATCAATTCGTCGATGCTAAGTTCATCCGCTACCGACTTCGCTTCGGTACTGACTCTGTCGTCTTCCCCGTATTCTATGCTTTCGGAGTATACATATACATCAGTGATGTTTATTACCGGGACTCCGTCCGTCTTTCCTTTTTCAACCCAGGATTTATATCGGGTCACGCGGTTGGCATCAGGCGAGTGGATCTCGGAAAAGGCTTTCTGAACCGGACATATATGATCGGTACTCAGGGTTACTATGCTGTTATCCATGCGAAGCATCGCACGCAGCTTGCTTTCTCCCAGACTGTTGCCTATCCATATGCCATAATATCCCTCTTCGAGAACGTATCCGGGATCCGCCTCACTGTAGGAAGTGCACATATCCAGCGGAAAAGTGATTTCCATGGTCTGCGACTGTCCGGGAGCGAGCTCCTCTGTCTTTGCAAAAGCGACAAGCCTGCGAAACTCTTTTTCAAGCCTTCCGTCCGGACAGGAAACGTATATCTGAACCACTTCACGTCCGGAGTACCTGTCACCGATATTTCTGACATTGACCCTGACCGATACGCCGGGATCACGCATGCCTTTCCCCTGAAGCTTCACCTCTTCCATACTGACTTCAAATCTGGTATATGACAGGCCGAATCCGAATCCATAACGGACAGCCTTATGGAAGCTGTCGAAATATCTGTATCCGACGTATATTCCTTCATGATATGCGGCATATTCAAGTGATGCGCCATTGGTCGAAAACTCTTTTGCTCCCGGATAATCCTCATATGCATATGCCCAGGAGTCTGTCAGTTTACCCGCAGGGTTAACTGCTCCCGAGAGAATATCCGCAAGAGCATTACCTCCCTCCATACCGGGCTGAGACATATACAGGATCGCCTCAATATTTGCAAAATCATCCGTAAAACCGAGGTCGATCAGACCGCCTGTGTTAAGCACTAGAATCACATTTTCGTATACATTACACATCTTACCGATGAAAGAGTATTCCTCATCGGTCAGGAGGTAATCTCCCTTTGCATTCTTGCGGTCCGCACCTTCACCGGAAGTTCTGCATAATACATATATGGCTGTATCCGCTTCCGTCTTCACCGGATCCGCTCCAGAAGGGCGAACCATGGGATTATCGGCATAAAGAACGAACATTCCGGGATTTCCGGGCTCCTTGTTCTTCATCAGAAGCCAGTCACGCCATTTGATCCTTTCGGCCTGATATATCTCTTCGTAATCATTCAGCCACTGCTCGTTGGCAATGGAGAACCCCGCATTACGCATGCCGTCGGCAATGCTCACACACTCCCTCTGATTGACATCACCCGAGCCGGTGCCTCCTTTTGTAAAATGAGTTGCACCCGATCCGTACAGGGCGACCGGCTTGGTTTTATCAAGAGGCAGGATACCGTTATCATTTCTCAGAAGAACCATTCCATCGGCTGCTGCCCGTCTGGCAATCGCACGATGTCTGATCTCGTATTCACGTACCTCATTATTTGATACTCCGCTCAAATGACGCTGTCTTAATTGTCTGCTCATCATTCACTCCTAAAAACGAACCATAACTAATCTATTTTACCATTATTCACCCATTTGATTCAAATGCTCCATCAGAGTCTCCAGGTTCTGCGCAAGTGTCTCGGTGGAAGTATCGGAGAGGGAATCGGATACCTCGCTTTCGAGTGCGTCCTCAGTGTCATCGGATTCGTCACTCTGTGTCATGACGATGGAATTGACATGTCCGCTGACCAGCTGATCGATCACCTTTCGGGCGCCGGCCGGATCAGCCAGCAGGTCCGCAGCTACTTCCTCCTCATCAAGACTGTCCGCTACTTTCCCAAAGATCGACTTGTCCAGAGAGGATATCAGTCTGCGCATCTCTCCCAGATCCGTGAGTTCCCGGGATAACGGGGAATCCTTATCGGTGAGTTCACTGACCTTTTCAGCAAGTTTTTCCGCCTGATCGGAAGTGGCGCCCGAGCCGGTAAGCTTGGCTGTTTCAATATCAAGGAGCTTCTTAAACCCGGCGTCCGAAATGGCGCTGTCAATGTTCTCTGCCTGTGCCGATAAGCCATTTGCGGCAAATTGCCCGGAAACTGCTTTCAGACTGGTGGGATCGGTAATACCTTTTGAAATTAAATATGTTGTGACATCTGTATTCATAATATCCATTTTAACACATAAAAAAACCTCCAACAGTATGCAGGAGGTTTTTTAGTGCCCAGAACCGGAATCGAACCAGTGACACGAGGATTTTCAGTCCTCTGCTCTACCAACTGAGCTATCTGGGCGAATATAGAGCCAAAGCGAGAAGCCAAAGCAGACAATCAAGATAATCGCGATGAGCGCTTGCGGTCATGAGCGGTTATTTGATTGGATGCTTGAGTTTGTCGCCTTGGCGACAAACGGACATCCGGAGGAACTTGTTCCGACGGATGGGCTTCGAACATCGTCTATGCGAAGCATAAGACAGATGGGCTTCGAGCATCGTCTATGCGAAGCATACGACGGATGGGCTTCGAACTAAAAAATAGCGGGAGCAGGATTTGAACCTGCGACCTTCGGGTTATGAGCCCGACGAGCTTCCAGACTGCTCCATCCCGCGTCATCGTCGCCACGAACATATCTCGTATTGACCCCTTAAAAAGGGAAATGGGCTTAAGTGGACTCGAACCACCGACCTCACGCTTATCAGGCGTGCGCTCTAACCGGCTGAGCTATAAGCCCATTTAGTGGAGATGGTGAGATTCGAACTCATGACCCCCTGCTTGCAAGGCAGGTGCTCTCCCAACTGAGCTACACCCCCACAATGGGTGGAGATGGATTCGAACCATCGAAGTCGTTGACAACAGATTTACAGTCTGCCCCCTTTGGCCACTCGGGAATCCACCCATGGTTAATAATAAAAGCCGATATTCGGACTCGAACCGAAAACCTGCTGATTACAAATCAGCTGCTCTGCCAATTGAGCCATATCGGCGAACCCATATGCTTTTTCAAAGTTCAGAATAATAATGGGGCCTATAGGGCTCGAACCTATGACCCTCTGCTTGTAAGGCAGATGCTCTCCCAGCTGAGCTAAGACCCCATATAAATATGTTCTTTCGAAAAAGAAACGACCCAGAACGGACTTGAACCGTCGACCTCCGCCGTGACAGGGCGGCGCTCTAACCAACTGAGCCACTGGGCCATGAAAACCATACCGAGAAACTCTCGCTTAGACGCTCAGATGAAGCCCTCGACCTATTAGT
>CAMONC010000079.1 GCA_946620235.1 uncultured Lachnospiraceae bacterium | reverse complement strand
AGTATTAAATTAATTTGATTATTTATAGGGATTCGAATTATATAATTCGGATCCCATTTTTTATGCCCTTATACTGAAGTTGTTACTGAAGGCAGGCCCGTAAAACGGCTTATTCTTGAGGAGATGCATATGAAGACGTCATTAAACTACAACATTGCAGAAGCTAAGCAGGCATTGATTGATCTGGTCAGATCGTACTGTGCAAAGGATGAATCAGGCAATTATCTGATGCCCATGCTGCACCGGATACCGCCATATTTAAATTCCGATCCGGGTATAGGCAAGACGGATATCGTTGAACAGGTAGCGAATGAATGTAACATCGGACTGGTCAGATACTCTTTGGCTCATCATACAAGAAACAGTATGCAGGGGCTTCCGGTGATCTGTGAAGGGGAGGACGGCAAATATACAGAGTATACGGTAAGTGAACTGATAGCGGCAGTTCGTGAGCAATACAGTGCCGGATATCATGAAGGGATACTCTTTCTGGATGAGTTTCCGTGTATGTCAGATACGGTTGCTCCTATAATGCTTTCTTTTCTGCAAAGGCGAGAACTGGGAAAGCATACAATGCCTGAAGGCTGGATAATAGTTCTGGCCGGTAATCCCATCGAGAGTAATCGTTCTTCCAGAAGATTTGATGTGGCCACAACTGACAGAATGCGGGTGATCAATATAGAGTGCGATGCCTCGGCCTGGCTTGAATATGCAGAGAAAACGGGCGTATATGGGGATATTATCGAGTATATCTCTTTGTATAGGGAACAGTTGTATAACTATGACCCGGAAAATAAGGAAGAGGTGGTGACGCCCAGATCATGGACTAACTTAAGTGAGACCATGAAAATATATGAGAAGCTTGGGCTTGAGATCGACCGGCGCCTGATCTCACAATTTGTAAAATGTCCACGTATAGCGTCGGGGTTCTGGAAGTATCATCAGGAAAACGGGATACGCATAAGCATGGATGATATGAATGCCATATACGAGCGGGGAAAGCTGTCGGCTGACTATGACATGATACTTCACAGAGTATGTGATGAAAGGGACTGTCTGCGGATCTATCGATCAGCTGAAATGATATGTGATTATGCCGTTAACAGAGCCACAGATGAAATCACCGGTTTGGTATCAGAAGAGGGCGTATGTGCAGGGCATATTGAAAACGTATATGGGTTCCTGAAGGAAATGGACACTCTGGCGGATGATACCGGTTCGGATCATACATATGTAAGTCTCCTGACAGATCGGATTAACAGGAAACCGGAATTGCTGCGCTACATCAGCAGGAATCCGATACCTTCGTATAACAGGTGTGTGATGGCTGCATATGATGTGATGGCCGGATAAGCGGGAGGAGTCGTTATGCCGGGTATACGGGAATTCTATAATCCTGAGAAGGAAAAATATGAAAAACAGTCAGTGAGGATCATAGATCATGCTGTCATGGATATCTGCAAAACATTTCCGGAGTTTGTGTATGTTTTTGATAAATGGGGAAAGAGGACTACCGACCGGCGCATCAGGATCTCCACGGACGGCAGCAAACTCATTTTCAATCCCGGATGTGTAGTCCGTACATTTGTGAATGAAGGCATCAGAAGTATAGAACGCGAACTGATGCACGTGCTGTTTCATTATTTGCGTGGTGACATTCATACATACAGAAGCTGTGCTCACAGAGATGTAATGGATGTAAATATGGATGCAGAAGTTAATTTAATGCTGATGATGTGCGGAATGACTGATGATGCGGAAGGCAATCTGAAGATCGGCAGGTCAAATTATTACAGATGCAAGTATGACAGGATGGCGATGGCTTGTCTGACTCTTCAGGGTGAGAAACTTGCCAGTGATGATCACGGGTACTGGCTTGCGGGTGATGGATCGGATTCCGTAGAGAATGAAAGGAAGATTGCTGTCAGGATCGTGTTCGGTGATGAAACTGATGACAGGGGACTACCGGATATTAGTATGGATCCGGCCGGATTACGGAATCTGATGGAGAAACTGATAAACGATCATATCGCCGGTAATCGAACGGACTATGATATAGAATTCAGTGCAGACCATAGCGCCCGTAAAGGTACAGGGGATTATCGTGAACTCATCAGACGGATACTGAGTGACAGGATCAGAGAACAGGAAACAGATGACGTCATGGATCGCGATCTGTATAGCTATGGCTTTGATCTTTATGATGACATGCCTCTTATCGAGCCTGGTGAGGGTGAGAGCATGTATCAGGATATCGGAAGGATAGCTATAGCCATAGATACTTCAGGCTCGTGTTTCGAAGATACGGTTAAGGGGTTTCTTGGTGAGATAAGGCAGATCATCTCTGAGAGTGCGCCTGATATCTCAGAAGAATCCGAGGTAGTTATATTCGAGTGTGATGAAAAAATCAGATGCGAAGAACATTTCATGGGATCAGATATCAATGATAAGGCTTTCGGAAAGAGGAATGTTCACGGAGGTGGCGGAACTTCGTTTATCCCTGTCTTTGAGAGGGTGCGTGAATTATCCGATGAAGATCCGCTGCGGCCTGTAAATGCTCTGATATATCTGTCAGATTGTCAGGGTACATTTCCTGAGTTGCCTCCGAATTACCCGGTTTATTTCGTTGTTCCTGAATCTATCGCAGAGTTTGCGGAGGTGCCTGAATATGTAGAACTGTATCTATACCGGGATGTTTGTGACAGGATGTGTTAAGTTGTGTTGTGATGCACTTAAGCGGTGCCTGTATTGAAGGAGACTGTGTAATGGCTGAGATTTATGAAAGAGAACAGATTATAAAGCAGATCACGGATCTGGCCTGCAATGGCGGTGATATACCGGAAACATTATGTATGAGAGAAATCCGGGATGGAGATGAGCATATATGGGATTTCCCTGTGGTGATGATGGCCGTTCACCTGGATATGTATGATGAAGCATGTCAGCTTCTTGGCAGGATGGACAGGAACCTGGTGCCGGGGCAATTTTCCGGTGACTGGTCGAGAAGACCGGTGGACGGATCACATAAGCAGATGACATATACACTGGATCTGTATATGCTCATTTTGGCTCATAAAGGAGTGCTGCCTGAGCTTTTACGCATTATATGGGAATGCTGGCAGAGCATAGAGCCCGGGAAAAGGTTTGTCGAAATGAAAAACCCGCAGTTGTTCAGGTCTTATGATGAAGTGTTTGGGACAGAGACTCGTGAGGATATAGTTGATGATTATCTGGGATGGGCAGCCAGACTCTATCATATCCATAAATGCTGTCCGCAGATGCTTTACGGTATGTACAGCGGAGAAATGCTTTTCTTAAATCTGAGAGAAAGCATGCTCTCCGAATGTGATGTTGAAACGGGACACAGCATCCTCAGGAAATACTGTAAGTTTGCCGATATCATGCGTATCTGTTTTGCGGACAGCCCTGATGATCTGGCAGCCATCTATCAGGGGATAGGATTCAAAACGGATTCTATCAATGATTTCTATGCCCGGTACAAAGCGGTATTTCAAGATTATCTCGCAGTGCTTCATAGGTATGGAGAGGTACTTAAAGACACAGAGTATAGGAGAGAATGTGCGATCAAAGTGTTGTATATATCGGCAAAGTTATATTTGATCTGGACTAACAGACATGCTGAGTATCCGGACCATATGCGCAGGGCTGCATATGAATTATGTATGGGATTGAGGGATGATATCAGAGCATATGTGGGTGATGATCCAATTGGGTTTCTGGAAGAAGAAAAGCCGGATATAGACAACGACTCAAACAGATTATGCGATATAGTCGATCATATAGGGTGTCTGCTGATAAATGTCGGCAGATACACACTGACCCCCGATATGGATAAGGATAATGCCAGAAGTTTGTTTCTTCGTCTGTATGAAAGCATTAAGAGCGGATCATCAAAACGGTTGTCTCTTTTGATAGACTTTTTGGAACAGATAGAATACATTAAAGGAACGGATAATGTTAAGCTGTGTTATGGAGATGCAGCCGAGGATAACGAGAAGGGCAGAGCATTGACGGAAATGATAGATCATATCATTGCGAGCGGGAGTGTTGAACTGCTTGAAGTGTCACTTCGTAAAAAGCTTATATGCACGGAAAACTATGAACTCCTTATAGAAAGAGTGGGGGATGAGAGGCCCGAGTTCATTCCATGTCTGCTCGCATACCGGGCAGCTTGCTGTGCATGAATTCTGACTGAGAGGAAAACGCGTAATCTATGAAGAAGAAACTGATCATAATGCTTCCGATAGCTGCAATAGTTATATTATCGGTACTGGGAGCTGCTATGGCACGAAGAAATGCAGTTCTCAATAATGATGCTATAATAGTTGAGACGGAGTCTGATACAGAATTTGAAGATCCTTATATATATCAGACATACGAGGACATCGACTGGAAGATCGGCAGAGATGTAGCTGAAGCTCCTCTGGATCATCTGTATGAATGCATACTTGCCGAGGGATGTACTGATGTGTATGAGGTGGAGGTATATAATTCCGACAAGCCCGGATATAAGTATTACATGTGTGTGAAAGCAGGACCTGATATCGTATCGGTCTATGCGGAATAATTATTCTGAAAGGTGTACTGTATGGAACCCAGAGAATTAACGATAGAAGGCAGGAATGCCGTTATAGAAGCGATGCGTGCGGGAACACCGATAGACAAGCTGTTCATACTGGACGGATGCCAGGACGGACCGATGTCGACCATACGCAGAGAAGCTAAGAAGCGTGACATATATGTGAAATATGTTTCCAAGGATCGCCTGGATCAGATGTCATCCACGGGTAAGCATCAGGGCGTGATAGCATACGGTGCAAGCTATGAGTATTCTACTGTAGAGGATATACTTGCCCGTGCACATGAAAAACAGGAGGATCCGTTTATCATCCTGCTTGACGGTATAGAGGATCCGCATAATCTCGGTGCGATCATCAGGACCGCCAATCAGGCCGGTGCTCACGGTGTGATCATACCGAAGGACAGAGCGGTGGGACTGACCGCTGCCGTAGCGAGAGCATCCGCGGGTGCACTCAGTTATACTCCGGTTGCCCGTGTAACGAATATCGGCCAGTGTATAGAAGACCTGAAGAAAGAAGGACTCTGGTTTGCGTGTGCAGATATGGACGGCGAGGTCATGTATAACCTGAATCTGACCGGGCCGATGGGGCTGGTAATAGGAGCCGAAGGTGATGGCGTAGGCCGCCTGGTCAAGTCTAAATGTGACTATGTTGCGTCCATCCCCATGAAGGGTGATATAGATTCGCTGAATGCTTCCGTGGCAGCAGGCGTGCTGGCATATGAGATCGTCAGACAGAGGATGACGGCTAAGTGATGCGTCTGCTCTGATCAGTCGGCCCCGTATGCGTATCAGATGTCTGTATGAGCATACCGGGTCCTGTATCTTGCCGGGGATATCCCCGCTATCTTCTGAAAATTCCTGAAGAAATATGCATAACTTGAGTATCCCAGTTTTTCCGATACTGTGGATACGCTCATTCCCTGTCGCAGCAGTTCCTGCGCACAGGCATTTCTCTGCAGGTCAATATACCGTCCCGGCGGCATGTGGGCGTGTTGTCTGAACAGACGCGACAGATAGTCCGGGTGCAGGTGGAAGTGGTCCGCCAGCTCTTTTACTGTCAGATCGTTCTCTATATTATCCTGGATATAGGATATGATCTCATTTACTTTTTTCTGGGATTCCGTGACCGGCAGAGCTGGATGATGTGAGCTTGCATGACCGGCCAGTGCAGTGATCTCCGATATCAGAGTGAAAAATACTGTCAGTGCCTCCGGAGACAAGCGGTCCGTGCGGGATGACAGATCATTAAGAAGGGATATGATCCGGTCTGCCGCCCCTGTGCATCCCAGATTTTCACCTTTTTTCTCTTTCAGATCTATGAGCATCGGTGTCCCTTTATTAAGCAGGGCTGAAGGGATGCCTGCGTCTGCTCCGAATATATTTCTCAACCATGAATCGGTGATATTGAGCACGTACCTCTCATAGCATACGCCACTCTCGTGATAGAGCTGGTGCACGCAGAATGGTGGGATGATGATCAGCGTATACTCAGACACGGCGAATACGCGGTCCTCTATCAGCACGTCGGGAAGAGGCGTCAGCGTCAGGTACAGCTCGGCTCCGTTGTGACTGTGAGGTCCGACGGGATCCTCGGGTGCATTGCATCGATAGGCTGCGTGATATGGTGAATCGAGCGGAAAAAATAAAAGGGTTTCCATACGAGGTCGTAAAAGTACATAAAACAAGTATTATATATACATATTATTCTTTTCTGCCGGAGAATACAATCTGATCATAGAGATCAATGATCCCCCGAGAAAGGAGAAATCTATGGAAGAAGTAAGACTGGGTATCATCGGCATAGGCGGAATGGGAACCAATCATGCCAACAGCATATTAAAGGGAGATATCCCGGGACTTCGTCTGACCGCAGTAGCGGATGTCAGTGAGCAAAGACTTGAATACGCCGAAGAGCATTTCCCCGGAGACATCAGTATATTCCCGGATGGAAAGGAACTGATCCGTTCCGGAAAATGTGATGCCGTGCTGATCGCTACAGCGCATTACGAGCATCCTGCTTATGCGATATACGCACTGGAGCACGGACTGCATGTTCTGATCGAGAAACCGGCCGGAGTATATACGGCGCAGGTACGCGAGATGAACGAGGTTGCAGCACGAAGCGACAGGGTATTTGCTATCATGCTCAATCAGCGTACCAACTGTGTATACCGCAGGCTCCATGAGATGATACAGAGCGGCGAGCTGGGTGAGCTGAAG
This sequence comes from uncultured Lachnospiraceae bacterium, assembly GCA_946620235.1. GTDB lineage: Bacteria > Bacillota > Clostridia > Lachnospirales > Lachnospiraceae > XBB2008. The sequence goes on along the minus strand of CAMONC010000079.1, from coordinate 4,210 downwards.
AGGGTCAACTGGATCATCACCGATTGGTACCGTACACAGTCATACTACGATGCCGCCGGATGGAAGGCAACCTGGGCCGGTGAGGGCGGAGGAGTACTCTTAAACCAGTGTCCGCACCAGCTGGATCTCCTACAGTGGCTGTGCGGGATGCCGGTAAGGGTCAGAGCATTCTGCCATGAGGCGAAGTGGCATGACATCGAAGTCGAAGACGATGTGACAGCGTATCTGGAGTATGCAAACGGAGCGACCGGAGTATTTGTTACGACCACAGGAGATGCACCGGGGACAAACCGCCTGGAACTCACATTTGAAATGGGCAAGATCGTGTGCGAAGACGGTAAGCTGATATACGACAGGCTTTCGGAAAATGAGAGGACATTTTGCAAGACTTCTCCAAACGGATTCGCCAAACCGGAGATCACTCGTATCGAAGTGGAGACCGACGGTCTTAACGAGCAGCATGCCGGAGTGTTCAAGGCTTTTACGGACAGGATACTCCACGGAGGACAACTTGTGGCGGAAGGCACTGAGGGAATAAACGGACTCATCCTGTCCAACGCAATGTATCTGTCATCATGGCTGGATAAGACGATAGATATACCTTTTGATGAGAATCTCTTCCTTGAGGAACTGAACAGGAGAAGGGCGGCATCGAAAGCAAAGACAGGCACGGGTGTGGTGTTTGATACTGAGGGCACATATTAAGATCAGGAGCCGGAAAGGATAAATATGAGCAGAGAATATAAGATATCGGGATTTGCAGATGAGATAGCGGATGATCTGGCCACACAGATCGAAAGCCTGCGAAAGCTTGACATACATTATGTGGAGATGAGAGGAGTTGACGGCAATAATCTGATCTATCACACGGATGAAAAGATAAAAGAGATACGAGCCAGACTGGATGATGCCGGCATATCGTTGTCGGCGATGGGAACTCCTCTGGGTAAGATCGGCATTGACGAACCTTTTGAGAAGCATTTCGAGGAGTTCAAGCGCGCTATAGAGGTGGCTCATATGATGGGCACGCGTAACCTGCGTATGTTCAGCTTCTATATGCCTTCATCTGATGCAGACAGACGGGATTACAGAGACCGCGTATTTGAACGCATTGGAATGTTTGTGGATGAGGCCGTGGCAGGAGATGTGGTCTTTCTTCATGAGAACGAAAAGGACATCTACGGTGAGAAAGCACCGGAATGTCTTGATCTGATGAAAAACTTTGCATGTGATCATTTCAAAGCGATATTTGATTTTGCCAATTTCGTACAGGCCGGCCAGGATACGCTCGAAGCCTATGAGATGCTGAAGGATCATATCGCATACATCCATGTGAAAGATGCCAGATTCGGCAGCGGAACAGTGGTTCCTTCAGGCTATGGAGACGGTCATGTGGAGGAGATATTAAAGGATCTCTTCGATGGCGGATTCGACGGCTATCTGTCCATAGAGCCGCATCTGTTTGGCTTTAAGGGCTTCGCAAGCCTGGAGCGGAGCAATGTTACTCCGCTCAATGAGTCCGGGGAGGTCGTGAGCGGTTATGAGGGGTTCAGGATCGCACATGAAGCACTGGTGAAGATACTGGAGGGGATTTAAGGAAAATCCCCTCGCTCATCATGGTTTGTATTCCAACAGGTCCCCGGGCTGGCAGTCGAGGGCTTCGCATACCGCGACGAGAGTTGAAAAACGGATGGCGGATATCTTGCCGTTCTTCATCTTGGACAGATTGACGTTGGATACACCTACCTTTTCCGCGAGATCGTTAAGTGACATCTTGCGGTCAGCCATGACTCTGTCGAGCCTGAGTATTATCTCTCCCATATCGGTCACCTCCCTTACAGAGTCTCATCGGCTTGCATTTGAAGGGTTTTGCCATAGTCCAGGATGGTCACGATGACCCAGGTCAGTATGCCGCACAGTATACCGGATGCCATGCCCGAAGTGAAGAAGATGATGGCACTCAGTACGATCATCACGACAAGCACGCGCTTGATCACATTGTCGGTAAAAGGGTTTTCTTCGGTACCGATCAGATTAAAGATGCTTCCGATCAGTGTAAGCATTACGGCTATGATGCCTGTGATCGCTGCGGCGGTGAAAGCAGTTATGGATGCACTGATGGCGTAGGGGTGATCCTTTATGGCTTCACGGATCGCAGGAACATCCGACTCGAGATTAGAGGGATCTTCCATGCTGAAATGAAGCAGTCTCACGCCTCCGATCGTGTCTCCGACAGATACGTAACCCGCATTGGACATCTGTTCATATTTCGCGTCGAATTCTTTGCCCATCTTCAGTATCATTATGCCGGCGATCAGTGCCATTACACATCCGACGATGGCTATTATGCTGAATACTATTGTTACTTTCCTTCCTACACTGCAGCTTTTTTTGATCTTTTCGAGTTTTATGTTTTCTTCCATTTTTGTTCCCTTTCCTTTCGATGAATGATTACATATCGATCAGCTGATGATCAGAGAATACCATCCCGGTTAATCTTTGTCAACAAGAAATTATCGATAAACGATAAATAATTGTCGAATAGCATATATAACAGGTGGGCTGTGAAATATATGATGAAATATATGATATACTCATAACTATGAGAAAAATGCATACGGCTCAGTCAGCCAATCTCACTGATGAACAGTATATAGCCTCGTACCGCGAGGGTGACACGGATTCTTTAGAGGTCATCATGGACCGATATAAGAATCTCGTGCGGGCAAAGGCGTCCAAGATGTATATCCTCGGCGGTGACGTGCAGGATCTGATCCAGGAGGGTATGATTGGACTGGTCAAGGCTGTGAGGGACTATGATTTCGGACGGGATGCGAGCTTCGCTACTTTTGCCGATCTGTGTGTATCCAGGCAGATATACAATGCGATACAGTCATCCGCGAGACTCAAGAACTTGCCGCTCAATGATTATGTGTCGCTGACAGCGGGTCGCGAAAACTATGACGGTGATGAGGGATCCGTACTTATATATGAGCTTCCCGATGATACTTCAGCAGAGCCGGAGAGCGCTTTTATCAGTCAGGAGACCGCTGATGAGATCAATCATCTCGTGGACACGATACTTACGGACTCCGAGAGAGACGTGTTCAGACTCCACGTGGCAGGTCTTACTACATCGGATGCCGCAGCGATCCTCTCCATGGAACCGAAGTCGGCAGATAATGCACTTCAGAGAGCCAGACAGAAACTCAGACGTGAACTGACTCAGTAACATAAAGGAGCATATATATGAAATACATATCATGGAACGTCAACGGCCTGCGTGCCGTGATGGGCAAGAACTTCATGGAGGTCTTTGAAGGTCTGGATGCGGATGCATTCTGTTTGCAGGAGACGAAGCTTCAGGAGGGACAGATAGTCCTGGATCTTCCCGGATACGAACAGTACTGGAACTATGCCGAGAAAAAGGGATACTCCGGAACGGCGGTTTTCACGAAGCATAAGCCGATTGATGTGACCTATGGGATCGGAGTGGAAGAGCACGATCACGAAGGAAGAGTGATCACACTCGAATATGCCGATCATTTTCTCGTATGCTGCTATACACCTAACTCCCAGAACGAGCTCGCCAGGCTTGATTACCGCATGACATGGGAGGAGGCATTTCTTAACTATCTGAACAGTCTCAAAGCGAAAAAAAGTGTGATCCTTTGCGGTGACTTAAATGTCGCACATCAGGATATCGACTTGAAGAATCCTGCATCCAATCATCATAATGCCGGTTTTACCGATGAGGAGAGAGCGTGTATGACCACGCTTCTAGGGGCCGGATACATCGATACTTTCAGATTCTTTTATCCCGATACCGAGGACATATATTCCTGGTGGTCGTACCGATTCCAGGCGAGGAGCAGGAATGCGGGGTGGCGTATCGACTATTTTATAACGTCCGATGATATGAAGGACAGGATCCGGGATGCGAAGATCCACACCGATATTACCGGATCGGATCATTGTCCCGTAGAACTGGACTTCGACTGATACGTGTTTTTTTGTTATACTTAACTAGTTAGTATTTGTACCGAAAGTGAGATTTATTATGGAAAAGAAATACGCTCTCCTGATAGACGCGGAGAACGCAGATATCAAATATCTGACGGATATACTTAACGAGCTGAAGACTTACGGCAACGTGACTTATAAGCGCATGTACGGCGATTTCACATCATCCACCATGAAGGAATGGAAC
>CAMONC010000078.1 GCA_946620235.1 uncultured Lachnospiraceae bacterium | reverse complement strand
CAGAACCGACAGTAGGCGGCTGTTTAACGGCAAGCTTATGGTCGCTGTTAAAACCGAACGTGGTCAGGAACCGGAGATCAGGCTGGATATAGAACGCGAACACAGTGATGTACGGCGCATTACTCTTGAATGCGCGGATGACAGACATCTGGGTCCGGATCACAGATCCGTAAAAGTCAGATGTCGCATAGAGCCTCCGGAAGCTGCGGGACATGAGGTGACGTACCGTATTGTAGATGATATGGGCATAAATTCGCATCTGGCCGTGCTTGATCAGGATCTGACGGTCACCGCTCTTGGTGATGGACACTTTAGATTACGTGCTACGGCAGGCGGTGAAGGGCAGAAGGTACGTGTCATATCGGACCTGGAATTTACTGTGGAGGGATGCGGGGAGGCGTTTCGCAATCCGTATGAATTCATAGCCGGGAGCACATATTCATCATCAATAGGAGAAGTCGGAAGCGGTAATGAAAAGGGCTTTGCGACCGCGAGAGGCGACCGTACCGTCGTGACATTTGACGGACTTGACTTCGGCACATATGGGGCCGATCGGATCACGATCCCCATCTTTGCTCTGGATTCGGATGATGTGCCACTTAAGATTTGGAAAGGCGTGCCAGGAAGCGGAGATGAGCTTCTGTTGCTTGATACGATTTATTCCAAACCCAGACAATGGGCTGTATTCATAGAAGACAGCTGGCCCCTTCTGCACAGGGTGAGCGGCATCGCGTCGATCAGTTTTGAATTCGAGCGCAAAGTTCATGTCAGGGGATTTGTGTTTAATAAAGCCGATAAAGCTCATTCCAGACTGCTTGCAACGGAAGCTGATGCGATATACGGTGATGAGTTTACCTCGACCGGTACTGCCGTTGAAAGGATCGGTAATAACGTTTCAATGGAATTCAGGGATATGGATTTCGGAAGCAAAGGCGCCGACTCCATAACTGTCTGGGGACGCACTCCGAACGAGACAAATCCGATCCATGTAAGGCTCTTCAGAGGAGATGAAACGCTGAAGGAGGTCTGTGAATTCACGAGAAGCGACGTATATGCCGCACAGACATTTAAGCTTCCTCACATTGAGGGCAGGTGGGATGTATCGTTCGTATTCCTGCCCGGAAGCATGTTTGATTTCGAAGCATTCAGATTTGAATGATCGTTACTGTATATCCTCGATCTGGGCGGTATACAGTTTGTAGTAATTGCCTTTGAGCTGCATGAGCTCGGCATGTGAGCCGCATTCGACTATGCCACCGTCGTCGATATACATGATCTTGTCACAACCGGTGATTGTGGACAGACGATGTGCTATAACGAAACTCGTACGGCCCTTCAGTATGGCATTTAAACCCTGCTGGAGGGCTTTTTCCGTCTGTACATCTATACTGGATGTGGCTTCGTCCAGAACCATGATGGCGGGATCGGAGAGGAGCGTACGGGCAAACGATATCAGCTGCTTTTGTCCCTGGGACAGGAGTGAACCGCGCTCTTTGACTTCCGATTCGTAGCCGTCGGGCATTGATGCTATGAAGGTATCGGCACATACGGTTTTGGCTGCCTGTACGATCTCGGCCCGTGTGGCATTCAGCTTGCCGTAACGGATATTATCCTCTATGGTGCCGGAGAATATGAAACTGTCCTGGAGCATGATACCCATCTGGCTTCTGAGGGACCTCAATGTGACTTTGGATATATCATGACCGTCTATGAGGATGCGACCGCTGTCCAGATTATAGAAGCGGGAGACGAGGCTCACGATAGTACTCTTGCCTGCTCCTGTAGGGCCGACCAGTGCGATACTTTCGCCGGGTTCCACGGTAAATGAGACATCGTGCAGGATTTCTTTGCCGGGTTCGTATGAGAAATGCACATGTTCGAACTCTATGCGCCCCTGAATCTCGGGCATTTCATATGCGTCGGGAGCATCATCCACTTCCACGGTCTCATCAATGGTTTCGAATATTCGCTCCAGATAAGCGATATTGTTGATGAAATTATTAAATATATTGCCAAGGTTCATAATGGGCTGCCAGAATCTGGATGCATAGCTCGATATGGCAACGATCACGCCGAGTGAAGTGTTGCCTCTGCCGAAGATGATAATTCCGCTGATAAAAATGGCAGCACGGACCAGCACAGATATGGTATCAATACCCGGCCATACGAGAGTACTGTATTCGATAGCTTTCATCCAGGTCTTGCGGCATCCGTTGGACAGGCCCTCGAATATCTCCGCATTCTCGTCTTCTCTGGCGAAGATCTGCGTAATACGTGCACCTACGATGTTTTCCTGCAGATATGCATTCAGGTTGGAGTTCTTGTTGGATACCTGTTGCCATGCTTTGCGCTGCTTGTTTTTGATCCAGAACATGAACACGGCAAGTACCGGCACACCGGCCATTACCACGAGAGAGAGCTTCACATCCACGATGAACATGAAGACGATGATGAATATCAGGTTCATGATTTCCAGGATCACGTTGATCAGACCGTTGGAGAGCATATCCGATACGGAATTGACATAGTTGACGACTCTGATCAGGATCTTGCCATGCGGTCTGTCATCGTAGTACTGGAAGGGCAGTTTCTGGAGATGCTTGAATATGTCGGCACGGATATTGTATATGATGTCCTGGCTGACGTTGTTCATGATATGTCCGCGAATGGTGAAAAAGATGATGCTCAGACAGTAGAATACTGCGAGCATAACCACCAGTGACACGAGCATGCGGACATTTCCGTCCGGTATGGCTACGTCCAGAGCGCGTTCCACTATCATGGGTGATACCAGACCGGTGGCACCGCCGATGGCGGACAGGATCAGGGCCAGTACCATGCGGCCTGAGAACTGTTTTATATATACCCATGCACGGAGCAGGTGTTTTATGTCAAAAGGCTCTTCGAGGAGCTCGTCTTCTTTGTATGTATTACGTGCCATTATCTTATCCTGCCTGTGTCTGTGAAGCTTCACCGGTATGGGCTGTGGGGGCTTCGCCTGTCTGCAGTCTTACCAGCTCAGCATAGTACCCGCCTTTTGCGATGAGTTCTTCGTGAGTACCCGATTCAGTGATCTCGCCGTGGTTCATTATCAGTATCTGATCAGCTTTCTTGGTGGTTGATATACGCTGGGCGATTATTATCTTGGTGCATGTAAAAGGAAGCTCGTCCAGGTTATGCTGTATCTCTTTCTCCGTCTCTAAGTCGACTGCAGAAGTGGTATCGTCGAGGATGAGGATGGAAGGCTGAACCGCGAGTGCTCTGGCCAGAGATATACGCTGTTTCTGACCTCCGGACAGTCCGACTCCGCGCTCACCGACGATGGTTTCGTAACCCTCGGGCATCTTGGCAATGAAATCATCCGCAGCTGATGTACGAGCATAACGTATGACTTCGGTTTTGGGCATGTTCGTATCTCCGTATGCGATGTTACCGTCTATGGTATCGGAGTAGAGCAGGACATCCTGTGTGGCGAGGCCGATGTTGCTGCGGAGGTCTTTGAGCTTGTATGCGCTGACATCGTGACCGTCTATCATAACGCGGCCTTCAAGCGGCTCGTAGAACCTGGGTATCAAATGGATAAGAGATGTTTTGCCGCATCCTGTCTCGCCCATGATGGCTATCGTTTCTCCGGGATGAGCGGTAAAAGATACATGCTTGAGTACAGGCAGGTTACCGTCTGAATAACGGAAGGTGACATCTCTGAACTCAACGAGTCCCTCGAATCTCTCAGGATGATCGATGGCATCATCTTTATCCTTGATACTCGGCTCGGAGTAATATATGTCCATGACTTTACGGGATGCTGCCGCGAATCTCTGGAATTCGTTCATTATATTTCCGAGTTGTCTCATCGGGTTGGCTATCGCCCACGTAAGTCCGCTGAAGGCAACATATTCGCCCATTGTCAGGGATCCTCTGATCAGGAACAGTCCACCGACCAACAGGAGTATTACCGGCAACAGATTTGCCAGAGTTTCTATATAAGGGAAGAAAGTCAGCCAGACACGGGCTGTTTTCTTATTCGTATCACGGTAGTCAGCATTGCAAACGTCGAACTTGCATATCTCGTAATCTTCGCGTGCAAAAGCTTTAACCACACGGTTTCCGGAAATGTTCTCCTGTGCAACCGTATTCATGACCGCAAGCTTTTCTCTGAGAAGGGCGTGCATCGGAGCCACTTTGGTCTTGAACAGATATATGATGACGAACAGTATCGGAGCCATTGACAGCAGTGCCAGTGCGAGCTTCCAGTTCATATAGAAATAATAGACTGCAACCGCACCGAGCAGTGAGAAAGCTTCGATGACCATACGGATGACCCAGGCGATCATATGCCGTACAGCATCGAGGTCACCGGTCACTCTGGTCATCAGGTCGCCGGTCCTGTAGGTGGAATAGAATTTCATGTCCTGACGCTGGATCTTGTCATACAGGTAGTTACGGATCTTGAACAGGACACCCTGTGATACGGTCTCGTAAGCAATGCAATCGAGATATACGATGATGCATCTGAAGATCGTGAGGCCGATCATCAGTGCGATCAGCATATAGAACTGATCCCGGTGTGCCGACAGATTCTCGGAGGCCTGAGGCCCTGAGAGAAAACCGTCTATGATACGGGATGAGAAATAGGGGACCGTCAGCTGGAGTCCGTTGTATAAAAACGTACCCAGTATCGCCAGGATATACAGAGCGCGATACCCCTTCATATTTGCCCAGAGCCATTCCAGACGTGTGAGCTCGAACGGCCATGCGGTTTCTTTGGCTGTTTTCTTCATAGTTTAATGTTTAACCTCTTATCACAACAATCTACACTATTTTATGAAAAAGGCAATACCTTTTTAGGGTTTTTTGCTATAATTACTATTAGGGATTAATTCTAGATTTTTTCAGGAGGAATTAAGTATGTCAATGGAGTACAACAGTACAGCACCTGAGATTGAGGAATTCGATGAGGAACAGGCACTGGCCAATTATCGTGGTATTATATGTGGAACTGTTCTGAATGCGATCCTTGGAGCGGCATATCTGCTTGAGTTTTTCAAGGGAGCCAGAGGCGGCGTGTATACTTTGATCATCATGGCACTTTGCATATGGCCGATCATAGCCTCCTGGACTGTATATAAGAAAACTCCGGATTGTCCTATTGCTATCATGCGGATTCTGGGTGTCGGATTCACGTTCATGTATACGACATTTCTTTTTACGTCTGCGAATGATCTTGTTTTCACTTATGTCATGCCGATGCTTCTTATTCTTATGCTTTTTAATAGGAAGAGCTTCATCATGATCATAGGCATCGGTGCCGTAGTCGAGAATATTCTTGCAGTCATCATTGATTCCATTAAGCATGGCAGTTTCGCCGAGAAGTCGGCGACATACGAGATTCAGGTATTACTGGTTCTCCTGTGCGTTATCTTCTTTATAGTAGTAAATCAGACATATGATAAGTTTGCTCAGATGAGAGCCGAACGTCTGGACAAGGAGAAAAACCGTGTATCAGAGCTGTTGAGCAAGGTTCTCGGTATATCAGGAGATATCACAAACGGAGTAGTGGATGTACACAGTAAAGTGGGTACTCTCCGCGATTCCATGGAAAATACACTTACCGCTATGCAGGAAGTATCGAGCGGGAATAACGAGACAGCCGAGGCTATACAGAATCAGCTGGTTAAGACAGAGCAGATCCAGAATTATATCAACTCGGTTAAAGCTGCATCCGATACGATCACAGCAAGTATGGATTCGACTGATGCGGCTGTACGTGAGGGACGTGAGCATATCACGGAGCTCAATACTCTGACAGCTGACAGTGAGAAGGCCGGAGCTGAAGTGGCCGGTGCTTTGGAGAGCTTCCAGGAATACACAGGTCAGATGAACAGCATTACAAGCATGATCACCAGCGTCGCCTCCCAGACATCACTGCTTTCTCTTAATGCTTCCATAGAGGCTGCAAGAGCCGGAGAAGCGGGCAGAGGCTTTGCAGTGGTGGCACAGGAGATATCCAATCTGGCAAATCAGACTACCAATGCCACCGATGATATTACAAAGCTTATTGCGAACATATCCAATCAGCTTGACGGCATGGTTGAAGCCATCAATAAACTTATCGAATCCAATGCACGTCAGGCACAGACTGCATCGGATACAGCGATAAGCTTCAACACCATAGCCGATAATGTCAATGAGATCAGTACTCAGACAAGTGCGATGGCAGGATATGTTGATCGCCTCGATGACGCGAACACTGAGATCGTGAACAGCATTCAGACTATCAGTGCCATCAGTGAAGAGGTATCCGCTCATTCTCAGGAAACATATAACTCCAGCGAAGAGAATCAGAATATACTGAATGAGGTTAACAATATAGTAGAATCTCTTAATTCCGATGCCGATCTGCTGAAGGATGCCAGCAATTCATGACGGGTGCAGAGGATGCTATGACCGTTACAGATCCCTCGGCGTTCCTTCCGAAGGATTATACCGACAGGATGCGTACTCTGCTTGGAGATGAATATCCGGCATTTGAAGCGTCCTACAATGACAGCAGGTATTATGCACTGCGTATCAATCCGTTAAAAGTTGATAAAGCCGATATAGAGGGGATTCTTTCCGATATCGGTGCTGACCGTGGGGCGAATGTCCCCTGGTGTGAAGAAGGATATTATTATGATAAGGACTCCTGTCAAGCCGGCAGGAGTCCTTATCATGATGCAGGGGCATATTATATTCAGGAACCGAGTGCGATGAGCGTGATCAGCGCAATGGATCCCAAACCCGGTGAGAGGATATGCGATCTGTGTGCCGCTCCCGGAGGCAAAACGACTCATATAGCCGGACGAATGATGGGAGAGGGTATTCTGGTCGCAAATGAGATCGTACCCGACAGAGCCAGGATACTGGCCAGAAATGTTGAGCGGATGGGTGTGACGAATTGTGTCGTAACTAATGCTTCTCCTCAGGATATGGCACTCAGATTTCCGGGATACTTTCATAAGGTCTGCGTTGATGCCCCATGCTCAGGCGAAGGCATGTTTCGTAAGGACGAGGATGCGACGGGGGAATGGAGCCTTTCTGCGGTAGATATGTGTGCCGACAGGCAAGCGGAGATACTTGATGCTGCCGCCGACATGGTCATGCCCGGAGGTGTGATCATATATTCCACATGTACATTTGAACCTGCGGAAAATGAAAGAGCGATCACGGGATTCATATCGCGTCATCCGGACTGGCATATCGCTGATACAGGGCTTGCATCGATACCGACTCGCGGTCGCGCTGAATGGGCTGATGGATGCGCGGAAGCCGGACTGACCACCCGTATATGGCCTCATATATCACACGGTGAAGGTCATTTCATAGCCAGACTGATCAGGGACTGTTATATTGCGACTGCCGGTATCGGCGATCGGACTTTATTTTCCGGACCGAATTCGAAGAGAAAGGCCCGTAACGGGGATTTCGGAAAAAGAAACATGTCATTGTGTGATGAGGTTTCACGATTTCTTCATACAGAGCTTAAGCTGGAGGCATTATCGCCATCACCTGAAAGAATATATGAAACATCGGACAGCGTCTTTATGCTTCCGGATGGATTTGATGCTAAACGATTGAACGGTATCAAAGTCATTCGGCCCGGACTTGAACTTGTAAACATGAAAAAAAACAGACTGGAACCGGCTCATGCACTTGCCATGTCGGTCTCGAAAAACGAAAAATATAACATATGCAATCTTACGATGGATGAAGCTTATATGTTTTTGAGGGGAGAAACATTTGTACCTTCGACCGCCCCCGTCAGAAACGGAGAAGAAAATGGAAATGCAGTAACCGGAGGATGGGTTATCGCTTCGATAAACGGGGTCAGTATGGGGTGGGGCAAACTGACCGGAGTGACCCTTAAAAACCACTATCCAAAAGGCTTGAGACGTGATCTGGAACATTAAATAATGCTTGCAATAATTAAATCGAGAATTAAAAAAAGCAAGTGTATATTTATAACTCGTTTTTAGGAGAAAATCAGTATGAGGATCAATAAATTCATGGCAAAATGCGGCGTATGTTCACGTCGGGAAGCCGATGAATTTATAAAAAAAGGCATAGTAACGATCAATGGAAAAACTGCCGTTATAGGAGATGAGGTCGAAGATGCGGATGAGGTGTATGTATCCGGCAGACGTATATCGCTTCCCGAAGATTCGATCGTCATAGCATACTACAAACCTGTCGGTGTGGTATGCACCGAAAAAGATCCTCATGCCGAAAAGATCATTTTCGATGAAATCCCGAAGGAGATCACCGGCGGAAAAAGGGTCACATATGCCGGGAGACTCGATAAGGACTCCGAAGGACTCATTATCCTGACCGATGACGGCGATCTGATCGATGCCATGATGAAAGGATCGCACATGCATGAGAAAGAATATGAAGTAACGGTCGACAGAAGCCTGAAGGAATCCGACATAAAAAACATGCGTAATGGAATCTGCCTGGAGGAGCTTGACACGGTTACCAGACATTGCAAGGTTAGACAGACCGGAGATAAAAGTTTCAATATTATACTTACTCAGGGTCTGAATCGTCAGATAAGACGAATGTGTGAGAGTCTAGGACTGAAAGTTTTGAGTTTAAAGCGGACACGTGTTATGAACCTGACTATTGAAAATTTGCAAGTTGGTGCAAGTCGAAAACTGACATCTGAGGAGAAAAAAAGACTCTATTTGGACTGTGGTTTACATATCTAGCTGATTAATTTAATTATGTAAATTCGTCTTCAAATATCTTCCAAATCTCATCTCTGATTTTCATCAAATTTCACCTATTTGAAAAAGAGAATACATGTCATAAACTATAAATGGTGCTCAAAAATCGAGTGCTGTTCAGGGGTGTTTTTATGTCTGCGACCGAAGCTCAGAAGAAACGTATAAGAGATCTCGTCACCACATTAAATTGTGCTTCCGAAAAATACTATGCACAAGATGATGAGATTATGAGCAATTATGAATATGACCGTCTTTATGACGAATTGGTGTCTTTGGAGGAGGAGACGGGGTTCGTTCTGTCCAATTCACCTACTGTAAACGTAGGTTATGAAGCTGTGCACGAATTACCTAAAGAGAGACACGAAAAACCGATGCTCAGTCTGGGGAAGACCAAAGACCGAAATGAGCTTGCCGAATGGTTGAACGGTCACCCCGGTATTCTCAGCTGGAAACTTGACGGTCTCACGACGGTTCTCACCTATAATGACGGAAAACTTGCAAAAGCTGTTACCCGTGGAAACGGCGAGATCGGAGAAGTTGTTACAAATAACGCCCGTGCTTTTATCAATCTTCCTCATACCATCGAATACAAAGGTGAACTTGTTCTGCGTGGCGAGGCCGTTATATCGTATTCCGACTTCGAAGCGATCAATTCCTCGATACCTGATGAGGCCGGGCGTTTCAAGAATCCCAGAAATCTGTGTTCTGGAGCGGTGAGGCAGCTGGATTCATCCGTAACAGCCAAAAGAAGAGTCAGGTTTTATGCTTTTTCTCTTGTGTCCGCTCCGGGAGTTGATTTCGGTGACAGACATATGGCTGAATTTGATTTTCTGGAAGCACAGGGGTTTGAAGTGGTAGATCATATCCTTGTATCGGCATCGGATATAGTCGGTCATATTGAGGAATATGAGAAGCGTATCGCTTCATATGATATTCCGTCAGACGGTCTTGTGCTGTTGCTGGATGAGATATCATACGGCGAGTCACTCGGCATGACGGCCAAGTTCCCCCGCAATGCGATAGCATTTAAATGGACCGATGAAACCAGAGAGACCGTGCTCCGGGATGTGGAGTGGTCCGCAAGTCGTACTGGACTCATCAATCCGGTGGCTGTCTTTGATCCGGTGGAGCTTGAAGGTACCACGGTATCCAGAGCTTCTGTTCATAATGTAAGTATAGTCAGATCCCTGAAACTTGGGATCGGAGATACCATCACGGTATATAAGGCAAATATGATCATCCCGCAGATTGCCGAGAATAAGACCTGCTCGGGAAGCCTTGAGATTCCGGAGACCTGTCCTGTCTGCGGTCATGCAACCGAACTTAAGGAGACTGAAGGTACGGCTTATCTGTATTGTACGAACCCGGGATGTCCGGCGAAGCAACTCGGCGCTTTTGTTCAGTTTGTCAGCCGTGATGCGATGAATATAGACGGGTTATCCGAAGCGGGTATCGAGAAGTTCATCGCAACCGGCATCATTTCGGCATTTCCGGACCTCTATCATCTGAATGATCATAAAGCTGAGATCGTAAATATGGAAGGATTCGGAGAGAAGTCCTATGAAAATCTTGTTGAAGCGGCCGATAAATCCAGACATACACAGCTGCACAGGCTGCTATACGGCATCGGCATAGAAAATGTCGGTGTTGCGACAGCCAAACTTATATGCAGGCATTTCGGATATGATCCCGATGCGGTCTGCCATGCCACATCGGAAGAACTGGCCATGATAGATGGCGTTGGCGATGTTATAGCCGCTTCGGTTTGTGAATACTTCTCGGATCCTGTTCATATGGAAATGTGGGAGAATCTTCTTAAAGAAGTGGAACCTGAAAGTCCGGAGGGCGGATCGGGAGAACAGACTCTTGCCGGACTCAGTTTTGTTGTTACGGGGTCGCTGAATCATTTCAGCCGTAATGAACTCAAGGAACGTATAGAGAGTCTGGGCGGCAAGCTGACAGGCAGTGTTACAGGCAATACCAGATGCCTGATCAATAACGATGCGGCCTCCAATTCCACCAAGAATGTGACCGCCAGGAAGCTCGGAGTCGCGGTTTTGACGGAAGACGAGTTTATAGCACAATATCTTGTGTCTGATAACAACTGAAATATCCATATCTTGTGATTTTATATATATAATTAACAAAATTATGCTTGTTATTTTGTATATATTTCTTCCGTTATTAAACCCACAATATCTTGACACGTGATAATACGGCGACTACAATATGTTGTAGTTGCCGGTTTGCTTCTTAGGTTACATAACTATCGGTTACATAACACCGGCGGACATCGAATTTTATCATATATACAGTGAGGGAATTGTTTTGAAGATCATCAAGAGAAGCGGTGCGGAAGTAGAATTTGATCAGCATAAGATAATCGTAGCTATCAATAAAGCAAATGACAGCGTTAATGATTCACAGAAACTTTCCCTGGATGAGATCCGGGGGATAGCTGATGCGGTTACCAGATCATGTGAGGACATGTGCAGATCGGCGAATGTGGA
>CAMONC010000077.1 GCA_946620235.1 uncultured Lachnospiraceae bacterium | reverse complement strand
GAGATTTACTTATGTCTATAAACTCATAGCACCCGCCATAAGGCGAATATGGAGGGACGCAGATGCGAGGATAGCTAACAGCTCAGGTCTTAAGAATATGGCTATGGACTTTTGCACTGCATATGACTTCGATGTGATCCCCAATGGTGTGGATTCTGACCACTATATACCCACTGAAGTACATGGGGATGATGCACCTGTAAATATCCTTTTTGTATCCAGACTGATAGAGAGGAAGGGACTGCAGCATATCATACCGCTCCTGCCAGAGATCAAGAGGGATTCAAAGAGAGATTTTGTACTGACGGTCGTCGGAGACGGACCATACAGAGACTATCTGGAACATCTCGATCATGGAGATGCAGAGGTCATATATAAAGGAGAGATGCGGGGAGATGATGTCATCAGGGAATACCACTCTGCGGACATATTCATCTTGCCCTCATCCAATGAGGGCATGCCGAATGTAGTGCTGGAAGCCATGGCATGCGGACTGCCCATTGTGATGACTCCTTGTCAGGGGAGCTCGGAACTGATCGACGGTAACGGTTACGTGGTCCCTGCAGATGGGTTTAAGGATGCTCTCGTGGAATTGATAAACAATGACGAGCAGAGGAAGAAATATGCCGCTGTCAGCAGGGACAGAGCGGTTAAACAGTTTTCCTGGCAAAGCACGATAGATAAATATACAAATATAATGAATTCCATGACGGAAAGTCACCGGAAATAATTGATAATGAAAATAGCTTTTGTCGTAAATTCGCTGTCAAATGGCGGAGCAGAAAGAACCATATCGAATATCACTACACATCTGCCGGAAGGATATGATGTGGATATCATCGTGAATGATGATTCAGCACCTACATATCCTGTGAACAGCAGAATGGTATCACTTGGGCTTAAACCCTGTGCTAATAAGCTGAACCTGCCGTATCAGCTTCAGCTGTTTTTTAGGAGAGTCTCTGCCCTCCGTAAGCTCAAGCGTGAGAATAAATACAAAGTGGTCTTCAGCTTCTCCGAGAGCGCAAGCATTGCTAACATTCTGAGTGGTAAGAAGTACACTAAAATCTGTCTGTCGATAAGGACCCACTTATCCCATTATGCGGATGTTCCTCTGTACAGAATATTCGGATTCCCTGCGATCAAGCTCCTGTATAAACGTGCAGATGCGATAGTTGCGGTATCACAGGGAGTCAAAGATGACCTGATAGAGAAATTCGGGATACCTGAGCAGCTGATCCATGTCATAACCAACGGATGCGATGCGAAGTTGATAAGTAAGCTGGCTTCCTATACACTGACCACCGATGAAGAAGATGTGATGAGCGGTGAGAACGTGATCGTGACAGCAGGCAGACTGGTCAGGGAGAAAGGCCAGTGGCATCTGATCAAAGCCGTAAAATATCTGAAAGAAAAGGGAATCAATTGCAAACTTGTGATAATAGGTGATGGTACCATGCGGGAAAGCCTGCAAAAGACCGCCCATGAATGTGATCTGGATAAGGAAGTCATATTTACCGGATTTGAAACTAATCCCTTTAAGCTGATGGCGAGAGCAGATGTTTTTGTATTTCCGTCTATCACGGAGGGTATGGGCAACGGCCTGATAGAGGCGTTGGCATGCGGAATCCCATGTATCAGTACCGATCATGAATCCGGAGCCCGGGAGATACTTGCACCTGATACCGACGTGAGATACAGAAATACTACCAATATCGAACATGCGGAATACGGTCTTCTGATACCTGTATGCAGAGATGATCGTCAGAGCGGTGATGATATCACTCCGGAAGAACAGATGATGGCGGAGGCCATAGAACTGATACTGGAAAACAGTGAATTGAGACAACACTACATAGATAAAGCACTGGAACGTGCTTCTCAGATGACTGTAGATGATGCGGCTGTGAAGTGGATGGAATTGATGGTTACACTTTGACTGCTTTACATTCCCATTTAAAGAGATGTTTACATCACATAATAAGAAAGGATTGAGTTATGACCGAGGAGATTAAAGAAAAGCTTGGGCGCATTGGTGAGCTTAGTTCAAATAAGGATATAAATATAGTTGACTGCCTCACTGACGGCCGAAAGAAAACAACATCAGCAATAGACGAGATGATCAGCTACGATATTCGAGCAGGCTATGACACTAAGCTTTACGAAGATGACCCTTCATTTACTGAAAGAGTTGTTGAAAGAATCGCGTCATATATTAGGGAATTCAACCTGAGTAAGTATACTGTTTTGGAATGTGGTTCAGGAGAAGGAGCTAAGCTGGTTACACTGACCAATCTATTAAGTGACGAAATAACAGATTCCGTCGGAATTGACATCTCATGGTCAAGATGCAAAATGGCTCAAATATTTAAACAGAAACACGCTTTATCACCGGATATTTGCAGATTTTATAAAGCAGATATCTTTTCTCTTCCATTTGCAGATAACTCTATAGATATCGTATACACAATGCAGGGCATCTATGGTTTGGGAGGCCATGAACGGGAACTGCTCTCAGAATTATACCGTGTTGCCAATAAATATCTGGTACTGATAGAACCATCCTTTGAATTAAGCGACGAGAATTCCCGACTACGCATGACCAGGCTAAATTATATAATGAATTTGAGACTGACTGCTATTGCAATGGGTTTTAATGTGATAAAACACGAACTATTTGGTGTAGATATCAAGCCGGAGAACCCTGCAGCGGTATTGATCATACAGAAAAGTGGCGATAGCATATCACAGAAGATTACGGCATGTGATCCGTTGAGCCATCATCCGTTAAGCTTATTATCAGACTGTATGTACAATGATAGTGGCAAACTTGCTTATCCAATTCTGGGTGGGATTCCCTGTCTTACTCCTGATAATGCCATAGTTGCCGCTAAACTGATGGATACTTGTGAAGTGTGATAAAAAAAAGTATATTGATAGTGTTATGAATTCACGTGGAATATACATTCGCGTCGGAAGTGACACCGGCTATTCCGGCGTGAACAAAAAAATACAGGATCAAATGAAGATCTTCTCCTCATACTATGAGATGAAGGAGATCATAATACGTAAGAGCCCCACCAATCCGATTAAATCGATTGGATACAGGCTCCCTTTTGGTTCGTTTGGACGTGAGTATGAAGTGGCCAAGGAAGAAATAGCGTGCCTGGGCCCCATAGATTTCGTTTATATAAGAAACATATATTGGGATCGAAAATGGTGTGATTTCATCCGATGGCTACGCAAAACATATCCTGGCAGCAAGATACTGCTTGAAATCCCTACATACCCATATCGAAGTGATTTACTCCGTAACACGACGATGTGGCCATGGTATTTTAAAGACCTGATGTATACGGGAAAGGCACATCGCTATATCGATAGAATCGTTACTCTGTCTGATGATAAGGTACTATTTGGCGTAGATACATTGAAGTTTATGAACGGCCTCGATGTGTCGGGTATAAAGCCAATAAACCGTGATAATGAAACAGATACCATACGCCTGATAGTAGTAGCAATGATGCAGAAGTATCATGGCTATGAGAGACTTCTCAAGGGACTTGCTACATATTATACGGGCGGAGGGGCGAGACGTATAGAGATCAGAATGGTGGGTTATGGCCCGGAAATGGAGTACTATAAGCAGATAGTGCGAGATAACGCACTCGATGAGTACGTAACCTTTTACGGAAGGCTGGAAGGCGAGGCTTTGAACGATGCATATGAGGAATGCGATCTGGCAGTAGGCTCGATGGGAGCGTATAAGATCGGACTCAGCAGATTTGGATCAATAAAGCTAGGGGAGTATCTGGCTAAGGGCCTGCCTGTGGTTACAGGAGCTCCCACCTATCCCTTCTATATTACCGGAGCAGATTATAACTTGGAATTCCCAAATGATCCGTCTGAGATTGATATGCATAGAGTGGTCGAATTCTATGATAGATTATATCCTGATGGTGACAAAGGGGCAGTTCGTAAGTGTATACGTAAGCTGGCATATGAAACCGTTGATGTCAGTGTTGCGATGAATGGTGTACTTGAATATCTGACGAAGGAAACTAAATGAAAAAGATAATGTGCGTGTTCGGAACCAGACCGGAGGCTATTAAGATGTGTCCGTTGGTTCTGGAACTGAAGAAACGAAACAGCATAGAAGTAATCGTGTGTGTGACAGCACAACACCGACAGATGCTTGATCAGGTGTTGGGCCTTTTTCATGTTATACCTGATTATGACCTCGATGTTATGCGTGATCGGCAGACTCTGTTTGATATAACTACGCATGTCCTTGACGGTATGAAGGAAGTATTGGAAAGGGAACAACCTGATATGGTCCTAGTTCATGGTGATACTTCTACGGCCTTTGTGACGGCTTTGGCGTGCTACTATCTGCAGATCCCGGTCGGTCATGTTGAAGCAGGCCTGCGGACGTATAACATTTATTCACCGTATCCCGAAGAGTTTAATCGCGAGGCGATATCTATTATTAGTCAGTACAATTTTGCTCCTACTCCTCTGGCTAGGGATAATCTCTTGAGAGAAGGCAGGGCAGAATCGACCATATATGTGACAGGCAATACAGTCATAGATGCAATGCGTCACACTGTCAGAGAGGACTATTCACATCCGGAGCTGGAGTGGATCGGAGATGATAAGCTCATATTCATCACGGCACACAGACGCGAAAATCTTGGAACACCTATGCATCACATGTTCCGTGCTATAAGGCGAGTTCTTGATGAACACAGGGATTGCAAAGCAATATATCCTATTCATCTGAATCCGGCTGTCCGTGAAGCTGCTGATCGGGAACTCTCGGGATGCAATAATATACATCTGATAGAACCTGTAGATGTATATGACTGTCACAATCTGGAAGCACGCAGTTTCATCTGCCTGACTGATTCGGGAGGGTTACAGGAGGAATGTCCAAGCTACGGTGTTCCGGTTCTAGTCATGCGAGACACTACTGAGAGACCGGAGGGGGTAGACGCGGGTGTGTTGCGACTCGTTGGCACCAATGAGGATACTATTTATGATGCATTTACACAGCTGATAGAGGATCCCGGGGAGTATGACCGTATGTCTCAGGCTTGCAATCCATACGGAGACGGTCATGCGTGCGAGAGGATCGCCGATATTCTGGAGGACAAACCATACAGTCCGTGGGTGGCGAATTGATCGTAATTATGAGATAATGTAGGCTATGAGTGAGCATACTATGCGAGTCATAACCTAACGAGCAATTTACGAAGTAAATCGCGAGACTAAGATACTTGTTTAAGGAAAACAGAAATGAAATACAGAATTAACGTAGTAGGGTTGGGCTATATAGGACTGCCGACAGCCCTGATACTATGCGACAGCGGTCATGAAGTAATCGGAACCGATTGTAATGCACAGCTTGTGAATGAGCTCAGAGAGAATCAGAAGTCCTTCTCAGAGGATGGCATAGGTGAGTTATATAATCGGGCACTGAATAAGAGTATTCGATTTGAGACCGAATGTGTCGATGCCGATGTATATATAGTAGCAGTTCCGACTCCGTATGACGAAGTTCAGAAGAAGATAGACCCACGATATGTTATAAGTGCAGTGCAGAGTGTGATCGATATATGCCACGATGGATCTGTCATAGCAATAGAGTCGACCATATCTCCCGGAACCATAGACAAGCATATACGTCCCTTGATCCCGGCCGGCAGAGACATAGAATTATCTCATGTACCAGAGAGGATCATACCCGGCAGGATCATCCGAGAGCTTAGGAGTAATTCGCGTACAATCGGTGCTGATAGAGAGGATATAGCGCAGAAGCTTAAAAGCATATATGGTTCATTCTGCGAGGGAGAAATCGTCATTACAGATATCAGAACTGCCGAGATGACGAAAGTGGTTGAAAACACTTATCGTGATATCAATATTGCATTCGCAAATGAACTCACGAAGATATGCAGACAGGCGGATCTGGATGTATATGAAGTCATTAGGATAGCCAATAAGCATCCTAGAGTCAATATACTTACCCCCGGCCCGGGAGTGGGCGGTCATTGCATCTCTGTAGACCCATGGTTTCTTGTGGGCGAATATCCGGGGCTTGCCAATATCATATTAGCCGCACGCAAGATCAATGATTCCATGCCTGAGTTTGTACTGGAGAGGCTTTATACTGTCATGAAGGAGAACGATTTATTCGACATCTCCAGAGTGGGGTTTTATGGTCTGACTTATAAGGAAAATGTGGATGATGTGAGAGAAAGCCCGACGTTGCAACTGATCACCAGCATGAAGAGGCATATTGCTTTTGGAGCGAATTTCTACGATCCGTATGTAAAGAAAAAGATTGTCGACGGGCAGATGATGGACTTTGATGAGTTCATAGACAGATCCGATATCATAGTGGTTATGGTTGCACATGACCAGATAAAGGAAAGCATCGACCGGATAAAGGATAAGATCATAATCGATACCAGAAATGTTATAAGTCTTGATAACGTTTATCATTTATAGATGAAATTGATGATCCCCGTTTTCAGGAGAGAGTGAGTTGGTAGACTATAAACTGATGGGCTCTGTTCCCAACTCTGATATATCAGATTTCTATCGAAATGAACGGGTTGACTGTTTCATTACAACCTCATCTACTGAGGGGGGAGCCCCTGTATCCGTTGCTGAGGCTATCAGTGCCGGTATTCCGGTGATAGCGACTGATGTTGGTGGCCTGCCTGAGATGGTGCAGGATAATGGAATCCTGCTGTCATCGGATCCGAGTGCAGATCAGGTAGCTGATGCGATCGTACACATGGCTACACTTGATAAGGCAACTACAGATAGTATGCGCAGAGCTTCGCGCAACATCTGGGAAGACAGGTTTGATGCCACACGTAACGCTGTGAGATTTACGGGTTATTTAGGATCATTCTTTGGTGAGAGGGCAGGAGTCCTTAATTCCAACCTCCGGATCATACTGATAACAGACGGATATCCTTATGGAGGAGAACAGAGTTTCATAGAACCTGAACTCCGTGAGATATTGAAATCATATGATGTGGATATCATATGTCTGACAGATGATGAACGTTACAAAGCAAATAAAGATTTAGCTGAACTGTATATCAGCCGGCTTAAAAGTGATCAGCCGGATGATCTACACTCCTTAAGTGTTACAAGGGCAGACAGTGCTTGGCACTTGCATAAATGTCTGCAATACTTTGTGAAATACTATAAGGATAAATCGATTTCTGCAGAACGCAGGAGCATTATTCATTCAGGCAATAAAGTACTACTACGTCTATGGGAGTCGATGAAGCGTTATGCGAGTGCAGAAGTGTTCTTCAAAGATACACTGAAGAATGTGCTGGAGAATATTGATCCGACAAACACGATCATATACACGTATTGGCACAGAGATCCGACACTTGCAGCGTGTCTGCACAGACACGAATACAACGGTATAAAGATCATCACCAGAGAACATGGTTATGATCTTTATGATGAACGCACCGGCAAAAGTAACAGACAACCATTCAGAGAGGTGATGGATCCTCTGCTGGATGGGATTATTTTTGCTTGTGAGACCGGACTGAAATACTATATACACAGAAATCATATCAAGGCACCCGAAGATAAATACCATATCTTTTATCTGGGATCAGCAGACTCCGGAATGTATACGGCTACAGAATCGGTTAATGATGATGTATTCAGGATTGTAAGTTGCTCCAATATGGTACCGCTAAAACGAATAGATTTAATTATTCAGAGTCTGAAACTGGCGAGCGAGAGACTACCTGATAAAAAAATTGAATGGATACATTTTGGAGACGGCGAACTGATGGCAGACATCGAGGTGCTTGCCGGGAAAGAACTCGGCAGAAACGTTCCTGAAGAGAATGATAGATAATCATATTGGAAAAAAGAAAATGCTGATAGTACTGGATCGATACTATCCTGTATGTAATGCCGTTACAGCATGTATAGATAACATTATTCCACATCTGTCTAAAGAGTACGATATAACTCTGGCCTGTGCGAAGTCTGATCTGAAAAGTGCCAAAAGAGAAAATCGAAATGGGGTTCAAATCAGAAGAAAACTTACACCTTGGGATTATCCTGAACTGGCCAGAAGATATTATCTGGATGTTCTTCATTGTGATGATAAGAGGGAAGGATTACTGCAAAAGGTATTATCCTTCTTAGTGAAGATCGTATTTGGGCCATTGCGATTATTAACAAAAGCCTTTGGTGTATACTTCACTGATGGTTATGGCCGGAGATTTGGCCGTATGATAGAGAGTGAGATAAGTGAAAGCGATGTTGTGCTTACAACCGTGATGCCGGTTGCAAACGCTGAAACATTATGCCCGATCCTATGCAAATATCCAAAGATTAAGTGGATTATCATACAATCGGAACCGTATGTTGACTATGCTGAGCACCGGGATACCATTCGACGCAAGGAAGATAAACAGAATTCATGGTATGAAAGGGCCACACTGATAGTCGCACAGGAAACGATAGCTGAGAACATATATCGCAGTAGTTCCAAATACAAGGACAAGATCCTTCCGCTGTTTATACCATCTATGCCCGATATCATTACTGATGACAGCCAGGCAGAGTATAGGGAAAAACTGACACTTAATCAGCTGAACAGCACTCATAAAGAGGATGAACAAAGAGTATCATGCTTGTTCACAGGGCTGTTCTATGCGGGTATCAGAGAACCGTATTTCCTGATGAATCTTTTCTCCGAGTTACATATATTGAATCCTGCGGTTGAGGTTTATGTATTGGGAATGATCTTTGATACAGATATTTCCGATTTTATCAGGAAGAACAAAGACTGGTTCTTCTTCTGTGACAGGCAGCCACAGGAAATCTGTGACAGAGCTCAGCATGAAGCGGATTTTCTGATAAACGTCGGCAATATGGTTCCCAATATGGTGCCCAGTAAGGTTATGCAGTATATCAGCACCAGGAAGCCAATCATCAATCTGTATCACGTCAGAAACGATGTGGTTGAAAACTATCTGTCAGACTATCCGCTCGAACTGTCGCTATACTATGATGATTATGTGAGTGATGATAAAACCGGGCTAAGTACAGTTGAATCATTAAGCCGGTTTATCGATTCAAATATAGGCAAGATGGCAGATTATGATCTGATCATAGACAGATATGACAAGTATTCCGCAGCTAATTATGTAAAAACTATCACAGAGCATAATGCTATGAAATCTTGAGGAAGACAACATGATTTTTGACGAATTAAAGGGCATCTTATTCGTAAAAAATATAAAAATACCCGATTCCCTTATGGAATATGTCGATCCCCTTATTGATTTGAGTGAATCAGAACAGGGATTTACCTGTATTGACAGGCGCTTACACAAATTCCCGAATGATGAGGTTTTGTCCCAAAAGGACGGCTTCTTCCTGTTCCTTGATGGACATATAGATAATAAGGATGAGATATGCTCAAAAAACAACGAGACTGACTGGGAAGAAGCTCTTTTTAAAGAGATTCATGATGGCGATGTTTCGTCACTGAGAGGTGGGTTTTGCGGAATAGTCGCATCTGACATTGTCTGCCGCTTGTTTGTCGATCAAGTTGGGAACAGAGCATTGTATTACTACGCAGATGGGGATAAGCTTTTTATTTCCACCAGACTGTTTTTCATTACAGAGCTGCTTAAAGCTACAGATATGTCGATGGGTGTCGATGAACAGGCGGTTAAGTACATGCTCACACTGGGTTTCATGGCGGATGATTCGACCATTTGCAAAGAGATAAAAAGGGTTGCCCCGGGCGACTATGTAGATATAACCCCGGATGGTCGGGTGAATGTCAGCCGGTATTACAGACCTGATAACGCTCATATAGACGAGGGTATTAGTTCGGACACTGCCATTGAAGGAATAGATCATTATTTCAGACAGGCGATTAAACGTGAATTTGATAAGGATAAAGAATATGGATATCAGCATTTGGTTGACTTGAGCGGTGGTTTGGATAGTCGCATGACTTCATGGGTTGCTCATGATATGGGCTATGGGGATCAGATCAATGTCACATACTGCAGAAAGGATTATCTTGACTTTAAGATAGCACAGCAGATAGCTTGTGATCTGAGACACAGATTCGTATATATGCCTTTGGATGACTTTGGCTGGTTCAAGGACGTGGAAATAAATACCCGAGCATTAAATGCGGCTTCCTTATATGCCGGTTCTACAGGTTCTCGGTCGTTGCTGGATATGATGCAAGGTTGCAATTGCGGAATCGAGCACACAGGTATGGTCGGTGATGCCATCATTGGAACATTCTATGATGATAGAGATTACAACTATGCCAGACCATGTGGGAATGAAAATGTTTATTCGGATTATTTCAAATATCAGATTCCGCAAGCTGTTTTAGATGGATTTGAGAATCGTGAACAGTTTTCAATATATACCAGAGGCCTGTTGGGAGCTCAGTCATCTTATTTGCTCAGACAGAACTATTTTGAAACAGCCTCACCGTTTTTGGATGTGGATTTTCTGACATTTATGATGTCCGTGCCGTTTGAGTACAGGAAACGTCATAAGATCTATCTTGCATGGATTCAAAAAAAGTATCCGGATGCTGCCGAATATAGCTGGGAAAAATGGCATGGGGCAAAACCAAAGGAGAGTTCTCGAAGATTTCAAAAGAAGGTAATGCAGCTTAGATACTCATTAAAGAGTACATTATCAAAATGTTTTCCTGGTACAGTTAACATAGGAATGAACCCGCTGGATTATTGGTATGCGAACAGCCCGGAATCAAAAGAGTTTGCTGAAAAGTATTACCGGGAATCATTAGAGAACTGTAAAGTAAATCTGCCTTCTGAAATATGTGATGATTTATCTGTATTATTCAGTAAAGGAAATGTCAGTGAGAAGGAACAGGTTTTGACAGTATGCGCAGCAGTGAAGATGCTGATCTGACTGAATTGAAGGGAATTGCAGTATGAATCTATTCTTCAGAACAAATGAATCAAATGACGGATTTGTTCCCACGATATTGGACAGGCTGCATACAGATGGCCTGATCGATAAATGCGTTGTATTGTTTCAAGGTAAGGACAGGTATGATGATAGCTATTGCTATGCTATAGAAGCATACCATGGTTATCGTGGGGATTATGATGAATTATGTGATATCAATGCCCTGCCTGCTGTCAGTGGCAGTATATATGAGCAACTTCTCCCATATAAGGATAACATCTTGAATATGATGGGCCGTCA
>CAMONC010000076.1 GCA_946620235.1 uncultured Lachnospiraceae bacterium | reverse complement strand
AAACGCAAAACTTTCCGCCGGACATCATGGATGGAGAGTTTTTTATTTTCATCACGATTGCACGGAAATATATCGTATGATGGTATAGACGGATTCCGGTTCGCAAGTGCCGGATCGGCAGACTTGAACTGATAAGCATATAGGAGGGCAGATGGCGTGAATTACAGAACACTTGGCAAGACCGGATTAAGAGTCAGCGAGATAGGCTTTGGCGGAGAATGGCTTGAAAGACATGAGGAACAGGAATCTGTGGAGCTGCTTAAATATGCTCACAGCCACGGGATCAATATCGTCGATTGCTGGATGCCTGACCCCAAATCCAGAGACATAATAGGCAAAGCCATGGAAGGATGTCGTGAATCCTGGTATGTACAGGGGCATATAGGATCTACTTATCAGAACGGACAGTATGTCCGGACCAGAGACATGAAGTACGTACGTCCCGCCTTTGAAGATTTGCTCAAACGACTGAAGACAGACTATATCGACCTGGGCATGATCCACTATATAGACTCGGTGGAAGAGTGGAATACCGTGATGAGCGGCGAGTTCATCAAATATGTACACGAACTCCGTGAAAAAGGCACCATCAAGCATATCGGACTGAGTACTCATAACCCTGTTATAGGCAAACGGGCAGTAGAGACCGGGTTCATTGAGATGATCCTGTTCAGCATCAATCCCGCATTTGACATGAGACCGGCTACGGAAGAACTTGAGTCCATGTTCGGCGGATATGATCAGGATCAGCTTTCCGGCATCGATCCCGAGAGAGCCAGGTTTTATCAGATGTGCGAGGAGCAAAATGTCAGGATCACTGTAATGAAGGGGTTCTTCGGTGGAGCACTCTTAAGTAAGGACAGGTCGCCTTTTGATGTTGCATTTACCCCGGTTCAGCTGATCCACTATGCTCTGACCAGACCCGGAGTATCGTCCATACTGTGCGGCTATGATACGAAGGAGCAGATAGACGAAGCAGTTTCATATGAGACCGCATCGGATGATGAGAAAGATTATGCATCGGTTATCGCAAACGCACCTCTCCACTCGTACAGCGGGCAGTGCACATACTGCGGTCACTGTAAGCCGTGTCCGATGAACATCGATATCGCCATGGTAAATAAGTTCTATGATCTGGCGACTGCCCAGCCGACGGTTCCCGAAAGTGTGATGGAGCACTATAAAGCACTGGATCACACCGCATCGGAATGCGTGGGATGCAAGAGCTGTGAAAGCAGGTGTCCCTTCGGAGTAGAGATCGCCGACAGGATGAAACGGACGGCAGAGCTGTTCGGAGGAAAATAAACTATGAGCAGACAATCAGATATAGACGATGAACTCCTCAATGAAGTTATGAGACATTTGGACAGCGAGGTGGAGTTTGGTGCCATGCGTATGAGCGTGGAGTATGATCCGGAGCAGATCGAAGAAAAGAATGTATCGCATAAGTGCTGCAAGGTTTACGGGATGGACGCAAACCAGATGATAGGCAAGCTGGACGGATACTCTGACAGCACCAACCTGAAGGATTAGCGTAGCCCCAGATGCGGAGAATTCCCTCTCAGATACTATGCAGAGAAGATGAATGCTCTCGATCGCGATATGCCGATGATCCTGGAGCATCTGAACACGGATGATGAGTATATCAAATATATGGGGTATTTAAAGGAGGAACTGAATGGATTATACAAGACTGTCTGACGCAAATATCATTACCGAACAGTATATGGATTCCCTTCTCATAGAAGAGAGGCTTATTGATTCGGTTGTAGCTGATCTTTCTACGACTTTTCTCGATGAGAAGTTCGATATGCCGGTCATGACGCCGGCTTTTTCGCATCTTCCGAACTATAACGGCAGAGAGCACAACGGACTCGAAGAGTATTCGCAGGCTGCGAAGGAGTGTAATATCCTGAACTTCTGCGGTATGATGGAGAATGACCAGTTTAAGCGTCTGGTTGATACCGGTGCCAGGACTGTCAGGATAGTGAAACCCTATGCGGATCATGCGAAAGTCATAGACCAGATGCAGTATGCAGAGAGCGTGGGAGCTTTCGGCATAGGCATGGACATAGATCATATCTTCGGTGAAAACGGTGCGGATGTGGTCGTGGGTGAGGAAATGGCTGTACAGACCACGGATATGCTCAGATCATATGTGGAGATGACGAAGCTTCCGTTTGTGGTAAAAGGCGTTTTAAGTGTTGCGGATGCCGTGAAATGTGCGGATATAGGTGTTAAAGCCATCATAGTGAGCCACCATCACGGGAGACTGCCGTATGCCGTACCTCCGATGATGATCCTCCCGCAGATAAAAGATGCACTCAAAAGCCGCGGAGTCGAAATCATAGTCGATTGCGGAATCGCTACGGGAGCGGACGTGTTCAAGGCACTTGCTCTGGGAGCAGATGCCGCTGCAGTTGGCCGGTCAATGCTTCCGTCACTCGAAAAGGACGGTGCTGCAGGTGTTGCCGGATATATCCGCAAGGTTGGCAGTGAGCTTAGGTATATAATGAGTTTTACAGGGTTTGCACATGTAGAAGATATTGATGATTCGGTACTGCACCGAATGTGAGATACCGGAGGGGGATTAAATGAAAGTACTGATCTTAAACGGAAGCCCGAGGATAAACGGGAATACAATGGTAGCCATCAATGAGATGCTGAAAATCTTTGAGACAGAAGGAGTTGAAGCGGAAGTAGTGCAGATAGGCATCCAGGCTATACGCGGCTGTATATCATGCGGATCCTGTTTTAAGACAGGGAAATGCGTTTTCGATGATGCGGTAAACGAGATAGCCGCTAAGTTTGAGGAGGCGGACGGGCTGGTAGTCGCATCACCGGTGTATTATGCATCGGCTAATGCTACACTGATAGCATGTCTGGACAGACTGTTTTACAGCAGCCACTTCGACAAGACCATGAAGGTGGGAGCGAGCGTTGTGGTAGCCAGACGCGGAGGCTGCTCGGCAACTTATGATGAATTGAATAAGTATTTTACCATCGCCGGCATGCCCGTTGCTCCGAGCCAGTACTGGAACAGCATACATGGAAAGGATCCCGGCCAGGCGGTTAAGGATCTGGAAGGCCTGCAGACCATGAGAGTTCTCGCCCGCAATATGATCTTTCTCATGAAGAGCATTGCTCTGGGCAGGGAAAAATACGGTCTTCCGGAGAAAGAAGAGCATGTCTGGACACATTTTATCGATGAATGATGTCGGTATAACAGATGACGCTGAAAGGATCGGGTAAGAATAATGGCACTTATTCAGGTTAATTATCTATCCAGAGCCCTGTACAGAACAGTTCCGCTTAATGTGATCCTGCCTACTGATAAGATAGACTATGAACGGACAGAATATCTGTATGACGGCAGGAAGTTCAAGACGCTGTATCTGCTGCACGGTCTGCTTGGCAACTATACGGACTGGGTGAGCGGAACCCGCATACAGCGGTGGGCAGAGGAGCACAATCTGGCCGTGATCATGCCGTCAGGAGATAATTCATATTATTTCTCAGGCAGGATGCCGCTGAACGATTACGAGACATTCATCGGCGAGGAACTTCTTGAGATCACGAGAAATATGTTTCCGCTGTCGGATAAAAGAGAGGACACTTTTATCGCGGGGCTGTCCATGGGAGGCTACGGAGCACTCAGGAATGGGATAAAATACTCCGATAATTTCAGCCATGTAGCCGGTCTGTCATCCGCACTTCATCTGTTTGGATATGAACAGCGTCACGAATTCGAAAGCGGTCTGTTTGAAGATAAAGAAGCCGCCGGAAAGACTGACTTAAATCCCGTGGTGGCATTAGAGAATCTGCTGAGTGAAGGCCGTACTCTGCCACGGTTTTATTTATCGTGCGGGAGTCGGGATGATCTCATGAAGTGTAATAAGGATTTCAGGGATCTTCTGATGAAAAAGGGCGCCGAAGTGACCTGGGACGAAGAAGACAGAGGTCACGACTGGGATTTCTGGGACAGCCAGATCAAAAAAGTGATAGACTGGCTGCCGCTTGGGGAAGCCCAAAGCGGACTCGGAAGTGGTCATGTTAGCGTGGATGAGAAAAAGGCAATGGGGGAGGAACACTAAATGATCGAGATTTCTTTGGATGAGAAATGGACGTTTAGACGCAGTTTTCTGGATTCCATAAGCATGATAAAAGAGGATCCCGGGGAGGAAGTCAATCTTCCGCATGACGGAATGATAGGAACGCAGGTATGTAAGGACGCACCGGCGGGGCCTGATTCCGGTTATTTCACCGGCGGCTTGTCCAACTATACGAAGATGGTCTTTATTCCCGATGAATGGAAGAATGATTGTGTCGGACTTAAGTTTGATGGTGTCATGATGAATGCTGCCATCGACATAAACGGAAGTCGTGTCGCATTGCAGCATAACGGATATATGCCTTTTTATGTGGATCTGACCAACTATGTGACATTCGGTGCCGGGAACCGGATCACGATCAACGTCAATACCAGCATGCAACCGAATTCCCGCTGGTATACGGGTTCCGGTCTGTATCGCGGTGTGAATCTTGTTCACGGTCCCCGTGTTCATGCCGTGCCTGACGGAGTGTTTGTCTATACAAAAGAGATCACTGACGAATATGCTTTTCTGCAGGCAGAGGTTGAGGTTCGTAATGCCACTGTGGATAACCGTCTGGCGGAGGTTACTCTGGAGCTCATCCCCGAAGGGGATACGCAGCCCGTATCTGTGAATAAGCAGGTACTTCAGGTTGCATCTGCTGATATCGGGACTGCAAGGATCACTTTGCATGTGAAGAATCCGAAACTATGGGATGCTGAACATCCTGAGCTTTACAGGGTCAGAGTATCAGTCAGGGATCTGGGCGTGTACCGAACTCACCTGATAGCGGATGAAGACGGAACAGTTGATCAGACGGAGACGTTGTTCGGCATTCGCACTGTCACTGCGGATTCCATTCGCGGTCTGCTCATTAACGGAAAGTGTGTGAAATTAAAAGGTGGCTGTCTGCATCATGATAACGGTCTGTTGGGCTCCGTTACCACATATGAGACAGAGGCAAGAAAGGTCAGGAAGCTCAAAGAAGTTGGGTTTAACGCGATCCGGACCGCACATAATCCACCTTCAAGGTTTCTGGTCGAGGCATGTGACAGGCTTGGGATGTATATATTTGATGAGGCATTTGACGCCTGGTTCATAGGCAAGCGTGGCGGAGACTATCACCAGTTCTTTGAGGCAGACTGGGAAAAAGATCTTACGGCGTTTGTGAAGAGAGACCGCATACACCCTTCGGTCATCATGTGGTCTACGGGAAATGAGATCCCTGAGAGGGGCGGTATCGGAAACGGTTATCTGCGTGCCGATCAACTGGCCGGCAAGATACATTCACTGGATAGCACCAGACCTGTCAGCAATGGGATATGCTCTCTCTGGGCCGGACTGGACGACGAACTGGCAGAGGGACAGAATCAGGCACAGAATTCCGGAGACGGTCTGGGCACAAACCTTTGGGAGACGGCTACGGAACCATTTACCAACGGACTGGATATAGTCGGATACAACTATATGGAGGAACTCTACGAGCGTGATCATGAGATGTTCCCCGAAAGGGTTATCCTGGGATCCGAGAATTTCCCTCAGGAGATAGGATACAGATGGCCTTTTGTCGAAAGCCATCCGTATGTGATAGGGGACTTTACATGGACCGCATGGGATTATATAGGAGAAGCCGGGATCGGGAAGGCAGCATATATCGACGAGAATGATCCGAATGCCCCCAAAACCCCGTGGGATCTCATGCCGATGACAGCATCACCGTATCCCTGGCGTACGGCAAATGACGCGGACTACGATATTACCGGCGGACTTCTTCCTCAGGGTGCGTATCGCAGCGTAGTCTGGGGCAGTGACAGGACATATCTGTACTCCATGGATCCGTCAACATACGGCAAAAAGGAACTCCTCAGCATGTGGGGGTTCCCTGCGGCTCTGAAGAACTGGAATTATGACGGTTATGAAGGAAGGCCTGCGGAACTCGTGGTATATTCCGGTGCCGAGGAAGTAGAGGTGCTCATAAACGGTGAAAGCATCGGAAAGAAGCCTGTCGGTCAGGACAAACCTTTTCCTAAAAGCGTGAAGTTTGAGACTGTATATCACCCCGGACGTGTAGAAGCCGTAAGTTACAGCGGAGGAAAGAAAGTAAGCCGCGATGTGTTGGTCACGGCGGGTGCCTCTGCTCAGATCAGAGTCACGGCGGAGAAGCAGGAAATGCATGCTGACGGACATGACCTGATATATGTAGGTATAGAAATCCTGGATTCACAAGGGATCATCAACCCGGTTGAGAATGTGAAGCTTACTGCCAAGCTCTCCGGCCCGGCGTATCTGGCCGGATTCGGATCGGGCAATCCTGTTACCGAAGAAAAGTACGGTGATGATACTACCGTTACCTATCGGGGCAGAGCCATGGCGATCATCCGATCCCTGTATGAAGGCGGAGATATCCGGTTGATCGTAAGTGCAGACGGTTTGGAACCCGTTGAAGTGAAGCTGCAGGCCATATAACAGGACGGAGGACTCAGATGAGAAAGTACACTATCGTAGGTACCGGAGGAACCGGCGATACAGAAAGATCGCGGCAGCTCTAAGCAAGTGAAAATATACGAACTGAAGTATTCAAATACAAATACTTACCTTATTGCCGGAGACACAGGTATACTTCTGTTTGATACCGGGTGGGCAGGTAATTTTCCGGCCTTCTGCGGATGCATGGGTGAACTGGGGATTCCGGTACAGGATATCAGCTATATAGTGATATCTCACTTTCATCCGGATCATATGGGGATAGCACAGGAGATAGCGGATCTTGGTGCACGCATAGTCGTTACGGACGTTCAACAGGCATATATCCATGCGGCTGACGGTGTTTTTGAGAAAGAGGACGGTCACGGATTTAAGCCGGTCAGGGATGAAGATGTTATCCTGCTCGGAGTCTCGGAAAGCAGAGCTTTTCTCAAGAAGCTTGGTTTAAACGGAGAGATCATCCACACTCCGGGGCACAGTGATGACAGTATCTCCCTGTGGCTGGACAGCGGAGAGCTGTTTGTGGGAGACCTGAATCCGCTGTATGAGCTTGATCTTCATAAGGGGACGCAGACAGAGGAATCCTGGAACAGGCTGCTTGCGTTAGGTCCTGCTACCATCTATTACGGCCATGCAAAAAAAGCGGATTTGAATACTGATACTGTATCCACGGATGATGCCGGCACTGAGGCTGTATCAGAAGCTGATACCGGCGCTGAGGCCGGAGCCCGGAATGTGGCCGGTGACCGGTATGATCTGGTATCAAAGATCATGCGGCTGATCGACAAGGGCGTGAATCAGGACCGGATCCGTAAAAAGACCGGTGCGGACAGGAACTTCATAGAGGACGTTACCAGAATGTATCTGACTCACCGTAATGTGGGAGTACAGGGCATTCTGGACAGAATAGAGATCAAAGGAAAATAAAGGAGGATCACCATGGCAGCAAAGAATCGCGGACAGTTGATCAAGGAGGCTCGCACCGCAGCCGGTTATACGCAGGAACAGCTTGCTAAAAAAGTAAAGGGATTAACGGCTTCGGACATCAGCAAAGTGGAGAGGAACCAGCTGGACATCACCAATGAGCAGATCAAGGCGATAGCCAAGGCAACGGGAGTAACACAGAAGTCTCTGTTGGAGGCACCTGTTCCGAAGAAAGCATCCTCCAAACCTTCGTCCTCGAAGCCTTCATCGGGAAAGAAACCCGCTTCATCAACTTCGGGTACGACCATAAAGGTGACGGCCGCAGAGAAGAAACTCCTGCAATTATACCGTGCGGCAGATGAGGATTCTAAGAAAGCCGCTCTGGCGATTCTTAAGAAAGATAAAAAAGACGAAGTCGGCGGTATACTCGGATCGCTCA
Organism: uncultured Lachnospiraceae bacterium; assembly: GCA_946620235.1. Taxonomy (GTDB): domain Bacteria; phylum Bacillota; class Clostridia; order Lachnospirales; family Lachnospiraceae; genus XBB2008. Next base: position 3,949 of record CAMONC010000076.1, on the reverse strand, counting down.
TAAACAATCCGGATATCAAGGATGCGTTATCGGGATTGCAGTCACTTCTGTAGCATAAATACTTGATTCCATAACATATTATGAATAAAATATAATTGTGTTTATGCTTACGCACATACGGAGGCTTCCCACCGCTTGTTGGATGGGGGGCTTCTGTAATTTATGGACCCGGATGAGCGGCGGGGTATGTAGCGTTTTGGGGAGGATACGGAATGCTGAGTAAAGCTGAGATCAAACTGACAAAAGACGAGTATGCGGGGTTTTATTCCTGCGGATTGACCATGCAGGGAAGTTCTACCATGAACCGTTTCACACGGGTCGATGAGCATGAAGGGTCGATATCCATGTCGACGGATGATGGTATAACCCTGACTTCTTTGACAACAAAAAGTCCTTATAGTGACGCATATGAAGTTCATACATCCATATCCAACGGATCTTCGGAACCGGTCACGATGGAGATGATGACTTCCTTTCTTTTCCCTGATATCAAAGCGGATAAGTATCATCGCATACTGTCCTTCTGGAGTGCGGAGGGCAGATTGCTGACCACGGATCTGACGGAGATCAACATGGAGCATTCGTGGAATCAGATGGCTTACAGAGTCGAGAAATTCGGCAATGTCGGATCGATGCCGGTTCGCAAGTATTTCCCTTTTGTGGCATTGGAAGACAGCACAAGTCATACATTTTTCGCTGTACAGCTGTATTCGCCGGCTTCATGGCAGATTGAACTGATAGTCAGGACAGATGCCGGGGTGACCGTGGCCGGCGGTATCGCCGACAGGGACTTCGGGCAGTGGACTAAGAGCCTGAAGCCCGGAGAACGCTTTGAAGCCCCGATGGCAGTGGCTGCTGTCGGAGACTCCCTGGAGGATGTCTGCGATAAACTGGTGAAAGCACAGCATCCCGATATCAGTCCCACAGATGATCATATGGGTATCACTTTCAATGAATATTGCACGACCTGGGGTAATCCCACGATCGAAAACATGAAGAAACTTGCGGACAAGATCGCGGATAAAGGGATACAATACCTTGTCATGGATTCGGGGTGGTTCTCCGACTGCGGAAACTGGTGGGAATACAGAGGTGACTGGAGCGTGAATAAAAAGCGCTTCCCGGGAGGTCTGAAAGAACTGACCGATTATGTCAGAGCCCGCGGAATGATCCCCGGGATATGGTTTGAATTTGAGCTTGTATCACCTAAGTCAGGTCACTTTGACGATACGGATCATATGGTAAAAAAGGACGGTGCTCCGCTCACTGTCGGGGGAGCACGGTTCTGGGATATGGAGGATGATCATGTACGTGCATATCTTAAGGAGAACGTGATCGACAGGCTTAAGAACGATGGATTTGGCTATATCAAAATCGATTATAACGATACGATGGGTATGGGCTGCGACGGTCCTGAAGGTCCCGGAGAGAATCTCCGTAAAAAGGTGATGGGAACTCAGGAGTTTTACAGAGAGCTTCGCCGTGAGATACCCGAGTTGGTTATAGAAAACTGTTCAAGCGGTGGTCACAGACTGGAGCCTTCGTTTATGAGTCTCGCCAGTCAGGCCAGCTTTTCCGATGCCCATGAGATAAAGGCACTGCCGATCATCGCAGCCAATCTGCACAGAGTGATCAGACCCGAGCAGAGTCAGATATGGGCGGTTCTTCGCGCCGACGATCCCGATTCACGCATATACTATTCTTTGTGTGCAACATTCCTGGGACGAATGGGGCTGTCCGGAGATGTGTATGATTTAAGTGATCATCAGTGGGAGCTGGTCAGCGATGCGATCACATTTTACAAAGAGGCCGCACCGATCATCAAAGACGGTAAGACGACGTATCTTGATAATGGAATTTACAGATACAACGATCCGGAAGGTGAGCAACTCGTGATACGGGAGCTGGGAGATAAGAAGCTGATTGTTTTCCATCGTTATAAGGACTCGGTTTCTCTGGAGGATTATCTCGCCGGGAAAGATACGGATCTGGATGGATATAAGACTGTAAGCGGATACGGTACAGCCGACTGCGATTTCTCCGCAGAGGTTAGGATCATGCAGCGGTAGTATTCTCTGTGGAATTGACGGACTTGTACCATCTGATGACTGCGATACCGATAATGATGACATAACCGATGAGGCTCAGGGGAACCGGTATCTCGTGCAGGAACAGGAATCCCCACAGTGCCGCGAAGATGACCTGTACGTAATCGAAGACGGAGAGCTTCTTCGCAGGGGCGTATCTGTAAGCAGTAGTGATGGCGAACTGTCCCATGGCTGCAGACAGTCCGGCAAGTATCAGTATCATCCACTGTCTGCCCGTCATCGGGACGTATCCCGCGATCATGAACGGCAGCGTGAGAAGGCAGGAGAACAAAGAAAAGCACGTGACTATGATAGGCGTCTTAGCCCCTTTTCTGCCTGCACTTCTTACGAATACATATGCGGTACCTGCTCCGAAACCGCCATACAGGCCGATCAGTGCGGGTACCAGAGCCATATTGGTGCCGGTAGGCCGGATAATGAACAGCGCACCGATAAAAGCGATCACGGTAGCCACGATGTCCGTTCTGGATGGTTTTTCTTTTAATACGGGGATGGATACCAGAATCGCAAAGAAAGGCGAGAGCTTGTTGAGCATGTTTGCATCTGCCAGATTCAGGCGGTCTATGGCATAGAAGTTCGCTATCAGTCCGGTAGTTCCGAAGAGACACCTGAAGAAGATGTCCGATCTGTATTCGCGGGGTATCGAGAACCGGTCGCCTTTGATGATCAGAGTAGCGACTGCGATGACCAGTGCAAAGGCATTCCGGAAGAAGGCTTTCTGCATGGTCGGAAGCTCCCCCGACAATCTTACAAAGAATGTCATGAGAGAGAATCCCATGGCGGCGATGATTATGCAGATTATTCCTTTTGCCTGATCTTTCATAGCTTTCTATAGATGGTATCCGGGTCGGTGTTCTGATATATTAAGTGTACAATGTCAGAATTGTGAGGAGAATAGTGATTATGAATGAAAATGAACGCGATGAAAAGCCCGGAAAGGCAAATTATATAGAAATAAGGTGACAAGATGGCAGTAGAAGATGGTGTATGGATCATGCGCGGACTTGACTGGAACGATCCGTATCGTATCCGCACATGGCAGGAACTGGTCAACTGGATAAATGAAGTCGGTTTTTTGCCTTTGTTTTCTAACGGAGTAGAGGGGTTTTCCGTTGAGGAACACGTGTCACCGGATTACTGGTGGACCGGCGTAAAACAGGAGGATCCCTGGGAGTGGCGTGAGATAATCGCAGCGAGCCGTCAGGTTGCTTACGGCAAGTTTTTTGACCAGAAGGCCGGATTCATAAGCCTGGAGTGGCTGCCATACTTCGTAAACTACAGACGAGACGGTTATGATTTCGATTCACGCTGGGAGGATGGTCTGGCCAGCCGCAGGGAAAAGATCATTATGGATATGCTCACCGGACGCGATGATGACGGAGAGATGACCTTTCCCGATGACCAGATACTTTCTACCGAATTAAAGAAAAAGGCGGGATTTGGTAAGGGTGGAGAAAAAAACTATCCCGGGATCATGACCGGCCTGCAGATGCAGACCTATCTGACTGTAGCTGATTTCCACAGGCGCGTTAACAAGCGGGGTGAGGAATATGGCATGGCCGTATCGGTTCTGCTGCCACCTGAGGCCCTGTGGGGCTACGAAACAGTCACAGCCGCTTATACGGAATCGCCGGCTGCAAGCTACGAACGGATCATAGGACGTATACGCGAGCAGTTCCCCGGTGCCGGTGATGCTGCTGTACTGAAGTTGATCGGCCGCAGACCTAAATGACCCTCGGGGACGGAGTCAGTGGGTCAAAAAATAATGACCCTCAGGGACGGAGTCAGAGGGCAGAGCAGGAGAGTTGATAATGGAATCAATACTTATCAAAGACACCACA
>CAMONC010000075.1 GCA_946620235.1 uncultured Lachnospiraceae bacterium | reverse complement strand
CGTTAGCCTCTGTAAATTTAGCCTTGAGGTCTGCGTCGTTAGCTGTACGATAACCGGACTCGTTAGGATCGTTGTTGATGATACCAACCTTGATAAGTCCGTCTCCGCCGGATGATGCTGAACCTGAATCGGTTGAAGCTGCTCCGCCGCCACATGCGGTAAGGCCTACTACCATGGCTGCTGCCATAAGAACTGCCAATACTCTCTTCTTCATAAATTGTTTTCCTCCTGTTTATAAAGAAAGTCTCACCCAAAGGACCATTCCTTTGATGCTCTCATTATATGAGGGCTATTTACAGATATAAATAAAGTTTTCTTGGGAGAAAGTTGATGATCCTACGCACAGGATCAAAGAAGTTGATTATTCTACGAACGCGGTTTATTTTGTTACTGCTTTATTCGCCATATACTACATATGGTAGTTTTACGGTCACAACGGTACCATTTCCATAGCTGCTTTCAATGGAAATACCATATCCGTCACCGGCTCTCAGTCGGATCCTTTCATTTACGTTATACAGACCGAATATCTCGTTGCTGTCCGGATCGGCTTTATTTATCCGGTCACGTATCTGAGCCAGTCTGTCTTCGGACATACCGATGCCATCATCTGCCACATCAATATAGAAGCAGTCATCGCCTTTGCGCCCGGAGATCCTGATGGTCCCCATCCCACGTTTATTCTTGATGCCATGATAAAGTGCATTCTCAACAAGAGGCTGGATGGTTATCTTGGGGATCATATACCCCCACAGCTCTTTCGGGACGGATACTTCATAGCTGAGTATATCCTGATACCTGACCTGCTGTATCTCGAGATAACTCCCGGCGTGCTGCAGTTCCTCGCCTATGGTTATATTATCCTTACCCTGATTAAGTGAAGTTCTGAAGAACTTGGACAGAGACCCCACCATGCTTACCACCCGTGCCTGCTCACCGGTTTCCGCCAGCCATACGATGGTATCCAGTGTATTATAGAGAAAATGGGGATTTATCTGGGCCTGAAGAAGTTCAAGCTCGGCATGACGCAATCTAACCTGTTCGACAGTCACCTGATCGAGCAGGTCTCCTATCCTCTCGATCATCACATTCAGTGCATCCCCCAGTTCCCTGACCTCGTCTCCGTATTCTATATGAGTACGGACATCGAGATTACCGTCAGCCACCTGTTTGGTAACATCTCTGATCTCATATATGGGTCTGGTGATCGATCTCGGGATAATATAGGAAAAAACAATTGTAACTATCAGAAGCAGTATCGTTGCAACAGATGTAAGACTGATGATGAGCAGAGTATTCTTTTGTATATGATCTCTGGCACTCTGTATGTCTCTGATCTCATAGTATATGTATTCATTAAAAGTCTCACTGAGCAGCGCGGTTACGATCTGGACATCATTTTCCCAGATCATCATGTTTTCCTCATACCGGTTTCCGGTAGCCAGATTAAGTTCTATTCGCTCGATGTATTTGTGAAGATTCTCCAGATACTGATTGACACTGGACAGACGGGTCGTATCTTCGTCACTGTCTGCCAGGGCAGTCAGATCACTTACTATGCGTTCGGCATCGTCCAGCAGAGAATATACACGGGACTCCTCCACCGTCTTATTCTCAACAACGAGCAGATAGGTCTCATAGTCAAAGTCTTCCTTGAAATCCAGCGAGAACTCGCCTGCCACGACAGCGGATTGGATCATGTCCTTATATCTGGCATTATTCAGATACAGATTCAGCACGCATATCACTATGATAACCAGCATAGGGATCAGCACTACCGCATACGAATACCTGATCTTATCGGCCAGGCTTAAGTTTCTGTAATATGATTTCAGTCTGCCTATCAAACCTGCTTACCTTCCCTGTATTGAGTAGGTGTCATTCCGGTGACTTTTTTGAACATATACGAGAAATAATGCGGGTCACGATAACCGACCTGCATGGCGATCTCGGAGCTTTTAAGCGATGTACATTTAAGTGCCTCCTTCGCTTTTCCTATACGGTATTCGATCAGATACTTGCTGAAAGTCTCGCCGGTCTCCTGACTGAAGATCATGCTCAGATGATTGGGGGAGAAACGGACATATTCTGCAAGGATATTTAACGAGAGATCTTCATCGGCATAATGTTCTTCAATATAGCGGATCACTTTATCCGTTACATCCTTGTATTTACTGTGTGAAACAGTCTCGCGTAAGTCTATGCTGGTCAGCAACAGGCGCTTACAGTATTCTCTGACCGTATCGATCGATGCCGCCACATTCATCCCCGCATCCGGAGCCTCTATGCTTTCCTTGCCGTATCCCAAACCGGTCACGAAATCTACCATGGCAAAATAAACATCCATAGTAACATACTGTCTGAAAAGCATGGACTGGAGTGCATCACCGCATGCACTGTCTATAAATTCATCCACGAAGTAGTCACACTCCGATCTGTCACCTGTCTTGACAAAATGGAGCAGGCCCTCACGGTCAAGTCTGCGGGCATCTATTGCTCCAAGTTCAATATCTTCTTCGGAACCGTTTCCCGAAACGATCTCAAAAGGTGAATCATCACCGTTTACGATACGGTTGGACTTATCAAAATATCTGTGTGCATATGCCACACTCGCAACATCAAAGCTCTTTCCCAGTTCACTGAGGCGCTTCACCGGGCAGCCGATACCGCTGTAGTATCTGATATGTTCATATACCGAGACGATATCCACGAATTCCCGACAGGATGTTTCGATATTCTGTTTTAGAGACTCTTCATCGTCCGCCTTGAAAAGCACAGCCATTCCGTCGATATCACGGTTAAACATGATAAAGACTTCTTTCCTGCTCTCGGCCCATTCATGCAATTTGGTATACATCTCATGGTACGAAATCTCATATTCATCCTGATCCTGAGTTTCAATATATGATGTGCAAAGCAGAATACAATACACCGATGCACGCAGATCAAGTCCCAGATTATCCGCACCGGCCAGCAGTTCTGAAACCGTGCTGTTACCGCTAACCAGTTCATTAAAGAATTCCTTGCGGTTTTTAAGAATATCCTCTTCCATATCGTGCTGATACCGAAGGGTGATCTCTTTATCAAGCTTCTTCTGTTCCACGGATTCCCGGATCTCATCCATCTCTTTCAGCAGATCCTGTGCACCTATCGGCTTGGTCAGATATTTTGATACACCGAGAGAGATCGCTTCCTGTGCATATCCGAATTCTTCATAACCGGATAAGATAATGATCTCAATATCAGGATATTCCTTGCGGATCTGTCCTGCCAGCTCCAAACCGTCCATAAAAGGCATCTTGATATCCGTAATGACTATGTCCGGCTGTGCCTTACGGATCAACGGCAAAGCGATCTCACCATCCGACGCTTCTCCGCAGAATTCATACCCGTGAGCATTCCAGTCGATATTCTTGATCCCTTCACGGACCACATATTCATCTTCTACCAAAAAAACTTTAAGCATAATATCCCTCTATATCTCTTTTTGTACGAAATTCATGTCCGCTTACGGCAGGCCAGTCGGGAAGCTCCGGAAAAACAACGCGCCATGCGTGAAGACATTGTCCTGCATAACCGTCTGCACGGACACTGTCGGATCCGGCTCGACCGTTTTGTACCGATCCGTACTTGGGATCACCGGTTATCGGGTGTCCGAGTGCCGACAGCTGTGCACGTATCTGATGGGATTTACCGGTGTGCAGCTCTACCTCCAGGATCATGCGGTCATCGCCTGCGGGACGCAAAAACCTGAATCCCGTGTGGATCTCGGACACTTTCCGTTCCTCACATTTTCCGTTTCTCTTCCCCGAAACGGCCGCACCGGCATAATCGACTGCCTCCGTCATGTCATCGAAAACCTTAACCGTGTTTCTGTCATTATCCTTGACCAGATACCCGTATATTTCGGTATATTCATCTTGTGTAACGGGCAGCCTGTCATCAGGGTGTCCTTCTGCCAGACACAGATAAAACTTACGCATGCTCCTGTCACGCAACATGGTGCTGAGCATTTGAAGTGCCTTAAGCGATCTGCCTCCGAGCATAAGACCGGATGTATTACGATCAAGCCTGTTTGCAAATGCGGGTTTAAAAGTCTTAAGCGAATCTGCGGTAATGGCTCCTTTATCCATCAGATAACCTACAAGCCATTCATTGACGGATAAGTCCGAGGACGATCCCTGTTGCGAAAGAACCCCGCTCGGTTTATCTATGAAGATAAAATCATCATCCTCGTATACGATCTCTATTCCGTGTATCGAAGCGTATGCTTTTTTATAGATTGCAGAATCATTCTCGGAAGTCGGATCCGGCCTTTCTTTAAGCAGTTTCGAATATGTCTCATCAGAGAAAAACATACAGATCTCATCACCTTCGGCAAGTCTGTATCCGCCCTCACACTTGTGTCCGTTTACGGTTATGTTCTTTTTGCGCAGCATCTTGTGCACAAAAGACAGTCCGCCACCGGGCAGTGCTTTGATCAGGTAATTATCGAGCCTGCGTCCGGCTTCCGCATGAGATACCGTGATCTTCTGCATAAATCAGTTCAATCCGTTGAATTCCGCCAAAAGTGTTCCTTCCGGAAGAGTAAGTCCTGTGTTCTCATCCGGGATCATATCTCTGAATACCTGCTCCGAAATCTCCTTCTCATCCCCCAGCGGTGAATAATCATAGTATTTGTTAACACCCTTTCCGGAATCATTCAGGAGATAGGATGACTTGCATACCGGTATGAAATCAGCCAAAGCAGGATTGTACTTATACCATGTGACTGTGCCGTCCGCTGCTGTTCCGGAGAACAGCTCCATCAGATAACCTCCCTCATAAAGGTCAGCCTGGGCACGATACATACAGCTGTATGACTGTATCGCCCTCTCGCCGTCAAACCCGTATATATCGATTATATAGTCATAATATGTGATGATCAGCTCCGGGATCTCGTCTTCATTCAGATCATATATCAGGAACTTAACGGCATCCTCTGAAGCTGCCCAGGGCCACGCGTGCTGTATCAGCTCCGTATCAAGCCCCATCTCCCTTAACTGATCCTCGGTATATTTTTCATTCTGTGCCTGCCTGTATTTCCTGAGTATAGCATCATAAGCTGACAGTTCATCGGAGTAGGACTCCGCAGGATCGTATGTATCTCCGGTGCTGTTCACGTCCCCTAAAGCCGCTTCACCGCTCATTGTAGCTGTGATGAACGCCGAGCTTATATCGCTCTCACCCGAAACAGGTGATACCGGATATATACCGCCCTTATCGCCGGCCGATACATGTATGCATTTATTCGGGATCCCTTCGGGAATGATCACGCCATAGCCCTGATAACCGCCCTGTTTAAGCTTTGTGCTGTTTATCAGAGACTTTGATCTCCATTTCATCTCCCCGGTATCCGAAAAATCCATATCTCCGGAATCCAGTACTATATCACTCCAGTCCGAAAGCGAAACAACATATAGCATATCGGACGTATCATCCACCTGCTCGAACCTTGTCAGATTATAACCTACATCCACGGGCGGATTCTCGATCACGAAAGCGATCGCATCTTTCGGTGCATATGCCATAAAATCATTCCATGTGGCCGCTGTCGGATGTCTCAGGTAAGATGCATATCTGTACATAGCCTCATCACCGTGTGCCTCATCCAGATAGTATTCTCTGCCGTTAAAATCCTCGGCAACGACCAGAGGTCCATCCTCACCGAAGGACAGTTCTGCCACCTCGGCTGCTCCATCGGTCGTGCCTATCACGTGATCTTTATAGTTGTATACGGTATCATATGCGGAGTAGATGGCTGTAGTCAGATCATCTCCGCGCCAGGTAAGCCCCGCACCGGTTATCACTCTCTCGATATTTCCGGTATAGATGTTGAGCAGATAATACTGACCTACATGCGGGTTGACATGAGTCTCGATCACGATCCATTCACCCACTCTGTACATATCCATGATGGCATTTGATACGGTATCATAATCTGCCAGATCATACTTACCGCCGTTATACGTGAATGTCAGTCCGTCATCATATGAAAATTCGGGCTCCAGATCTCCCATGTCATATAATCCGTAATACGAGAAAGGCACATCCTCCATGGACTGTATGTTACCTTTCATGTCCGTTTTCACCTTGTACATCGCAAGGGGATACTCCGTACGGACATTATCTTTTTTAAGCACCATGGTCATATCGGTATCATCGCTCAGATGATATTCACCTATCCGGATATCGCCCTTTTCCTCAAAATATCCGGCGTTATAATGCCTGAGAGTGTATTCGTCATATGTTTCAAAAGACTGAGACTCCATGGGTTGAAGCCACAGAGTATCGTCGGCCTGTTTCCATGCCCATGCATAGAAATCGCCTGAAGCCGGCAGCTCATTTTCAGTCTGCCCGTCGTTCGCCCTGTGCAGTACCCAGTCACCCTGAACGATATAATTATCGGATTCGCTTATCTCCTCTGTGATCCTGTCGGCATCCTGGAACATCTCATAGAATATGAAGCTGTCCCCGTTAGCAATAAACGTCAGATACAGATAGTCCTCTCCGCCGCAACGTCCTATATAGAAATTTCCGCCCGCCGTCTCCTTTCCGGGATTATCATACATGGTATCCTGAATGCTGAACCCGTCCGGTATGTCATAAAATGAAAACTCATATGAAGTCAGACTGTTTTTGTTCGAATCCCTGTTTGCATCACCGAGACTGTTGGAGAATCTCGAAAGGAACATGTTACCCTCGCATTTAAGCCCGTCAGAGAGACGCTCATATACTATCCCGCCTGTCGGATTTATAGTAAGCTGACCGATTTCCTTGCCTCCTACGGTGTCCTCCATTATCCATTCGCCGGTCAGATAGTCGAACATATCCTTTTCCGAACTGATGTCTATTGCCGTATCGATCAGGTCGGTGTTCTGCTCCTGATCGACATCATTTCCCTGTGCAGCCTCCGCAGTCTCATCTTCCGCTGACTGTTCAGGCACGGATACATCTTCCGGTTTCTTCGGACCGCAGCCCGTAAATACGGATGCGAGACATACCGTAATGATCATGGCGGATATCATCTTTTTGATCGATTTACCATACATAACTTCTATCCTCCCCTATAGCGAGATTGCCTTGAGCGTAGCTAAAACGTCGACACCGCCCATATCACCTTCGCGTTCTTCCAGTTCGGTCATGGCTTTTATTCTTGAAGTATATTTATCAATATCGGTGTAAATCTTAACCGTCAGATCTTTGATACCGTCGGCCTTAAGGTGTTCATCAATATGCTTCTCACACGCTGACGCATCGACACCCGCAGCCTCACATAATCCCGTTACCATCCCTCTTCCGGCCAGAACATGCGATATGGGATAGTTGGTCTGATAAGAAGTCAGATACAGATCATATGCCTCGGCATAGGGAAATGAGCCTGCTTCTTCGGCAGGTCCGATCTGAGACTCTATTTTCTCTTTGGCTTCCGGGCTGCATCCGCGCGCTCTCATAAACATGATCACGTTTACCAGACTTTTGGATGCAGGCAGACAGCCGAGTACCGCCACGATCGTCAGAAGGTTCTTACGGGTACCTGTAGTCAGATACCCTATGGCAAATACCGCCAGACACAGCACAAACATGACGACAGTACGGATGATCGCTATTTTACGCGCATATGATATGTATCCGTATTCACCTTTACTGATCCTGTGCATAACGAAGCTCCTTTACCGTCCGGAGGTCAACCCGAATACATCAACTCTTTGAACAGGTTCTGTGCGTCCTGACCATTGATCTTCAACTCCATGCCACTGCCTTCAAAATACAGTCTGACCATGCGTCCGTCCGAAAGCCGGGCATCCACATATGTCTTTCCGTCCGTCGACGTAAGCTCAAACGTCTCCCCGACGTCAATGGTTATGATCTCCGGAGTATCACCGTCTATGCATTCCGCCTCAAATGATTTGATCGCGGTGATAGGTTCCCATCCTCCGTTACTGTATATGGTGTATATCTCTTCATCCGTCTCAGGGCTCCCGTCGCTCCCGACATGATATGATCTGAATCCCAGAAAAGTGGTTATCACATCAAACCTGTCGGAAAACTGCATATCGTCGGGATCGTAAAGAATAAACCGCTTATAGGACGTTCCGTCCTCATCATCATCAATATAGAACGACGGTTTGCAGTCGGTATCGATGAGTTTGAGTTTTCCGTCTGATATGTCGAAAAACACCATATCATTGTAATCACTGTAGGACGGAGATATCACATAGAGCAGGCTTCTGCCGTCGGATGTATGCACATAATATCCCCCGGCTTCTTCGGGAATCGCCGGCCCGTTTTCCAACGTAAACTCTACGGTCTCATCATTCAGATAAACAGAGAGACCGGTCGGATTCTCATAGTCGTCGTCCTCATAGACATTATCAAGGCCTATATAATCACTTTTACCGTCGCCGTCCACATCGTAATCTCCTGTATATCGGTCAAAAAACGCGATATATCCGGCATTCCTGTCTGTCGGCAGATACTTCTGTTCAAACAGATCGGGGTAGTCATCATACTTAAGCACAACTGTCTGTGCTCCCGCAGCATAGGCCGCAAGCTCATACGGTCCGAAATACAGTTCAAGCCCTTCATGAGTCAGTGCCCATGTATAGGCCACCTCATAATCATCACCTGAGGCATCCTGATCCACGGAAACACTGCCGGCCGTATAATGAGAAAGGCTTTCATCCAGATCAAAGAACATATCGGGATCATCGGCATACTTTCTCTCCAGTTCGTTTTTGATCAGATCGTTCAAACCATCCGTAGCCGTGAGTACGTCTTCAAGCTCAAGTCTGTCACCTGTCTGCACATCATAATTAAGAGGTATATTTCCGTATATTCCATGAGCACCGCCGGCATACTGAGTTTCATACAAGAACATGCTGAGCACTTCTGAGTCCGATCTCTTGACGGTAACATCACGGGTCATATAAAACCCGCCGTAAAAGTTTTCCGGATCCATCTCCTTATACCATTCCTTAACCTCTGATGTCCCTTCGTCGACCATATTCTCAAAGGTATTGAGCTCATCATCCGCATCCGCTTCCAGTGCGGCTGCAAGCAGCGGATAATCCTGTGCGCTCGCATCCGACAAAAGAGGGATCTGCACATGACCATTCAGCAGATTGTTATAGTATTCGTCGTCGGATACCTCATAGTAAAACTTCTGTCTGACTATGACCTGCGGATCAGCATCTGCCTGCAGTTCCTCCATGTCGCCATCTGTCTCAGCATCGGTCTTGAATCCCTGACCGTCAGACTGAGGATAATCCGCTGTCTCACCTGATCCTTCCGTTTCCTCCTGCTCTGCCTCCGTTGTTTCAGTACCAGTATCACCGGCACTTTCCGGCTGTTGTCCGCATGAAGCAAGCAGAACTGTAATAACGGATAAAGACACAAAAATACTCAGTTTCTTTTTCACTTAAATCTCTCCTTGTATGTTATGGTTATGATCCTTCAATATCACTGATGCATGTCAGCAGATGAACATCGCATCTCCAAATGAGAAAAACCTGTATCTCTCCTCCACGGCCGTACGATATGCGTTCAACACATTCTCCCGCCCCGCAAGTGCACTGACAAGCATAACCAAAGTAGACTCCGGCAGATGAAAATTGGTGATCAGTGCATCCAAAACTCTGAACTTATACCCGGGATAAATGAATATGTCCGTCTCTCCGTTTCCGGGATGAACCGTTCCCTCCTCATCCGCAACGGATTCCACGGTTCTGGTCGATGTAGTTCCCACGCAGATTATGCGTCCGCCTTCCGCTTTTGTCCTGTTTATCAGATCAGCTGTATCGGGGGTTACTTCATACCATTCCGAGTGCATCTTATGATCCATAATGTCATCTTCCTTGACCGGCCTGAAAGTACCGAGACCAACGTGCAGAGTGACATAGGCAATACTTACACCCATATCCTCTATCTCCCGAAGAAGCTCCTTTGTAAAGTGAAGACCTGCTGTCGGGGCAGCGGCCGATCCGTCATATTTGGCATATACGGTCTGGTATCTGTCACGGTCGACCAGTTTATGCGTGATATACGGAGGAAGCGGCATTTCTCCCAGCTTATCAAGCACTTCTTCGAAAACACCCTCATAAGAGAATCTGACTATGCGATTTCCGTCATCACGCTGCTTAGTGATCTCTCCGGTAAGCACACCATCTCCGAAACTTACGACCGCACCAGTACGCAGTTTCTTCCCGGGTCGTACCAGGCACTCCCATTCATCCGCGGATATGCGCTTTAACAGCAAAAGCTCTATCGCCGCACCCGTATCGGGTTTAACTCCGAGTAGTCTCGCGGGAATAACCCTGGTATTATTCAGGACCAGACAATCTCCGGCCCGTAAGTATTCTTTTATATCCCTGAAGTGTCTGTGCTCGATACGCCCGTCCGACTTGCTTAAGACCATCAGTCTCGATGATGCCCTGTCGGTCAGCGGATCCTGTGCTATCAATTCTTCAGGCAGATCATAATAAAAATCCGATTTGTTCAAAGTTGATTTCCTGTCCCGTCATAAATGGAACAAGCAGATCCCCGGCAGTGGCAGTATCATGCCGGCCGGTTTGGATCTGCTTTTATCCAAAAGATGTTATGTCTGATCACATTCCCGCATTCTCGAGGAATGCAATGTATCCCTTAAGAGCTTCGTACAGGTCTGCCTTGCTGATGGCTTCCCAGGGAGCATGCATATTGAGTACAGCAACGCCGGAATCGATGACGTTCATGCCGTAAAGTGCGAGAATATATGCGATGGTTCCTCCGCCGCCCTTGTCAACCTTGCCCAGTTCGGCAGTCTGGAAGAACACATTGTTCTTATCAAGTATGTCGCGTATATGAGCAATATACTCGGCATTGGCATCATTTGATCCCGATTTTCCACGGGCACCGGTGAACTTGTTAAATACAAGTCCGCGGCCCAGATATGCCGCATTCTTTTTTTCAAAAGCATCGGCATAAGTAGGATCAAAAGCCGCACTCACATCGGAGCTCAGCATATATGACGCAGCCAGCGCTCTCTTGAGTTTGAGCTCTGAGAAACCCTCGCTCAGCTCCATGACTTCGGATACCGCATTCTCAAAGAAATGCGATTTCATGCCGGTAGCACCTACCGAACCTATCTCTTCTTTATCAACCAGAATGCAGCACGCACACCTGTCGGTATCTCCGGCTTCAAGCATGGCCTTCATGGAAGGATAAGCACATACCCTGTCGTCATGTCCGTATCCGAGTATCAGACTTCTGTCAAAGCCGCACTCTCTTGCACGGCCTGCAGGTACAACCTCAAGTTCTGCGGAAAGGAAATCTTCTTCTTCGAAATCATAATCGTCTTTCAGGATTTTCAGGATGCCCGCTTTAACAGGATCCTTGGGCTTGTCTGCCTTGGCTTTGCCGGAATCCTTTTCTTTATCCTTATCTTTATCCTTGATCACGAGAGGTTTGCTTCCGATGATGATATCGAGAGCCTCACCTTCAACGACCTTCGCTCCTTTCTTTTCCATCTGATCGGCTGCCAGGTGGATAAGCAGATCGGATACGAAGAATACGGGATCGTCTTCTTCCTCACCGATGTTCAGTTCTACGGTGGTCCCGTCCTTCTTTACTACCACGCCGTGAAGTGCGAGCGGAATGGTAACCCACTGGTACTTCTTCACTCCACCATAGTAGTGTGTATCAAGATATGCCACTCCGTTATCTTCATACAGAGGGTTCTGCTTGACATCCATTCTCGGAGAATCGATATGGGCGCCCAGAATGTTCAGGCCCTCGGATATCGGCTTCTTACCGAGCTTAAACATTACAACGGACTTGTTCATCTGTACGCTGTAGATCTTATCTCCGGCCTTCAGTTTGG
>CAMONC010000074.1 GCA_946620235.1 uncultured Lachnospiraceae bacterium | reverse complement strand
GGCTCGAGTATCTGACGACGGATACCTGGAAGATATATGCCGACATGGCAGATGAACTTCTGAGCGGTGAGGGAGCAGATCCGACCGGGACCGGAGAAACAGGCTCATCGGCTGATGCATCCGGCAACACCCTGCCTAACTGGAACCAGGCCTACTTGTGTCTGGAGAATGCGGAATTCCTCTGTGATGATGAGGACACACGGGCGCAGCTTCGTGAAATGAAGGATGAGCTCATGGCCAGCGGTGCCGTGAGTGTCAGACCGGTATGCTTCATCATACTCTCATATAATAATGTATATCTGACTGAAGAGTGTCTGCGCAGCATTTATTCAAACTGTGCTCCCGGCACTTTCTCGATAGTGATACTGGACAATGCATCCGATCCCGAGACGGTCAAGTGGCTTAAGAGTCGGGCGGATGATAATCTTATTCTTTTGCTCAGCGATGAGAATATGGGCTTCGGACCGGGATGCAATGAGGCACTTAAGTATGCCGATCCCGAAGCGGATGTATTTTTCTTAAACAACGATACCAGAATGCCGGCGAATGCCCTGTTCTGGCTCAGGATGGGACTCTATGCGGCGGATGATATCGGGGCAGCAGGTGCACTGCAGAATTACTCGAGCTATCAGCTGCTGGATGTGGCATTTGATCTGCCGTATCAGTATATGGAGTTCGGTGCCGGACGAAATGTGAGGATGGATGATCCTTACGAATATGTGCGTAAGCTAAGCGGGTTCGCGCTGCTGATCCGCAGAACTGTGATCGATAGCGTGGGCGGATTTGATGAGATATTCGCACCGGGATATTTCGAAGATGATGACCTGTGCACCAGGATAGGACAGCAGGGGTATAAGCTTGTGCTGTGCAGGAACAGCTTTATCTATCATGCGGGCAGTCAGAGCTTCGCGGAGAATCCCGATGCGGAAGTCATATTTGAGAGGAACAGACAGAGATTCATAGACAAATGGGGCTTCGACAGCTATACGGAGCCGGTGAGTGCATCGCCGGCTGCCATTCGCCCCGGAGCATCGGAGTCTGCAGTTGTGGCCGGGATGTCCGGTGATGCAGTATCAGAAGCTTCATCCGATGATATCCAGATCAAGGCTGTGATATGGGATCTGGACAACACTTTCTGGAACGGTATCCTGAGCGAAGGCGAGGTAACCCCTATTCAATCGAATATCCGCATAGTCCGTGAGCTGGCCGATGCAGGTGTGATCAGTGCCATCTGTTCAAATAATGATTTCGATGCCGCGCGTGAGAAACTGTCCTCTGACGAGTTCGGTAATATCTGGGAGCTCTTCGTGTTCCCGAGCATAGACTGGACTCCGAAGGGCGCACGTATCCAAAGCATGATCAGCGATATGGCGCTCAGACCGGAGAATGTACTCTACATAGATGATGAGGCATCGAATCTCGCTGAGGCATCATATCTGCTGCCGGAGCTTATGACGAGCGGACCGGAGATACTTGACAGTCTGGCTGAGTTGGCGGAACTTTCAGAGAAAAATGACACGGCGCATGCACGTCTTGAACGTTATCGCGTGCTCGAGCGCAAGAGATCCGATCAGAAAGTATCTTCATCCAACGAACAGTTCCTGCGTGACTCTGAGATCACGATCAGTTTCATCGATGATATCGCGGATCACATAGACAGGGTATGCGAACTGATAAGCAGGACCAACCAGCTGAACTTCACCAAGGTCAGATCATCGCGTGAAGATGTGTTCTCTCTTTTGAATGATCCCGGAGTGGAGTGCAGACTGGTCTCGGCACGTGATAAATATGGGGATTACGGGATCATAGGATTTTATGCGTTGGACAGAACGTCAGGCCGTCTGATCCACTTCCTTTTCTCATGCAGAGTACTGGGAATGGGTATAGAGCAGTATATCTATGACAAACTGGGACGACCGCAGATAGAGATCGCAGGCAGGACGGCATCGGTGCTGGGCGAAAATGAGCCGGTAACGTGGATTACTGAGACATCGGTGCGGACCGGCAGCGAGCCCATAACGGTAAGTGCAGATGCAGACATCGTGGATAGTATCGGAGTAAACACGGAGCCCTCAGGTCACACCATCAGCGTCGATGCGGAATACACCGGAGATAAGCCGAAGGTCCTCCTTAAAGGCCCTTGCGACATAGATGGCATCACACCGTATCTGTCAGGCGTCTTCGACGTGGAGCTTGAGACTAACTTCGTGGATTCCAGGGATATCGTGGTAGCGGGATCCAACAATTCGATCCACCTGTACGAGGCATATCACACCCCTGTCGACACCATTCGTAAGGTGATCTCTGATTCGGGATTCCTGTGTGAAGCGGATTTCCTGACATTTATGTTCGACGATCCGTATGACATGGTGATCTTCAGTACACTGTCGGAAGGACACTCCGGTATATACAGACACAGAGAGACCGATATGCGGATTGCGTTTGGCAGCTGCCGAGAGGATATGACGGATCCTGCAAACTGGGATAAGTTCATCTCCGGCGAATACGCCAACCACAATGTGGCTTTTGATAAAGCATGGCTTGACAGGTTTGCACGCGAATTTGCATTTGAAGGAGATCTCCATCCGGACCTGGTGATCAGAAATATCAAATGGATGAGAGAACAGCTGAATCCTGAGACCATATTACTGCTGCTGCTGGGCAGCGAGACTGGGTCGGATGACAACAGCCATGAGTTTGCATATCACGCTCCCATATATAGGGAGATAAACCGCAGGCTGTATGAGGAGTTCGCCGCCTCCGATAATGTTTGGCTGCTTAATGCCACGGACTATATCACCGGGCAGGACAGCTTTGAGGATTGTATCAACCATTTCTCCAGGGAAGTGTATCATGCGATGTCACAGGACATCATCAACACGATAGTAGGGGAGTAAACATCGCCGCCTGCCGCAACCGAAGGCAGGCCGGTATGGAGGTCAGGAGAAAATATGCATTTTGAAGACAGCTTCTTTGAAGGCGAGGAGAGAGACGGATTCTATATCAGCCCCATGGTCAAGCGTGCGTGGGCCTGCGAGCTGGATATACTCGAGGTGATTTCCAGGATATGCAGGAAGTATCAGATTAAATGGTTCGCTGACTCCGGCACGCTGCTCGGCGCGGTCAGACATCAGGGATTCATTCCGTGGGATGACGATATCGATATTGCGATGCTCAGACCGGATTATGAGAAATTCCTTCGTTACGCTCCTAAGGAGCTACCTAAGGGCTGGAGGCTGGCCAACGGAAGACAGGATAAGAACCCGTCGGATGCGATCCTTCAGGTCAACAATTCCACGAAGCTGAGCACGGATCCGAATCACCTTAAAAAGAACCATGGTTTCCCGTATATAGCCGGTGTTGATATCTTTGTGATCGACAGGATCCCGGATGATCCGGAGGAGGAAGCATCATTCATAGAGCTGACCACGATGGCATTCCATGCGTTCAAGGAAGCGGGCAGAGAAATGCTCATCGATGAGTGTGATGAGCTGGTACAAAAGGAGACCAGGGAGCTGGCGGAGGTGTGCGGCTACGATTTCGATTATGATGCACCGATCAAGCCCCAGCTGCTCAAACTCGCGGACAGGATATCATCCATCTATTATGATGCGGATACCGAAAGAATGGCAAACGTTCCTTACTATTGTGTTAATCAGCAGAGGCAGTTCTCAGCGGCTGCTTATGCCAAAGCCGAAAGATTTGATTTCGACATGACCAATATCCCGGTCCCCGTAGGGTATGACGAAGTGCTGCGGGTATGGTTCGGAGATGATTACATGACTCCGATAAATGCCGGTTCTTCGCATGATTATCCTTATTTCATTCATTGGGAAGCAGATCTGCGAGAGGAATACGAGAAGCACGGTGTGCCCTTCCCTGACGAATTCAAAGTTTGATAAAGGGGCAGAGTATCGGATCGGAGTTTATAAGATATGGTTTTCCCGGTTGAGTTTTTCAGAGAAGAAGAAAGAGACGGATTCGTCATTTCGGAGATGATGAAGAGAGCCTGGGCTGCAGAACTTGAAGTTCTGGAGGTTATTAAGCGCGTCTGCGCGGAAAACGACATCAGGTACTATGCTTATGGCGGAACCCTGCTTGGAGCTGTCAGGCACAAAGGATTCATTCCCTGGGATGATGATATCGATCTGTGTATGCTGAGGTCCGATTATGATAGATTCTTCCGGATAGCGGATGATGTGCTCCCGGAGGGATTCGTGGTTTCGGGACTTTTTGCGAGAGAGGCGAGGCTGATAGCGGCCAATCAGGAACCGCAGGGACGCGTGATCGCCGATGAGACGTACTTCACTCTGCCTAAATACATGGACTATTTCCACGGATTCCCTTATATGAGAGTCGGGATAGATATATTTCCGCTTGATTATCTCCCTGAGGATCCGGCTGAGCAGGTGAAGATGGTAAACCTGTGTAATGATATGCAGACCACTGCACGTTTCCCCGATGAATACAGGCGCAGAGGAACATTGCATAACAGATTGAAAGCGTTCGCCGAGTGGATGGAAGGGATACAGTACGACGAGCGGGATGATGTGAGTCTGAGTCATGCGTTGTGGCTTGCTTCGGACAGACTGGCTTCGAGTGTTTCAGGAACATCCAAAGTTTATGATATATTGTATCTTCGACCACGTGGAGAAACTGATGGTTTTGAGGGGTACGAATGTGTGAATCCTGATGGCCTGGGGGCAGGCATAGACCTCCCATATGAGCATATAACCATGAGAGTCCCCGATAATTACGATGAAGTACTCACAGCAGAGTTCGGCCCCGATTATATGACACCTGTGAGGTTTGCCGCAGGCCATTCATATCCTTTCTACAGGGTTCAGGAGGAAGCCTTTGTCAAGCTGCTCCGGGAGTCCGGTGTAGAGGCTCCCGTAGATGAATTCTGCAGGAACTGGCATAAGATGAACGGCGGAACGTGAGATGGCCGGCAGAACAGAGGCATATGAAAACAAATGTATTTTGACGACAGTTTTTTTGAAGGTGAAGAAAGAGACGGATTCTACATCCGACCGATGGTCAAGCGGGCCTGGGCTGCGCAGCTCGAAGTTCTGGACGTGATATCGGACATATGTGATGCACACGGTATCAGATGGTTTGCCGATTCCGGTACATTGCTGGGTGCGGTACGTCATCATGGATTCATTCCCTGGGATGACGATGTGGATATCGTGATGCTTCGTGCCGATTTCGAGAGATTCAGAGTCTATGCACGGACCGAACTTCCCGAAGGATGGTTTCTGCGCAATGACAGAGATTCGGATGATATAAACGGTGCGATTACGTGTGTGGTCAATTCGCGTGTAGTACGCACCGATGCCGAGTTTCTCGAGAGGTTCCATGGATGCCCTTATAACGTGGGTGTGGATGTGTGCATTCTGGATACCCTGCCTGATGATCCCGAGGAATATGAATTCTACAGGATACTCACCGGCAACGCTTATGATACGGAGGAAAATGCTCCCAAGGGAGCATTGCTTGATGACTTCCCCGAGGATCTTAAGACCAGGATCACGGAACTTGAGGGAACCTGTGGGATAGAGCTGGATCGTACACAACCCGTCAAACCGCAGCTGAACAGACTGGCAGACCAGCTGGCGGCCATGTACTACGATACTGATGGGGCAGATGTGGGAATTGCGGCCTTTCATTATAATCATTCGATCAGAACGCCTGTTTCAGCTTACGCCGAGACGATATATCTGCCGTTCGAGCATGTGATGCTACCCGCACCGAAGGGATATGATACCGTACTCACTCTCAGGATGGGAGATTACATGACACCGGTGAGGAGCTACGATTTCCACGATTATCCTTTCTTCATACATGCCGAGGAGCAACTGCGTGAGTGGTATGCAGGTCAGGGGCTGGAGTTCCCCAAAGAATTCGAGTGATATCCCGACATATGGAGCAACAGAAAAAGAGCTGAAAAAAGTTTTGAAAACGCTCTTAACTTTTATCCGGAATTATCCGATAATAATGACAGATGTAACTGGGTGTCTCAGGATGAGATATGTAAATAGGGGCAAGAGGCCCGCGTTATTCACACGGAGGTGAGGATATGAACATAGAACCTATGGGCAGCATAATGACGCTGCAGACTCAGCAGATCCCGATTAAACAGGTGGATCCTGCACAGAAGTCACCCGAGTACGATTCACAGGACAGTGCCGCTAAGGAAACTACACCGGATCTGTCTTCTGCTCAGATCGTGACCAAGAGTCAGGAATCAGCCGGCGAAGGTCAGGGTGAAAAGGGTCAGGGCAACAATTATCAGGAAGAGGCTACCGCTACCAACGAGCGCCTCAAGGAAGCTGTTGCCAGATTCAACAAGAGCTCCGGAGCTAACTCCGAAGCTGTATTTGGCATACACGAAGGTACGAATCGTGTAACCATCAAGATCGTAGACAAGAAGACCAAGGAAACCATCAAGGAGCTGCCTCCCGAGAAGACCCTGGATATGATAGCCAAGGTATGGGAGATGGCCGGCATCATGGTTGACGAGAAGAGATAAGGAGAGGAGGGAATACTATGGCTATGAGAATGAGCGGCCTGATATCAGGCCTGGATACAGATTCCCTGATCGCCTCTCTGGTATCTGCCCGCAGACAGAAAGTCACCAATATGCAGGGTGACAAGACTAAAGCCGGATGGACACAGGATATATGGAAAGATCTGAATAAGGATCTGACCAGCTTAAGAACCAAGGCCATGAACCTGCGTTTCACATCTGACTGGACCAAGAAGACCACCAATGTCTCCAATCCCGCTAAAGCAAGCGTCATCACTACCGACAAGGCTGTTAATTCTGTACAGTCTCTGAAAATCATAGATCTGGCCAAGTCGGGATATCTGACCGGTGGTAAAGTGAAGGCGGTAGATGGTGAAGGCGTAGCGACCGGCGAGAAGGTTACAGCACTCTCAAAAATGAGCTCACTCGGCTATACCGGCAGAAGTACGACCATAAATATCGCTACCGGAGATAAGTCCGCATCATTCACCTTTGATGAAAACAGCACCATATCCGATGTGCTGAGTGCGATCAAGGGACAGGGACTTAATGCTTCCTTTGATGAAAAAAATCAGAGATTCTTCATCAGCTCCAAGACTACGGGTGCTGAATCCGATTTCTCAATCACGGGTGCAGATGCCAATGGAACCAAGATGCTCGATGCTCTTGGAATAAGCACATATGATAAAAAGACCAAGACCGCTCTGCAGAAAGAGATTCAATCATATGAGAGCTTTGATGTAGCAGGAGAAGCGCTTAAGAGAGCCCAGGCTGCAGCCGAATCATACAAGAACCTGTATAACAGCATGAAGACCGCCGAGAAGTCACTTGCCGATCTGCGTGAGCAGAGAGATAAGCTGGTGGCAGAAAATGGCACAACTCCTGACGGTGCTGACGAACAGGTGGATAATACCGAGAAGATCGCTGCACTGGATGCACAGATTGCTGAAGCTGAGACGAAGTTTAACGATCTCACAACTCAGGAAGGAGAGGCAAGAACAAACGCTATCTGGTCTTCCGATGGTATTACATATGATGATGAGACCGGAATGATCACTTCTATGGGTGAGATAACGGTTGATCCGGGCAAGCAGGCTGAGCTTGAGGAGCAGATCACTAATGAAGTAGCAGCAAAGAAGGCATATGCAGAACAGCAGCTTCAGGCAATTAAAAATGGTACAGTTGCAGGTAAGGCAGCCAGCAAGGTTCCCGGTCAGGATGCAAAGATAGAGCTTAACGATGCGGAGTTTACCAACTCCAATAATGTATTCGAGATCAACGGTCTGACCATAACCGCACTGGGTGAGACAGCCGATGATGAAGAGATAACCCTGACTACAGATACCGATACCAGCGGAATCTATGACCAGATCAAGAATCTTCTCAAGAGTTATAATGACGTGATCGTCAAGTTGGATACATATTATAATGCCGCAAGCGCTAAGGGATACAAGCCTCTGACCGATGAGGAAAAGGAAGCTCTTACCGATACCGAAGTCGAGAAGTATGAGAAGAAGATCAAGGACAGCCTGTTGAAAGGCAATGAGAATCTGAACAGGATCATCAGCGGAATGGCAGATGCCATGAGATCCGGATTCGATGTAGGCGGCAAGAAGATGTATCTGTCCAACTTCGGCATCAATACACAGGCATATTTGGCTGCGGAATACAATACCATACATGCACTTCATATAGACGGAGATTCCGATGATGAGATTTCATCCGGAAATGAAGATAAGCTTAAGGCCATGATCGCATCCGATCCCGAGACGGTCACGAGCTTCTTCACCAAGCTGAGCCAGACTCTGTACGGAAATCTCGATAAGCTGTCATCCAGAATTGCCAACAAGCGTTCGTTCGGTACTTTCTATGAAGATAAGACCATGGAGAACGACTATAAAGCATACGACAGCAAGATCTCCGAGCTGGAGGAAAAAGCTAACAAGTACGAGGATAATCTGTACGCCAAGTTCTCCAAGATGGAGGCCACCATGGCCAAGTTGCAGAGTAAAAGCAATGCGATGGCCGGATATCTCGGTGGCGGCAGATAACAGGAGGTTGACCAATGGCTCTGCCACAGGCATATGCACAATACAATAACAGCAAGATACTCACAGCCAAGCCGGCGGAACTTACACTGATGCTGTATGAGGGAGCCATCAAGTTCTGCAATATCGCTCTGACCGGACTTGAGACGAATGATATTCAGAAGGCTCATCTCAATATCATCAAGGTGCAGAAGATCATAGATTATCTGCGGCAGACATTGGATATGAGCTATCCCGTAGCACAGGACTTCGAGAACATATACAGCTATTTGTCACAGCGACTGATCGAAGCCAATATGAAGAAAGATGCGGAGATACTCGGCGAAGTTAACACTCACCTGCATTCAGTCCGTGATAACTGGAAGCTGGTAATGGAGAAAGTGGCCAGAGGAGAAGGCTGATGGCATCATATGCTGATAGGCTGGAGAGTAACCTGAGATCACAGATAGAAGTGCTCGAGCATATATATGAATCGGATAAGAAGTTTCTCGAAACTTTTGACAGTACGTCATCCGATCTGTCACAGTATGATGATTATATGGAAGAGCAGGACACTTATCAGGATGATCTAGATAAACTGGACAGTGAATATGATGAGATAAGCAGGTATATCGACTCACATCCGGACGAGCTGACGAAGCTGCCGCCGGATCGTAAAAAGCGTATCGGAGATCTGATACGGGAGCAGGATGGTAAGATCCAGGCGGTGAACACAGTGGAGGTTAAAACGCGTAAGATCGCGGAAGAGTATTTCGGAAACAGGCGACGTGATCTGGCTAAATCCCGTAAGGCTGCCAGAGTTATTACAGATAAGTACAATACCGCAGCAGTAGCTTCATCAGTCGATGATTCCATGCTGGATGTAACCAATTAAATAACCACTTGAAAAAAATAAAAATTTTTTTTAAAATGTGGTTAAGATATCCCTTCAGGGATACGATATATGTTGTGTAAGCAATAAACACAACGGTGAAAACCGATTAAGATACTGATCGGAGCGTACGGCCGGCAATACTTAAGAGGAGATCACCAAACAAAACCAAAGGGCCGCAAGGATGCGGAGATTCAGGCGAACGCAAAGCGTTTGCAACATTTCAAGGAGGAAATATTATGGTAGTACAGCACAATTTAACAGCAATGAACTCTAACAGAATGCTTGGTTTGACTCAGTCATCTCTTGCTAAGAGTACTGAGAAGCTCTCTTCCGGTTACAAAGTAAACCGTGCAGCAGATGATGCAGCAGGTCTTGCAATATCCGAGAAGATGAGACGTCAGATCAGAGGCCTTACACAGGCTTCAGCTAATGCACAGGATGGTATCTCTTGCGTACAGACAGCAGAAGGTGCACTGAATGAAGTACACGACATGCTGCAGAGAATGAATGAGCTGGCAACTAAGGCTGCTAACGACACCAACACTACTGAGGATCAGGACTACATCAACATGGAAGTTCAGGCTCTGAAGAGTGAGATCAACCGTGTAGCATCCACCACTACATTCAACCAGCAGAACCTCCTCGATGGTTCCTTCACAGGAAAGCATCTGCAGGTAGGCGCTGAGAGCGGACAGTATATCGACATCAGCATCAGCTCGATGAAGGCTTCCGGACTTGGTATAGGATCAGACTTTAGCGTATCTACTCAGACCAAGGCAGCTGCAGCCATCAGCACGATCAAGGCAGCTATCTCCAGTCTGAATAAGCAGAGAGCTAAGCTCGGTGCTATCCAGAACAGACTTGAGCACACCATCAAGAACCTTGATAACATTACAGAGAATACTCAGGCAGCTGAGAGCCAGATCCGTGATACTGATATGGCTACAGAAATGGTTAAGTATTCGAACAACAACATTCTGTCACAGGCAGGTCAGTCAATGCTGGCACAGTCTAACCAGAGTAATCAGGGTGTTCTGTCATTACTTGGCTAATCTGATTAAGTTCAGAACTAATCTACCAAAAGAGGGAGCCGCTTAGGTGGCTCCCTTTTACTGTATGAGGATAATAAATGTACCATATAGATGAATCTTTCTATGAACCGGAGGAGCGTGACGGATTCCTGGTCACATCCAAGCGCAAACGTGTATGGGCTAAGGAACTTGAGATCCTGTTTGATTTCGACAGGGTTTGCAAGAAGTACGGACTGAAATATCGCTTAAATGGAGGCAGTCTCATAGGAGCGATCAGACATGGCGGTTTCATACCTTGGGATGACGATCTCGATGTGGATATGACCAGGGAGGATTATGAGATAGCCCGGCGTGTCATGCCCGAGGAACTCGGAGAGGAATTTGAGTGGCAGGACCTGTCTACAAATCTGGCCAAGTGCTCTTTCGACAGTATTACAGTTTATCACCGACTTCCTTTTGCAAAAGTAAGAAACAGAAACACTACAGCCATCGAACCCCCTCCGATGCCGTCCTGTATCAATCAGGGGATATGGATGGATATATTCCCGCTCGATGATGCTCTAGATGATAAGAAGTTCACCAAAGAAATGCTTGAGATGGAGAAGGAACTCTATGTGACTATATTGGGTGCACCCGAGATACAGGAGTATATGCTGTCGGATGCATGCAATACTGTGTTTCCAAAAGATGATCTGAGAGGGATCATGCAGCTGCCGCACGACAGCCGTTATGAGATATATGAGAAAACGCTGATATCGTTTATCGGGACGTCCACCAAATACTCCATAAAATACTGCGAGATACTGGGAGGCCTGCATCAGGTTATAGATAAGGAGTTATATGAGGAGGTGACAGAAGTACCTTTTGAAGGCTTTATGGTTCCGGTTCCGGTTCATTACCATGAGGTGCTCACACATGTATTTGGTGATTACATGACTCCGGTCAGGAGTGGAGAACATTCCGCTATATTTAATCCGGATGTATCGTATATAGATTATTTCAAGAACCCCACCAAGTATACCGATATGATCAAATTGGGAGCAGATGACTGATGCATTTTGATGAAGCCTTTTTTGCCGGAGAGGAGAAACTCGGATTTTATATCAGGCCTATCATGAAGCGTATGTGGGCGGTGGAGATGGAAGTCCTGTCCGTGATAGCTGAGATCTGTGACAAATACGGTATCAGATGGTTTATCGACAGCGGGTCTCTGCTGGGTACTATACGCCATCAGGGATTCATCCCGTGGGATGATGATGTCGATATATCTATGATGAGGTCGGATTTCAACAGATTTCTGCAGGTGGCACCCGCTGAACTGCCGGATGGATGGAGACTCTTCAACGGCAGTCAGGACCAGAGTCCTACAGGTATCATCACCAGGGTTATCAACACGGAGACAGTTCGCATTGATCCGGAGTTTCTAAGCCGCAATCATGGTTGTCCGTATATAATGGGTGTGGATATATTCGTACTGGATGCAGTGCCGGATGATCCTGAGGAGGATGAGATATTCCGAGCATTGCTCACTATGGCATATGATGTTTTCGGTAAGACCGATAACAGTATGATGCTGAGGGATTGTGCACCTGATGTAAAAGAAGAGGTCGACCAACTGCGTGCTGCTCTCGATGTTGACATAGACAGCTCGCTGCCCATCAAGAGGCAGATTCTGGTTTTGGCGGATCAGATAGCTGCCATCTATAATGATACCGGCGCA
>CAMONC010000073.1 GCA_946620235.1 uncultured Lachnospiraceae bacterium | reverse complement strand
CATCCGCACAATACGAGAACGCAACACCGCACACCCACTTGGTCCACTCGGCACCAGAGACCATCCAGTCAAAGACCGATGCTTCAAACCTGTGTCCCGCACCTATGGCGATCTCATAATCATAGTATTCATAGTATATGCTCCACCACATCATCCGAAGCGTATAAGCCGAATACCTTCCGCTGTCATTATGCTCTTTGAGGATCATCACCCAGTATGCACGTCTCTCCCCGTCTTCTATGTACCTCTTTATCGCATACAGAACCTTCCTAAATTCTTTTTCATATTCGGATATCGGTTCCGGTTTGGCGCCTATCACCCTCACCGGGATTTCTTTATCATAGATCTCTCCCTGATACTCACAGGCGACGGGGAGCTTGATATACAGCGGTTCATTCGCTTCTACAAAAGCTTTCTTCGATACGATCGTGTATTCGCTGCCGACATTTGATATCTCATACTCCAGTTTCTCACTCAGACCCTCTCCGGGACCGCCGTCTCCCACCGCGGTTCCGAATTGCGTGTTAGCCTTGTCACCGTCTATGATCTCGGCACCCTCATCTGTGGATACCGCCAGCATGACCTTCAGTCTAGTGGGAACGAATCTCGGAGTCGGATCAACATCATCTCCGTAATAGATATTGTCTTCATATGCATTGAGCAGCATACGTCCGTCTTTCATCCGGTCGGGATCTGCCTTTACGACCAGTCCCTCCGGATAGATGCGAAGATTGATATCTCCTTCTGCCACGTCTCCGTTTTCGAATTCGGCATATATGTGTACTGTCTTTTCGGTTATTTCGGGAAATGCCGTATCATCATCGGAATACGGAGCTGTATTGTTGACTATATCCGCATAATACGTATGGAGTCTGTCAGCTGCCCTGGCACTGGCTTCCAGTTCAGCATCCTTATCGAATCTGAGTATCTTAGGCTCACTCACCGCATCTTCAAAGTAGAACATGACGGGATATGTCCGCCTGTCTCCGGCTATCATATCCACGTATGCATCGGCATTGAGAACCCAGCTTTGACCACCGGCACTGACCTCGGGAAATCTGAGGTAAGGCTTTCCTGTCAGTTTGAATACGATATTATTCTTAAACGTTCCGCCTTCACCTGCATATATAAAGCTGACGGTTCCTTCCCGAAGCGCACTGTCTTCATCGGCATATACGCCTGCTTCCATGCAGGCATCGGTCACAACTGCCGAAGCTATGTTTATGCCGCTTCCGCTCACGCTTATGCCCTTTGACAGATCCGGGCGCGTTCTCTCGATATTGTCCGGTCCTATCTCAACTATCCTTGCGCTCAGTTTCACAGGCGGTGCACCCTTCCGAATTGAGTCCCCAAAATCTTTGCCCACATACATTCTGTAGCGCTTCTTCTTTTCTTCTTCAGCCCCTTCTCCGTTTCCCTTAAGGGCATTGGCCGCAGCGATCCCTCCGGCTACCCCCGCGGCTCCGCCGCCGACTCCTACCGCTATGGCTCCGGAAGTTGAAAGCCCACCCTCATCATCAGATGCCCCGGGCTTATCGTTACCCTCGACTATTTCAGAACTGATATCCGTACCCATCTCGCCTTCGTTTTCATCCGCCGCCTGGGTTACCTCCTGCTTCTCAGGTTCTTTATCCTCAACAAATGTACTCGATTCGAGATCAGTAACTATTACCGGGTAATCAGTGTAATACCAGTCAAAAGAGTAATACGAGGGTACATCTTCATAATATTCCCCCTCCTGAGTGGTTTCATCTGTCCCGATATCTGTGTTGATAAAACGTGAAACACCTTTATAACTCAGACTGTACTGTGCCGTATCGGTCCGAAACTTATCGTCTTCAATGCCCATCAGCAGTGTCAGTCTGCAGGCATCCATTTTAAGTTCATATTCATAAGTGCACTGATATTCATCTCCGAAGTAATACACATCACGCTTCTGATACAGTGTGACAGGGCTGTCCAGCAGAAAATTAAAAGCGCAGACATTGTCTGTATAACAGACATCTTCTGTCAGTTGTACGGGTTCGACGCATGTAAAAGACATTGCATCCATTCGGATGGTTTCCAGATAAAACAACTCGGAATCACCGGTTGTTTCGTCGAAGTTGACTGCCGGCAGGGTGAAATGATATCCGGAACTGTCCTGAGATACATGGATAACCCCGGCATCATTAAAATCATTCGTGAGAAAAGTCAGCGGACCGTGTTTCCAGAGTTCCAGATAGTGTCTGGATGATCCCGTTCCATTGCTCCATATGTCTTCACGATTGTATTGCACCGTGACCGGGAACTCCATATTGAATCCGCCTGATCCCGCATGACAGGTGATGGCGAAGCACGGCAAAAACACACCGGCCAGCATCAGGCACAGCGCCAGCCATGCCATGATCCTTTTTTTGATGATTCTATGAAAAGTGAAACACCGGACTGATATCATCGGCTTCCCTCCTATGTTCCATAATGAACTTTATTTCATATGCCCGCTGACAGTTCCGCTTGCCATATACTCAGTGGCATCTATGGCCAGCGGTCCGCTGTATACAACATTACCGGAGCCGTCATAGGAGAAGGTCAGATTCATGGTCATGATCATTCCGTTTGAATTATCATGTAAAGTTACCTTACCTGTGGATTCGTCATAACCCGCAAGCAGATCTGCCGTAAAGAGCGTATCCGGAAGGTCGGTGCTGTCCGAGAAGGTTTCATTGTTTTCTTTTCCGACAAAATCGGCTGTTATCGACTGCGTGAATACCTTTCCGAGTATTTCGGCTTTTGTCGGAACCGTGGGTTTCTTTTCTTCGGTCTTGGCTGCTTCAGGTTTTGTTTCTTCGGCTTTCTTGTCCTCGGTCTTCTTCTCTTCCGTCTTTTTGTCTTCGGCCTTCTTTTCCTCGGTTTTCTCTGCCGATACATCCTCGACTTTCACATCAGACAACAGTTCGGGTAGTATTCGCTTAACCGATTCGCCCACCAGATATGGCTCCTGTGAACCGTAGAAATAGTATTCATCGTCGACTATGAACATATAGCAGAACATGCTCATCGGCATGGGCAGATCGTCCCGCTTCCAGGATGTTTCAAAGCACAATGCGGGATATCCGTGGAATTTAAAACTCTGCTTGCGTATAATACTGTCGCCTTCATTAACATAGGATTCTGCCAGATCCATGAGGATCGCTTCACTGCCCAGTTCGTCAAATCCGGTATCCTTAACCTTTTCAAAATGCCCCATCATAATAGCCGGTATCCCGTCAAAGATATAATAAAACAGGGTATCCTCGGTACAGGTCGGCTCCCAGGAGGAAGGTTCCATATAAGTCAGACGTCCATATGTCCTCTCGGTATCAAACTCCGGTTTTTCAAATGCATAATCAAGCTGTGTCAGTCGGAAACTATTGTCTACGGTCTCCAGACGATATGGCTCAAGCTGGTACTCTGCGGGAATAAATGCCATAGTCGGCATCGCAAGCTCCGATGAATATCCCGTATATTTTCCAAAAACCCTGACATGCTTTCCCACAGCCTCTTTGACCAGTTCGTAATAACTGTCTGTTCCGGATTCTCCGACAGATACAGCCCACTCACCGTCGTCATTGATCAGAATGAGAGAATGCCGTTCTTCATCATAACTGTCGACATAGCCTTCTACCCATATGGACTCGCCTTTTATCGCCGATCCCGATTCGACGTAATCAGCATAGTTTTTGATGGTCGAGAAGCCTTCGGTATACATGGCCGGTTCCTCGGGAGGCGCATCCGGTATCTCTTTTTTCTCCTCCGGTTCCTCAACAGGCTGCGGTTCGGGTTCTTCAGGTTCTGCCGCTTCTTCCGGCAGCTCCTGAACCGTCTCTGTATCCGAAGCGGCATTCACATCAGTTTGGCCATCTGTCTGCCCGTTTTCCGCACACGAAGTCATGCACAGCACAGCCAGCACAACAGCACCAAAGATATATTTCTTATTCTTTGCGATCATGCTTTCTCCCCCCCTTCATTATGATTTTATCAGCTGGTAACATATAAAAAATGTGTGACAGCATAATTGTCATTGACAAATGTAATGTCACAACTGCATATTATAAGTATGTTTACCGAACGCATAAATACTCTTCTTGACTTATCCGGCGCCACATCGGCGGACATTGCGGCTTACGCCGGATTTGACAGGACCAATATCAGCAGAATAAAAACCGGCCGGCGCATTCCCGCACCGAACAGTTCCACCTCGTATAAACTCATAGAGGGCATATATCTGTGCTTCGACGGCAGGAATATACTGAAGCAGCTGTGTGACTGCATCGGAGCCGACGAAACCGGCAGTGCCATCATGATCAAGGACAGTATAAGAGCCTGGCTGTATGCCGATTACGAAGAAGACTACTTCCGCTCAAGGGAGAACGGCGTTTCAAAGAAGCATGATAAAAGCCGGCACAGGGCACAGACATTCGGCGAACGCCTGAATCTTCTGATGGATATGACCGGCCTTACCAATATACAGCTCAGCCGGATCACACATACCGATCCCTCTCTTATAAGCAGATACAGAAACGGAGTCAGAACTCCGGCCTCAAATCCGGTCCTCTCTGCCGGAATAAGCAGCATACTGTATGATCGCATCATAAAAGGCGGTAAGGAAGACGAACTCTCCAAGGCCATGAACATGCCCGTTTCGGAGCTCGATGATGAAGAGTTCCATATGTGGCTCTATGGTCAGAGCGAACGCTCCGACGACTACCTGAGTTCTGCCGAAGGATTGCTGGGGATATTTGATTCTTTTACCCCGCCCTCTTTTGCTTCTTCTGCGATACCCGACGACAAAGCGTATGACACAGTCACGGACAACGGAAACGAGGATCTCTACTACGGGGTTGATGGGCTCAGACAGGCGGTTATCCGTTTTCTGTCTACCGCCCTTCATGCACATGCTCCGGAAATGTATCTGTATTCCGATGAGGATCAGAGCTGGCTGACCGGAGATCGCGAATTCACCTCAAAATGGGCCTCCCTTATGTACGCATGCGTGAACAGCGGCACACACATACGCATAATCCACAATGTCGACAGGGATCTTGGGGAAATGAACGATGCCATCAGAAGCTGGCTCCCCCTGTATATGTCCGGAATGATAGAATCCTTCTATTGCCGAAGACACCGGAACCGCAGATTCACACATACTTTTTTCCTGATACCGGGGATAGCCTGCATCAGGTCTTTCGACGTGTCATCGGTTACTGCAGATCGCATCTATCACTATTACACCGAGCAGAGAACTCTTTCCGTATGCAGGGCTTCCTTTGATTCCCTCATGGACACATCATCTCCGCTCATGAAACCGCTGCCGTCGTCGGTATATCCCGAGGCTTCCGATGTGATCATGATCCGGAACTCTCTGTCCGCTGCCACTATGAGCCGCGAGCTCGCAGAGAGCTTTGGTGATCCCGCCCTTATGGATATCTGGGAAAAAACTCACGATGCCCTTCTTCGTAAACTTGAGACGAACCTTGTCTGTGAGTGTGCCCCGCTGACAGATGCACAGGATCCATCAAAACAATACTCCGAGCATATAAAGTGCATCACAGATCTGATGAACACATTCAGCAATTACAGATTCTATCCTGTTCCGGAACCGCCTTTTCCGAATATAGATCTGCTCATCTCCGACAATATTACACAGATTACCCCGGCCATCAGACCGGGGCAATCGTTCTCTTTCGTTCATCCTTCCATGTGCATGGCATTTAAGAGCTATGCAGAGGCACTTATGGACAGATGGAGGATCGACAGAAACACATTATGCAGGCAGCTTGAGGAGAGTTATCTGCAGAGTCCGTAAGGCAGTTGTGTAACTATTCTTCATTGTAGCCCGTAGTTGAAAAGTATTCGACCATGGATTCGTCGTCATAATACTTCGGTTCCGTCCCCCACATCGCTGCATCCTCCTTCATAACACTACCCCTGAAAGACAGGACCAGTTGGGCATACCCTGTCGCCGGATTGATCGTCAGCATGAATTCGGAATCAGCTCTGCTCGCCTTCATAGTGCTCCTGTATGCATCGGAAAAAGGTGTATCTGTCTCTGTCTCAAATATCCATGCCGGCAAATATCCTGTTTTCACATATCCCGAGCTATAGCTGACTCCGGGTTCCAGATATCCGCTGTAGACCTCCAGACCATCCTGCATTCCGTGATACTTCACGATTCCTTTTGCCCGGAATCCATCCCTCTTATACTCATAATGCTCCGTATATCCCTCCCATGAGGCAGGTTTATCTATCGAAACAGCCAGACCCGGTACATCTATTACGACCGAACCGTCACTGCCAAACGATACTGTAGCATTCTGTGACACATCTTTAAGCAGCGATGCATCGAAATGCGTGGCAGACTGTGGCCGAAGGCTATATTGCTTTTCTTCCATTTTATCCTGTCTCGTTCCGTTTACGTTTATGTATACATCCGTAACGCGCAGACCGTCCGTCGGACTGATATCCGGAATGACTATATCCGACTCCTGGCTCTCTCCGGTCTCCAGGTCCGTAAAGATCATCTTTCTCGGAGCCCCCATCATCAGGTAATGGTAGTATGTGCATTTAAATACTATGTCGCTCTTTTTATCGGCACAGGGGAGAAAACCCGGGTCATATGGATAATAATTCCTGACAGAATTCTCGGTTCCGTCATAGTTCAACGGGAGAAATGCAGGTTTATCCGCGCCCACAAAACGCATCGGTGTCTTAAAACCGGCATCAAAAGTATTCTCTCCGTCCGGAAGTGAGCGGTATCTCCGATTGGAATTGATCGACTTCCAGTCTACGCAATATATCGAATCGGCAAAGGTCTGCTCACCTTCCAGAGAACCGTCAACCACATGGAATACCAGCTTCCTGTTCAGAACAGGCAGGAGCTCGGTATCCATCTTACGCATCACGGCTTCACATGCCTTCCTCTGATATGTGGTCGTCACATTCTCAAGGATCTTCAGCGTGTCGACCTTCATTCTCATGACATAAGCATCCGAAAGCTGTATCTGGTTTGCACGGGAAAGATTATAAGGATCCCCTCCCAGATATTTATATTCCTTCAGGAAATCATATTTGGGTCCCTGGCCCGCAGCTCCCTGGGTCTTCTTCTCCGGAAGCCTCCAGAATGCTCCGGCTGCCGAGCGGAACAGCTCATCCATAACGGTCTCCAGATACTCCGGTTCATCGGCATAGAGCTCGATCAGTTTGGAAAAAGCAGCTGCAAACCCCTTGTAGTTGTCGGTGCGGAGTCCGCCACGATCATTTACGAATCCGGCAAACTCCTTATATTTCTTATCATCCATGGAGGATGGTTTATCCATAAGGGCATAATGATAATCCGACTGCGCGGCCACCTGATCATCCCCCGTATCGAAATACAGCCGTACACCCGCATCCTGATAAAATCGCCTGTAGACCTCGCCCTCATCCGGATAGTACTGCTTATACCACTCATCCACTCCGTCGGTGACCCATCTCTCATATCCCCAGGAATATGTATACAGCATCAGCCCGACGGCAGCCGTTATGGGATTCAGCATTTCGGGGGCAAAGGTACTCGCCACACCCACACCGGAATTGAAGATATCCAGCTTATGGTTCATGACTGAATCGGCGAGAGCCTTGGAGTAAGGGGTGATCGCGTTGCTTGCTGCTTCGGCATATACCTTATAACCGGTAAAGATCACGTCGACCATAGTCAGAGTCTGACCCACCGCATCCGGAAGAGGATAGTCGCCGCCCACTGCCAGTCCGGCAGCCGTTCCGACTGACCCGTCGGCTAGTCCGATAAGCCCGAATACATCTGAAACGGTATCTACGATGGGGCCATAACCATCATCGGTCCAGGTTGCAGCTTCCTTGGGAGGTTTGACAAGGAGCTCCATGCTACGTCCGATATCCTTTACATCATCCAGGGTCTTGCGCTGGTACATGTTCCAGAAACGCTCATAATCTATCCTCACCTTCTGCTCCATTCTCGAGCCCTTGCTGGTACGGGTTTCGATGAAGACTCCATGATCCAGATCTATCCTCCTGCCATCGTCTATCACCAGATCCAGTCTTTTCTCATCAAACCGGTATTTCTTCTCGCCGAACAGACTGAAGTGATCCGTATAGATCTTATAGTACTTCCCGTCATCACTGATCTCACTGTAGATATCCTCCCAGTAACCGGTCTCCTCGTTATACCAGACGCATCCGCTGCACTCTGCCGCTCCGCCTTCCCGGGGAATCGTGATCGTAATATCGCTGTCAAACTCATGTGTTCCGGAGGCAAGAGAAAAATCATATGCACGGATGGTCCAGTTGTCCTCACCCATGGATAGTTCGGGAAGAGGTCGTACTTCGATCCTGTCCCCCTCAGGCTCCAGTTCCCAGGACGGGATAAGCACGCTGGTATCCCCAACCACTACAGTCTCGTTATTCGGAGCAACGTCCGCTGTCAGCACCTCAGCTTCACTGATCTGCTCCCTGCTGTAGATGAGCGGCAGCTCACCGGCCGTAAGAACAGAGGGATCGTCACCTGCAGACGTGTAGTCCGAATAATCCGAATATGTGGAAAACTCGGTGAAATCCGTATCAGCAGATCCCTGACCGGAAAGATATCCGGCCGCTCCGTTTTCCGGTCTTTTATCTTTTATCAGAAAGCCCGGATACTTAAGTGCCGTGACCGCAAATATAACCGACGCCAGGAGAAGCGCTATGGCCTTTTTCCATTCTTTGCTGCTGCTACGCACGGGAGGAGTCTGATTCTGTGCAGCTCTTGCGGCATTTCTCTGAACATACTGCTCCGGAATATGTACACGAGGCTGTGAAACAGGTTGAAGCTGACAGCCGCAGTTCATGCAGAATACCGAAGTACTCTTAACCTGTGCGCCGCAATTGGGACAGTATTTTATATCATTGGCCATTTTGTACCGCCTTTCTGATCATGATCACATCGCCGATTGGCACAGTACCGTTGTATACAACACCGAAGGCATAATCATATCCGTCCTTTGTCATGAACTTATTTATCTCACAGCCCAGCTCACTCGAGTCGCTTACGATATCCATGGAAGTCTCCTCTTCGTTCCAGTCACCGTTCATGGTAATGACTGCGCCCTGATCCTGCGATACCAGCGTTCTGTTGTCAGGGTCATCAACCGGCGCCTCGTAGCGGCTCTTTACATTAAACAGTAAAGTCAGTTTATACCCCATATACTGAACATCCGTATCGGACAGGACGATCTTGAATACAGATCTGTCGTCGGAGACACCCTGAACATAGATCATGGATTTCCACATTCCGCCAAGCCCCCACAGCTCACTGTACGGAGCAACTCCCATAGGCAGTTCATCCCTGAAATACCAGTCAAAATCACTTATCGACACATCTTCGTCAACGCCGGTGATCATGATAGTCCCGGATTCCTCTGCATATACGGGTTCAGCGGATGATCCGGATCCATCAGATACATCAGTCCCGGACTCACTGTCCGATAAGTATCCGGACTCATCAAATGACTCGGAAACGGACTCATCATATGATCCGTCTTCGGATTCCCACCAGGCAGGATCCGCGAACGGATCGGAATATGATTCGCTCTGCCCGGCATCGGACATCTGTGTCTCCGTTCCGCTCATGCCGGCATCGGATGCCTGTACCGCCGGCTCACTGTACCATGTTTCTTCCGCCTGCTTATTTATATTATGTGCTTTAACAAACACACTGATCACTATCAGAACAGATATGACCGCACTGACAGGCACAGGCGAAAATGGTTTTCTTTCCGCTTCTGCTCCGTTATATTCTTTCTGCATCTCTTTCTCTCACCCTAAATCCTGCTCCGAAGGATCCATGTCCCCCTCTTTTAATTCTATCAGACACGGACATGAAAAAAGACGTGACCGGTCAACTGTCATTGACAAATAACCTGTCACGTCCTTACGTTTCGAAAAACGTTCCCTCCGGTCTCCGGATCAGGGATTCATTCCTTTATAAATATCACGTTTGAATTGACTCCATCTTCATAGAAGAGTAACGGTATCTTTTCTGCCGTCACGATCCCCGTTCCGACAGAGGCGTTTTTGCCATCTTCGGAAGCAAGTCCCACGGTTACTACGGTCGATGCGTCTCCAACTGTCAGCCTGAGTTCGTGAGCCACATCATATCTGACCCCGACACTCCCGCCGGGAGCAAGAGGGCCGCTCAGGAACTCATATGTTCCGTTTTGCTCTCCTTCGGGAAGTCCAAGCATCTGTGCCAGCTCACTGTCCAGATCGAGCACCACCGTTGATCCGTCTCCGTTAAATGTCATCGTCCCATGACCGGATACAAACTTACCATTATGATCCTCCGGTGGCGGTGTATCGGGCTCATACGGTATATTCGGTGATCCCGCACCTGCACAGCCGGTCATAAGAAATGAAAAGATCACTGCTACGATCACAGGCATGGTTTTCATCCATATACGCTTATCTCTCGACTTCTTCATTCTCCGCCCCTTTCTTATACATTATTTCCCGAAATATATTTGTCGCAATTTGTATTATTCTATCATGAGCAACATAAATATTTAAAGAAAATACTTAACGTTAAAAGTGTCAGATTTGGCCCCCGTAATTCGTTTTACAAGTGAAGGCCTTCAAGAAACACAAAACCGGAGTGAAACCTAAGTCTTATATGGACAACGCAAATGCAGACCGACTGGTAAACACTTATGCAGACATGATTCTTAGGATCAGCTACATGTATCTGAAACAAACAATCGATGCTGAAGATATCTGTCAGGAAGTATTCCTTAAACTTTTATCCGGGGATTGTGCGCGGTAAGATGATTTTGCCTAATGCAAATATTTTTATCATTTACATCTGAATTTTACTTTTTACGAAAGCTATTATATCATCATTTTTTTCCATAATTGCCTCATCTAACTCTAAGTCTTCGATAGACATCCACTTATACTTATCATCAGATAAGCTATCAGGGATATCGTCAATCTGAACTTTATAAAGCTTATGATTATAAATCTTGTAAACCTTATCACTCACAGAATATTTGCAATGTTTAGCAGTTGTAACATAGGTGGTATCTATATCCTTATGAAGCAACTCACTAGCAAAATGGTCAACATTCGACTTATTATCTTCAGCAGTTCTTGTGTATGGAAACAGCCAGCACTCCCATCTTTCATCATAAACCTGTAGAAACTGTCCTTGTGAATTCTGAACAGCCAATAATGAAAACTCATGGAAGCTTTTGGTCTGTATCTCTGCAACCAATTGCAATATTTTGGTTGCATCCCGTTCAGAAAGATTACCTATCTTTATATCCATGAACCACTCAGTGATACTTACTATCTTGTCTACTCTTGCCCATGATGGCTTAGTTAGTCCTGTACTCTGCCAGTCTTCAATATCTATACTGAATGGGTTATCCTTATCTTTGCTGGTCACGTAAACAGCCAAAATTGCAATAGTATCATCATCTACTACGATAGCTGGCCTACGCTTTTCATAATCCTTATCCCCAAATGGAAAATGAATCCACCAGACTTCACCAACATTATACTTTCCCACGCTTTAAAACCTCTTGCTCGTATATTTCATCCCATTCATCATCAAGGATCCAATCATCATCCGGAGGAAGATCTTCGATTCTTACAGCGTTTTTGTGTAATAATTCTCTGTTCTCTTTAAGAAACTCCTTATAATCTTCAACAGATCTAATATTAGCCATAGAATCCTCTTTTCTGGATACTCATGAAGAATAAACAATGATTTTGACAACCATTGTTATTTATTTTAACACATAACAAAAACAAGTTGTATATATAATTATTATCGACAAAATATAGCTAGAATTGGCGCCATGACTCCACTTTACAAAGGCGCATAAATACTGCCTTTTAGAAAAAACTCAAAATTTTTAGAGCCAAATTAGAGCCAAAGACCATTTTCATCGAGATTGTATACAAAAAAGCAGTTTCCAGAGAAGCTCTGGAAGCTGCATAAAATCTAGGTTTGTTAAGATTACTCAACGATTGTAGCAACACGGCCTGAACCAACTGTTCTACCACCCTCACGAATGTAAGCATTAGTATTCGTTGTTGCAAATTATGATAATCAAGGCCTTCTGATTTATTCAACTCGTTATTTTTGATACTTTATACACCGTTTTCAGAGTTTTTAGAACCATAATAGAACCGCAACAGCTACACTCCGTTTTCCAATTTAGTTTTTCTGCATTCGCGACCATCTCCTTACACTTATCGGAATACAGATTATGGCAAATAATAACGGCATAACCAGTTCAAGACACGGAAGCCATATGATCTTTCCGAACACATTTAGG
>CAMONC010000072.1 GCA_946620235.1 uncultured Lachnospiraceae bacterium | reverse complement strand
TTCCTGATGGACGAGCCTCTGTCAAACCTGGATGCTAAGCTCCGTGTACAGATGAGAATTGAGATCGCCAAGCTTCATCAGAGACTTGGTACCACCATCATCTACGTTACACATGATCAGACCGAGGCTATGACTCTTGGTGATCGTATCGTAGTTATGAAGGACGGTGTTATCCAGCAGGTTGATACTCCTCAGAATCTTTATGAGAAGCCCGGTAACCTCTTCGTTGCAGGTTTCATGGGATCACCTCAGATGAACTTCCTTGATGCAGAGGTTGAAGTTAACGGTGACGAAGCTGCCCTGAAGATTGGTGGCAAGTCTATTCCTCTTCCTCCCGCTAAGGCTAAGAAGCTTATCGACGGCGGCTACAACGGAAAGACCGTTACATTCGGTATCCGTCCCGAGGATGTATATGATTCCGAGATGTTCATCGAGACCGCTAAGTGTGTATTCGAGTCCAACATCAAGGTTTACGAGCTTCTGGGTGCTGAAGTTTATCTGTACTTCGATCTTGAAGAGTTCCCGATCACCGCAAGAGTTGATTCCAGAACTACTGCAAGACCCGGCGATACAGTTAAGTTTGCATTCGATGTTGAGAAGATCCACATCTTCGACAAGGAAACCGAGCAGACCATTACTAACTAGTCCTAACTGTGATAAGATTAGGGGGATGGAGATCCATCCCCCTATTTTTTTTCGCGAGGTATACGTATGATATCTATCCAAACCATCAGAAACAGCATAGATGATCTGAAAGCCATCACAAAAGTTGAATTTGGTGTATACGATCTTGCCGGAGAGCTTCAGACAGCGACTGATGAAAATGAGCATCCCGGAGTACAGATGATCACGGATTTTGCGGATTCGCCGGCAGATTCACAGGTGACCGGCAGTCATCATCTTCTCAAGATCTATGACGGAGATGAAGTTTTGTACATCCTGGACGCCGTGGGCAGCAGTGAGGATACATATACGTATGGAAGGATAGCGGTAAGCAATCTGAAGAATCTCATACAGGCATATAAGGAGAGATCGGACAGGGGAGGTTTTTTCCAGAATCTGATCATGGATAATCTGCTCCTGGTGGATATATATAATCGTGCCAAAAAGCTCCACATAGACAGCAGTGCCAGACGTGTTGCCATGCTCATAGAGACTGCTCCCGAAAAGAACGCCGTCGGTCAGGAAGTTCTGGGAGGGATGTTTTCACCTCAGAACGGTGACTACATCACATCCGTTGACGAGAACGGCATAGTGCTCATAAAGAAACTGGATGACGGTCAGGACTATGATGACATAGGTACTGTAGCCGATACCATAGTGGATATGATGCAGATGGAAGCCATGATCAACGTCAGAGTGGCTTACGGCACTATAGTAAGCGAACTCAAGGATGTCTCCAAATCATACAAGGAAGCCATGATGGCACTTGAGGTCGGGCGCATTTTCTATAATGAAAACCGTGTTGCAGC
Source organism: uncultured Lachnospiraceae bacterium (assembly GCA_946620235.1). Classification (GTDB taxonomy): domain Bacteria; phylum Bacillota; class Clostridia; order Lachnospirales; family Lachnospiraceae; genus XBB2008. Next base: position 10,950 of record CAMONC010000072.1, on the reverse strand, counting down.
ATATAACAACCTGGGTATAGGTCGTCTGATATATCAGTTACCCGAGAATCTCTGTCATATGTATGTCGAGGAGATTTTCGGAGACAATGTTCCCGATGATCTTGATGAGGAGACTATCAACACTATCAATAAGTTCTTTGAAAACAGTCTGAACATATCCGAGACTTCACGTCAGCTGTTTGTCCACAGAAATACTCTCGTATATCGCATTGAGAAATTGCAGAAGCAGACCGGGCTGGATATCAGGCTTTTCGATGATGCTCTGACACTTAAGATAGCTTTGATGGTGGTTGAGTATCTCAAGAATATAGAAAAGAACAGATAAAGATGTACATTCAAAAGCCGTGCGCCTCGCTTCGAACCGCCTTCCGGGTATGTTTCCCATGCAGTTAGCTCCGCCAGGCACCCTCACGGCACATGGGAGTTTCCGCTTAGTGCTGCTGCATTCCTGCCCTGACACGATTCACGGATTCCCATTGCGTAAGACCCAAACTTCAACACCACTTACATGGGGCGTGTACACAGAATTAAGCCCTCAGGTCGGCATCACCCCTGCTGGAGCGGATTGCAGGTATAGGGCTCCGCTACTTCCCCGGCTGCACGGCTTATTTAGTATATGTAATTCATTTCGTGTTGTCAAACTTTACCCAAACAGCGGGTACACGGGTACCCGCAGGATCGGATCGATATGAACCCTGATCAGGACTACACTTCCAACGATATAAAGTACATGAAAGAAGCATTGAAGCAGGCTCGTCTGGCCTACAATCACGGCGAGGTTCCGATAGGTTGTGTGATAGTATACGAGGACCGTATCATAGGCCGTGGGTATAACCGTCGCAATACGGATAAATGCACGCTCTCACATGCGGAGATAACCGCTATAAGGCGCGCGAGTAAGGAGATGGGTGACTGGCGCCTCGAAGAATGCACCATGTATGTGACTCTGGAGCCGTGCCAGATGTGTGCGGGCGCGATAGTTCAGGCCAGAATACCGGTGGTCTGCGCCGGAGCGGTCAGTCCCAAAGCCGGCTGTGCGGGATCCATTCTGGATATACTTACCAATAACGAGTTTAACCATCAGGTTGATTACCGGCAGGGCCTTTTGGAAGAGGAATGCTCCAACCTGCTCAAGAAGTTTTTTGTGGAACTGCGTATACGCAACAAGGAAGAAAAACGACTGAAACGTGAAGAGGGCGGCGATACAGAGGATACATGATGAATTATATATTTGATATAGACGGAACTCTGTGGGATACAACGGAAATAGTAGCCGAGGCCTGGAATGATGCCACTGCGGATGTGGGATTGGGCGGGATTCTCGGCAGATTTGTGACCGCGGATATGCTGAAAAAGGAATTCGGCAAACCAATGGATGTCATAATAGACGATCTTTATCCCGATCAGGACAATGAGACAAAAGGCAGACTGATGGTGAGCATAAAAGAGCGTGAACAGGAGCGGGTGGGTGGCTGTACCGAAGACCTCTCATATCCGGGCGTGACAGAGACACTGAAGAGGCTGTCGGCTGCAAATGCTCTCTATATCGTCAGTAACTGTCAGGACGGATACATTCCTCTGGTCATGGAGAAACTTGGCATCGCGGATATGATATCGGATTACGAGAGCTTCGGTGCCACGGGACTGTTGAAGGCCGACAATATACGTCTGGTCGTTTCCAGGAATCAATTGCTAAGCTCGGAAACCCGTTATATCGGGGACACTCGAGGTGACTATGAGTCTGCCGCGGAAGCCGGAGTCGGATTCATATATGCAGCATACGGATTTGGCGATGATAAGCCGGTCCCGGATTACAACGGTGAGATCATCACATCGTTTTCCGAGCTTTTGGTGCTGTAAACTATGGGATTATTCGGAAAAAGAAAAACTGTAAACCGCATAGAATATGATCCCGAGACTGAGTATCCCGTTATACGTGCAAGCATATGCAACGGAGAAAAGGTTGCGGGCATCAGGTCAAAGACGTCCGCAACCTTCCGTGAGATCATGACCATCCGCACAAATGAGGATCTGCTGATATTTAAACAGATGTGCGGAGTAGAGGAAGTAAAGACCGAGTACTGACCCGGATATTCCGGGTACCGGTACGGCCGATACAGTCAGGATGTCATGTCAAGCTGGGCCAGGGTTCCGACGGCTCCCGATTCCCGGAGGAATACTCCCGTGGATCGGATATATGCATCCGTTCTGTTATATACGTTATTCAGTGAGAACTGTGTTCTTGCACTTCCGAGAAATATCGCTCCCACATCAGCCTCTTTCAGATTGAGCAGTTTATCGTTTCCGTATTCGTCTTTTGTCCAGACTTTCAGACGGCTGAAGATATCATCGTCTTCGTCGATCCAACCGTCGTGGTCGCTGTCATATCCGGCCAGGTCAGCGAACCCGTTTCCGCTTTTGGTCCCGAACAGCTCACTTCCGTCATTGATGATCCCATCATCGTTCATATCCAACGCCAGGAAGCCGCTTCCTGCCCCGGCGAAGGATATATTTTCCTTTTTCCCGTCACAATCCAGATCAAACAGGAATTTAAAATCAGATACGGCGGTTATATCACTGTCAATATTTATGACCAGAGGATCCGTCACGAAATAGTCCTCTATGGTGAATTCCTCGTACATCTGGGTGAAGGAGCGGGACATGGACAGCTCGACGCCGAAATCTATCTCGCGCCCGTCAGCACATTTGACTGTACCGCTTGATACGAAACTGGTGGCTTCCTCTTCATGGTATATAAAGCTGTTTGAAGCTGTCTTGACCCAGATCGAACCGGGAGAGACGCCGGACACAGTATCAGAACCGTCGGATATCGTATCGTTGGATGAGACATCATAGACACATGATGAATCATATGAGTGCATCCCACGCAGAAAATCAAATATCCTGTGAAGGAGCTGTATCCGGATAGACCGGATCGCGTCGGCGCTTGCCGGACGAAGCGTGCCTGCGTTGATTTGTTTTAACGGTTGACTCAGGAAGTTTTGGTAGAATCCCAGGGATTGTTCACCCGGGTCACCGGCCCTGCGATTGCGGACCGTACGCGCCTGTGCGAGCTGCATCGACTTATGCGCAGACGACATGGATACTGTACTGTCAGTAATTCTCATGTTTACCTCTTTTCCGGGGGCAGAACACATGCGACGACCGATCAGCCCCCTTTTTCTTTGAGGTGCTCCTGTTCAGTAGGGTAGATGTCCTTACCTCTCCTGAAGCTGATCAGTTACACTTTTACGTTGCTGTCTCCCCACGGTATCCTTAACGTGGTAAACCTAAGACAATATATATATCGGATCATAAGCTCCTTTTCTTTAGACGGGACGACTGATTTGCGCACGTGCGAGCGGTATGGTATCATAAGCATAATTATTTTTTGAGAAAGGATCATGTTTTGGATACCCCGGGTGTCATACAACTTATAGTTTTATTCGTTTTGCTGATTTTATCGGCATTCTTTTCATCGGCTGAAACGGCTTTTACCACAGTCAACAAGGTGCGTTTGCGCACACTTGCGGAGGACGGTAACAAGCGTGCTGTCAGAGTAGAGCATATCCTTTCGGATTATTCCAAGATGCTCTCCACTATCCTTGTAGGCAATAATATAGTCAACATAGCTGCTTCATCCATAACGACGGCAATGACCATAAGAATATGGGGAAGCGTTTTCGTCGGCGTTTCTTCCGGTGTGCTTACCTTCGTGGTGCTTATTTTGGGAGAAGTTGTGCCCAAGAACTGGGCGAAGATCAACAGCGACAAGCTTTCTCTGGCATACAGCGGAACCATCAGGTTCTTTATGGTTCTGCTCACGCCCATAGTATTTATAGTAGATAAGCTGTCACGCGGAGTCCTGAGACTGGTCGGCATGGATCCCGATGCCCAGGACGAGCAGATCACCGAAGATGAACTCAAGACGTACGTGGATGTCAGTCATGAGGGCGGTGAGATAGAGTCCGAGGAACATGAGATGATATATAACGTTCTCAATTTCTCCGATTCCGAGGCAGAGGACATCATGATCCCCCGCGAGGACATGACCACGGTCAGCGTGGATGCCACATACGATGAGCTTATGAACGTGTTCCGTGACAAAATGTTTACGCGTATCCCGGTATGGGAAGAGGAACCGGATAACTTCATCGGACTGGTGAATATAAAAGACTTTATCCTGGTGGAAGACAGGGATGCTTTCCGCATACGCGATATAATGCGTGAGGGAATGTATACAGTGGAGCATAAGAAGACACTGGATCTGCTCAAGGAGATGAAGGAAAAGACCCTGAGTCTGACATATGTTCTGAATGAATACGGAAGCTGTGTGGGCATGATCACCATGGAGGATCTGCTCGAGGAGATCGTCGGTGATATCAGGGATGAGTTCGATGAGGATGAGGAAGAGCTGATCATCGATCTGGGAGGACGCTCCTACCTGATAGAGGCTTCCATGAAGACGGATGATATCAACGATTCACTGGATACCGAACTGCAGTCGGATGATTATGATTCGATCGGCGGACTCATGATCGAAGCGCTCGAGAGACTGCCTGAGGACGGTGAGGTAGTGGAGCTCGGGGATGGTACTCTGCTGCAGGCAAAGGGAATACATCAGAATCGTATACTTAAAGTACTCATGACGCTGCCCGAACCGAAGGCTGCGGGAGAAGAGAACGGTGAGGATACGGATGACAATGACCGTCATCCTGAAAAAGAAAAGCACAAGGACGAAGAAACTCAGACCGCAAGCCCTATCGCGGACAGCGGTGATGAAGCGGATGACCGCCCGGCGGTTGAGATCGGTGCGGATGTGGAGATGTGATGCAGATCACCGTAATATGCGTAGGCAGGATAAAAGAAAAGTTCTACAAAGACGCGATCGGGGAATACTCGAAGCGTCTTTCGCGTTATTGTAAGCTGAATGTGATCGAAGTGGCCGATGAAATGACACCCGAGGGGTGCAGTGATGTCGAAAAGGACCGGATCCTGTCCCGGGAAGCGGAAAGGATCATCGCCAGGCTGCCGGAATCCGCTCACATTGTTACCCTTGAGATCCTGGGAAAGGAATACACATCGGAGGCCCTGTCCTCATATATTGAGGAACTGGGTATAAGCGGTGTCAGTCATATCGTATTTATTATCGGGGGATCATTGGGATTGCATAAGTCCGTCACGGAACGGGCGGATATGCATCTGAGTTTCTCTCCAATGACTTTTCCGCATCAGCTGATGCGGGTCATTCTTCTGGAGCAGATATATCGAAGCTACCGGATAATGCACGGAGAACCCTATCATAAATGATCAGGCATATCTCATCTTACGGTATTGTGTAGGTGTCATGCCTTTGATCTGCTTGAACATGCGTATGAACGCGGACAGGCTCTCGAAGCCCGATGCCGTGGCAACGTCCGTGATGGACATATCTTCTCTGGCGAGCAGCAGCTCTGCATGCTCGATCCTCTTGTGACTTACATATTGATAAAAGGTCTGTCCCGAGAACTGCTTGAACAGACGACTGAAGTGGAATTTGGAGAATCCGCTCAAGTCGGCCATCTGATCCAGGGAGAGCTCTTCGGTGCAGTTGTTTGCGATGTAATCACATATAGTGATGAACTTGGCCGTATATTCCTGACGCTTATCGGCCGTGGTGTCGAAGGTGGTCGCATTTGACATATAGTATCTGCCGGTTATGGACAGCATCTCGAGGAGCTTGCTGTATATGACCGCCTCGGAAAGAGAACTGAAGAACTGATACTCATCGGCGATCTCGAGCAGGAGTTTTCTGACATCCGGATAAATATCGGGAGCAGTAGCTGCCGTGATCAGCCTTACCGGAGCCATCAGCGACAGGATCGCATCTATCTCCTTGAGCTGATGGAGAAACTGCATTTCAGGCTGGAATATGATCCTTTTGCCTTTCGGAGGGGCATACAGGGTATGCAGGTTGCATGGGAATATAAAGAGTATATCTCCCTCACGCAGTTCAAATCTGTGTCCCGCAACCTCGGCGATATAATAACTCTCTAGGGGCATGATTATCTCCATGGACGAATGCCAGTGCGGAGGATAATCTTCGGCCTTGTCGTTCATATATAATCTGATATTGGTGTCACCGCGGTGGTTGACTGTCTCAAATATGCCCTGAAGGTTCTCGATCATATTCCGGTGTCTCCGAATAATTGCCAACTTTGGTGAAAATTGGTTCTGTAATAATGCAATTTTAGCATTCTTTTCGCAAATTATAAAGGATTTATAGTGCAAAATACACGTGAATAATAGAAATCTTAAACAACTACATAGCAATAATTGATAGTTATAAAACAATTTTTTGAAAGAGCACCCCGTGATTATGTGATATTTTAGCATCAAGACAGCATAGTGCTGTCAGTAAACCATTTTTATAGGAGGTAATATTATGAAAATGAAACGTTTAGTTTCAGTTCTCTTAGCAGGCGCTATGACACTTTCACTCGTAGCTTGCGGCAGCTCCGCACCTGCAACAGAGACAGCTCCCGCAGCAACTGAGGAGGCAGCTCCCGCAGCAACTGAGGAAGCAGCTCCTGCAGCAACTGAGGAAGCAGCTCCTGAAGCAACTGAGGAGGCAGTTTCCGACGAGCCGATCACCCTTACAATGTGGTGTATCGCAACAGAAGGTGACTCAAACCGTCACGCTTATGAAGAAGCAATCGCTGAGATGGAAGAGAAGTATCCCAACATCACTCTTGAGTGGGAAGCAATCGAGAACGAAGCATACAAGACCAAGATTGCTGCCGCAATGGAATCCGGTGAAGATCTTCCTGACATCTTCTTCACATGGTCATGCGCATTCCTTGGCGACTTCGTAGCTAAGGACAGAGTATATTGCATGGATGATGTTCTTGCAAAGTATTCTGATGAGCTTCCTGAGAGCATGCTCGGCAACACCACTTACGACGGAAAGCACTACGGTGTTCCTACAACTATGAACATCGTTGCTCTGTTCGCTAACATGGATCTGCTTGCAGAGGCAGGCTGGGATCATGTTCCGGTTGATTACGATGAGCTTATCCAGTGCTGTGATGACCTTGTAGCAGCAGGCATCATTCCTTTCGGTTGTGCAGGCGGCGAGACATGGTGCGTTACCGAGTATCTTGAGCCCATCATCGAGAAGAGCATCGGTGCTGACGCTCTGAACGACATCTTCCTTGGAAGAGAGACCTATAACAACCCTGATGTTGCTAAGGCTGTTGATACTTTCCAGGAAATGATCGACAAGGGTTACTTCGATCCTGCAGGTGCTTCCTTAAGCAATGACGAAGTTAAGGCTAACTTTATGGCAGGAAGAACCGCGTTCTATCAGAACGGTACATGGAACTGCGCTGACTTCGCAAACGATGCTGAGTTCCTTCCTAAGGTTCAGGTTACTGAGTTCCCTGTAATCGATTCCAGCAAGTCCAAACTTGGACAGCTCATCGGTGGTCCTTCCGATACTCTTGCAGTTACCGCTTCTTCTCCTAACGCAGAAGTAGCAGCTGAGTATGCTGCAGAGCTTGGAAAACTGATCTGCCACTACGGATATCTTGATGGTTGCGGACTTCCCGCTTGGATCCCTTATGGTGATACCAGTGCGATCAATCCTCTGACCCAGTCTGTAGCTGAGATCTGTGCAAATGCTGATGCATATGTTCTGTTTGGTGATACAGCGATGAGCGCAGTTGACAAGGATCCTTACCTCGATGCTGTTGCTAAGGTTTATGGCAAAGAGCTTGACGGTCAGGGCTTCATCGACGAAACATCAAGCGCTATCAGATAATCTGAATTATAAGACGAGGTAGTTTCGAGTCCATAATTCAATGAGCAATTCTCGAAGAGAATCGCGAGTAAAAAAGTCAAAACGGCCTTTCCCGTTTCTCCCAAATGAGGATGGGAGAGGCCGTATTTATTTAATCATTATCCCTGACTACGGAAGGATATGATCATGCACAAAAAATTCAAACCTCTTACCATTTTTCTATTTTTGCTTCCGGCGCTGATCCTGTTTGTCGGTATACTGATCTACCCGATATTCGCTTCAATACATCATAGTATGTATGTATACCCCCAGTTTACGGATCCCGGAGATTTTGTCGGATTTCAGAATTATATTGATCTGTTTTCTTCGAAATACGATTTCGGAAGGGCTGTACTCAATGCGTTGATACTTGCGGCTCTGTCCGTATTTATCCAGCTGCCGCTGGCTTTGGGCCTCGCACTGATGCTGGGTAAAGGAATTAAAGGCGAACGTTTCTATCTCTCGGTATACTTTGCACCGGTGCTTATTTCCGCGGTAGTAATCGGTATGCTGTGGGAGAAAATATACAATCCCATCTACGGTCTTGTGACCAAGGCTGCTGAAGCTCTCAGTATCTCGGTTCCGCCCGAAGGACTTCTGGGAAATCCGAAGACGGCTCTTCTGGCTGTTTTCATTCCTACGATATGGCAGTATGTCGGATATCATATGCTCCTTATGTATGCCGGGATCAAAGGCGTATCACCGGAGCTTCGTGAAGCCGCCATGCTTGACGGAGCAACCCCCGGACAGGTCGACAGATATGTTGTTATTCCTACTATCAAGCCGATCATAAAGGTCAGCATCATATTTGCTATCACGGGATCACTCAAGTCGTACGATCTTATCAAGGTATTTGCAAAGGATGCCTATAACTGTTCCTACAAGGTTCCCAGCTTGCTTCTGGTTCGTTATGCATTTCACAACGCGGGTGGTATAGCCAGTGCCATAGCGGTCATTATGATCATCATGTGCTTTGGCTTTGCTATCCTCATAAACTGGTTGTTTAAGGAGAGAGATCCCTATGGCAAAAAGTGATGTTTTTTCATATAACACAGAAATGTACAGTGTAAAGAAAACGAATAAAGTCGTTGATGCACTGATATATGTTGGACTTGTTGTCTGGCTTTTGATTGATCTGTTCCCGCTTTACTATCTGCTTACGTTCTCTTTTAAGAGTTCCAAAGAGATCACGGGATCCAATGTTATCGGTCTTCCCAAAGAATGGCTCTGGAGCAACTACGCCAGAGTATTCCAGCTCGGTAAGAAGACCGGCAAACCTGCCATGAGGCATTTCTTTGCCAACGGCGGTATTGAAAAGTGCTTTTCCAACAGTGTTCTGGTTGCCGCTGCTACCATCATCATCTGCCTGGTCGCAGGACTGATGGCTACATATGCGATCACCAGGATAGCATGGAAGGGAAGCCAGACATTAAACAGCATCTTCATGCTGGGAATCACGATCCCGATGCATGTTGCACTTTATCCCATCTATTCCATCTTCGGATCGATGCATATCCTGAAGAGTTATGCGGCACTCATAATCCCTTACGCGGCGTTTTCGCTGTCGATGGCGATCATGGTCTGTACCGGGTTTATGAATGATATTCCCAGGGAACTGGATGAATCGGCCTGCATTGACGGATGCGGAGCGTGGGGGACTTTCTTCCACATCATAGTTCCTCTCATGAAACCTGCGCTGGCTACGATGGGTATATACATATTCCTTCAATGCTGGAACGAGTTCATGTTTTCAAGCGTATTTGCAAATGAAGCACACTATACTTTGCCCGTTTTCGTTTCAAACCTCAAGGGCAGCAACATAACCGACTGGGGTCTGGTAGGAGCCGGACTTGTGCTTGCGACTTTCCCGATGCTCATTACGTATGTATTCATGAGCAGACGTATCCAGGAGAGTTTCATGGTTGGTGCAGTGAAGGGTTAATGCCGAGCATTGCCGCGATCGAAGGGATAATGGTATTCAATGAATAAACATGATTTAAGAGATAAAGCCAGGGCTGAAGCACGCTCGAAAGCCGAGGCACTGGTAGCGCAGATGACCCTGGAAGAAAAAGCAGAGCAGCTGAAGTATGATGCACCGGCCAATGAAAGACTCGGTATCCCGGCATATAACTGGTGGAACGAGGGTTTGCATGGTGTAGCACGTGCCGGTGTGGCCACGGTATTTCCGCAGGCTATAGGCATGGCAGCCACATTTGACGCCGATCTTCTTAAGGCAGAGGGTGCCTGTGTGGCAACCGAGGGCAGGGCCAAGTACAACGCCAGCTCTAAGCACGGGGACAGAGACATATACAAGGGACTTACATTCTGGTCTCCCAATGTAAACATATTCAGAGATCCCAGATGGGGACGCGGACATGAGACACTCGGTGAAGATCCATATCTGACATCCAGACTGGGTCTGGCTTTCGTAGAAGGTCTTCAGGGAGAAGAGGGTGAACTGAAGGCGGCGGGATGCGCCAAGCATTATGCCGTTCACTCCGGTCCCGAGGGTATCAGGCACGAGTTTGATGCGATCGCAAGCCGCAAAGATATGGAGGAAACATATTTGCCTGCATTTGAGACTCTGGTCAAAGAGGGCGATGTGGAATCCGTCATGGGTGCGTATAACCGTACCAACGGTGAAGTGTGCTGCGGAAGCAAGACATTGCTTAAAGACATCCTCAGGGAGAAATGGGGCTTCAAGGGCCATGTAGTTTCGGACTGCTGGGCGATCGCGGATTTCCATACCAAGCATATGGTAACATCCACACCCGAGGAATCAGCTGCACTCGCACTGGAGAACGGCTGCGACTTAAACTGCGGTAACACATATCTCCATATGATGAGTGCCTACGAACAGGGGCTGGTGACAGAGGAGCAGATCACAGAGGCTGCTGTCAGGCTGTTTACCACCAGATATCTGCTGGGTATCATGGATGGAAGCAAGTATGATTCGGTACCATATGAAGAAGTGGAAAGCCCCGAGCATGTGGAACTCTCGCTAAAAGCGGCCAGAGAGTCGATAGTTCTTCTTGATAATCACAAAAAGACGCTTCCGCTCAATATCGATAAGATAAAGACAATAGGCGTTATAGGGCCCAATGCCGACAGCATTAAAGCCCTGATAGGCA
>CAMONC010000071.1 GCA_946620235.1 uncultured Lachnospiraceae bacterium | reverse complement strand
CCGCCCAAGGGCAGTGGGTTTCCGCCTACGAAATCGAAAGGGTTTTATTTATGAATATCCATCAGATTTCTTACTTCGAAAACTTCAAATGTCTGGAGGGGAAATGCAGGGAAACCTGCTGCATGGGATGGCTTATCCCTCTGGATGAGGATGATGTCGCCCGTTATAAGGCCGAAAAGAGTGTTCTTCTCAAAATGAGGCTTATGCTGGCCATGTCCGAACACTCTGTACCCGTGTTCAACTCATCCTGCGGCGAGTGTATTTTCCATAGCAAAAACGGGCTATGCTCTCTCCAGCTGGCCCGAGGTCATGAATATATACCGGAGACATGCCGCTCATATCCCCGATATTATCGCAACTACGGCGATTTCGAAGAGCGGTACCTCGACCTGTCATGCCTGGAAGCATCCATGATGCTCGTCAGCCATGCAGAAAACCTGATCCTTACGGAGACCGAAGGACCGGAGGACAGTGAAAAGACGATGACCAATGACGACAGTGCTTTTCTGAGCACTCTGGTATCAATCCGGGCTTCGTTCATAGATGCATTGCAGCAAGTACGGACATACGATGAACTCATATCCGTACTTGATGCAATCGACACCTATTCCTCAGATCTGCAGAACGCATACCTGCATGGGGATGAAGGCTATTATGCTGCACACCCGTTCGGCGTGGAGTTCCCGGGCAAGCCGGATGTGTTCGACGGTTCGATGTCTTCAGATAACATGCGTCATATATTCCCGCTTACCGCTGCGGAAGTCGATTCTCTTGCACATACGAGCCTGTACCACGACAGACTCAGGAAGACAAATCCGAGACTGTATGAGCTTTTTCAGTTGTATTTCAAAAAATACTACAGGGATGTGGCCAGCGAGAACGGCTGGAAAAGAGCCTGCCGCGATCTTACGGAAACTTATCCGGAGACGGTGACGTACCTCCGGGCATACTACTGCTACTATTTATACCAGTATTGGCTTAAAACTTACGAGGATTACAGCTTTCTACGGAATGCAAGACTCGGGATCATACATACATCCATGCTGCTGCTCATGACAGTGATGTATGTGAAGAAACACAGGTCACTCAGCCCCGAAGAATTCGCCCATGTCTGCACGGTCTATAACCGCAGGGCTTTCTTCAGTGAGGATCTGATAAACGATATGTACAGAGTGCTGGATTCCAGATGTGAGGGCTTCGGGATCAGTTTGGTGCACACAGACAGCTGATGTGCACGGATAAGACTTGGGCTTTCAGTTTATCGCACGCAGATTCTGCATCTCAGTAGCACACTTCGTACTGACTATCGAAGAATACGAGAAGAGCACATATCCGCCCAGTCCGTTCGCTCGCAGTTCATTCACCTGAGACGAAAGGTTATTGTTTCTCGTGCTCCATCCGGGATCGGACTTCGACACTTCACCGACTCTGTATGCGGCCAGACCGATATACATGGGTATGCCGGCCTTATTGATCGACTTCCAGGCTGCCAGCCTGTCACTGTACATCGTCACGTTACCCGCTTTCCCATACGCATTGCTCCAGTAGATCTGCGGGCAGATGTAATCTATATATCCGGTCGTGGACAGCCACGTATCCACATCGACTCCGTTCTTTCTGTTATTATCTATATTTCCGGCCGGGCTCACGCCGAAGGGCTTGCCATAGCTGTGCACAGTCTCATAGACGCTCTTAAGCAGTGTATTGTGTGTCGAAGCTCCGAGCGGAGGGAAATAATCGTCGAAATGTATCCCGTCAACCGCGTAGTTGTTCAGTATCTCTCTGATACCGGCAAGGATATTCTCCTGAGTAGCCAGCGTTCTGTCGCCGCAATACTTACCGTTACGGTATCCGTAAGGATTGATCCATGCATGAACCTTCAGACCGTTAGCATGCGCAATCTCCACAATATCGGCCAGCGGGTCAAAACCGGGATTACCGCCAAGCATCTCATCGCTCCACGGATAGCAGGACGACGGATATACCGCATCATTATGGGATCTGACATGAACGATGATAGTATTCAGGCCATTATCGGCGGTGTTGCGGCATACCGTATTGAATGCACCGCGGAAGTCACTCTCATTTTTCCCTTTAAGATAGGTCTGCCAGTCACGGAAAGAGAACCAAACAGCCCTGAACTCAGCCGGAGCAGCAAGACCGGTTGTATCAGTCCCTTCAGCATCGGCAGCGCCAGTCTCCGCAGCCGTGGCAGCATCCGCTGCACTGTCGGCTTCGGCACAGTATCCCTGCATTGGAACACCGATCATCAGGATTAACGCACATAAAGTACACAGTAAACGTCTAACCATATTAATATGGATACTCTTATTCATATAAAGTGATCTCCGTTCATAGATTTCAGATTATCAAGACTACCAATTATCTTATCAGATAATCCCGCCCCGGGAAATCAAAAACTTCCGAATACAAATCTTTATGAAAAGTTTATAAGCAGTTTCATTGCTAAAACGTTTTACTGCGTTTATAATTCACAATATGTCGAAATTCAGCGTAAAAAAGCCCTTCACCGTGCTGGTAGGTGTCATAGTAGCCATCGTTTTGGGTGTAGTCAGTATGATCAACATGCAGCTCGATCTCCTGCCCGAGATCTCGCTGCCTTATCTGCTGGTCCTGACCACCTATCCAGGCGCCAGCTCCGAAAAGATCGAAGCCGAAATATGCGAGCCGATGGAGAGTTCACTGGGCACCATCACCGGTATCAAGAACATATACAGCATCTGTAATGAGAATTACGGCATGGTACAGCTCGAGTTTACCGATGAAACCGACCTCGACAGCGCCATGGTCAAAGTCTCAAGTGCACTTAATACTCTCGAACCGTATCTGCCCGATGATGCAGGCACTCCCTCTATCATAGAACTCAGCACCGATATGATGGCCAGCGTCTATCTGGCTGTCAGCATGGATGGCATGGAGATGGACCAGCTTTCACAGTTCATTCGCGATGATGTCACTCCTTACTATGAGAAACAGGCCGGTGTAGCCAGCGTTACCACGCTCGGTCTCGTGGATAAGACCATCCAGGTGGAACTGAATCCAGCCAAAGTCGACAAGCTCAACGATAAGATACTCGCTACTGTTGACGATTCATTCGCTTCGGCAGTCGAACAGCTCGAAAAGGCCGAGCAGCAGCTCCATGACTCCGAGGATACCATCAAAGATAACAAGGCCAAACTGGCCGAATCACAGCAGGAACTCAACGACAGCAAACAGGAGCTGATAGACGGTCAGAACGAGTTAAACGACAATAAAGCAGAACTCGATAAGAACAGGAATGATCTGGCCAACAGCCGTGCGGATCTGGAAAAAGGTGAAACCGAGCTCAATGACAAAAAAGCCGAAGCCAACCAACAGATGGCCGACTTAAGCTTCCAGCTCGACCAGGCATCGGCTCAGGTGGCTACACTCAAAACGCAGCTGACTCAGGCCGAAGCACAGCTTCCTCAGCTGCAGAGCGGGCTGAATCAGGTAAACAGCGGACTGGATCAGATAAACAGCGGAATAGCTCAGGCAGATGCCGCTTTGACTCAGATAGCGAATATAGAGACTACTTTCCCGGGCACCACCCTGACGGATAACATTGCAGTTCTTCAATCTTTAATAGATGCGGGAACCGCAAATGATGAACAGACAGCGCAATACAATCAACTCATTCAGGCTCAGACACTTTTAGCTTCCAAAGACACTATCACGGCGACAAAAGCCGATCTGGTATCAAAAAAATCCCAACTTGAAACACAAAAGACCGGCCTCGCAACACAGGTAACCACTACCGAAGCTACTATCTCCGCTCTCAGATCGGCAATTAATGAAGCTCAGGGACAGGTAGAAAGCGGATATACGGAGCTCGAGCGCTCAAAACTGGAAGCCGCCGAGTCCCTCGGCAGCGCAGACGCACAGCTCCAGATAGGCAAAACTCAGCTCGAATCGGCTCAGGCCCAGCTCGATTCCGCGAAGGATCAGCTTGAATCGGCTCAGGAGCAGATAGACTCGGGATGGGATCAGATAGAGGATGGTCAGGAGCAGATCAACGACGGCTGGAAATCCATAGCCGACGGAGAAGAGCAGCTTCAGGACGGCTGGGATGACTATAACGATGCGGTGAAGTCCTACGAGAAACAGAAAGCGGAAGCACAGCACAACGCCAATGCCGACCAGCTGTTGACACTCGAAGCCCTGACCGGCCTGATCTACGCCCAGAACTTCGAGATGCCCGCAGGCTACATAGACGATAAACTCGACAACTCCTGGCTGGTCAAGGTCGGTCAGAATTACGAGGAAGTATCCGAACTCGAGAACATAGTCCTGACCAATATAAATAAAGTAGGCGATGTCAGGCTCGGTGACGTAGCTGACATCACGGTTATCGATAATTCCGAAGATTCTTATGTTCGACTTGGTAATCAACCGGCTGTTATTTTATCGATATTCAAGACAAGCACGGCCGGCACCAACGATGTCAGCAAGACCATCGCACAGGCATCCGACGAACTCATATCCATGCATCCGGGAGTCAGTGTAACCACGCTTGTTGATATGGGTGACTATATCGACCTGATCGTGAAGAGCATTCTCCAGTCCATGGCTATAGGTGCCGCTCTGGCCATACTGATACTTGCGCTCTTCCTCAAGGATTTCAAACCCACTCTGGTCGTAGCCATAAGCATCCCCGTCAGCGTGCTGACCGCTCTGGTATGTATGTATTTCTCACATATATCCCTCAACATGCTGTCGCTATCGGGTCTTGCACTGGGTATCGGCATGCTCGTGGATAACTCAATAGTCGTCATCGAGAATATATACCGGCTCAGGAGCCGGGGCATAGAAGCTCCGAGGGCCGCTGTCCAGGGAGCCAGGCAGGTGGCCGGAGCGATCACCGCTTCCACCCTGACCACGGTATGCGTGTTCCTGCCGATGATCTATACTTCAGGTCTGGTCAACGATCTCCTGACGCCGATGTGTCTGACTATCGTGTTCTGTCTGATGGCTTCACTGCTGATCGCATTGACAGTAGTACCCGCTGCAGGTTCCACTTTACTACGCAGCTCCAAGCAAAAAGAACACAAGTTATTCGATAAAGTCATGGGATGGTACGGCAAAGCCCTTGAGTTCTGTCTGGCCCATAAATACGTACCGATCCTGACAGCTCTGGGCCTGCTCGCGCTCTCGGGTCTGCTGGTCATCCGTATGGGTATAGTCGTTATCCCCGATATGACCATGAATCAGCTCCAGGCTACTATAGAGTATCCTGAGGAAACAACCCGTGAAGAGGCATATGAACAGACAGATGCCGTAATAGAAAGACTGCTGACCATAGACGGCATCGGCTCCATCGGAGTACTCGCCGGAGGTGATGAGACACTGATGGTATCTCAGGCTGCCGAAAATCCCGATAACTTCCGTACGATGTCATTTATGATGATGACCGAGGATCCGAATGCAGGCGATGAAGAGATCCGCAGGATCATGTCCGAGATAGAGGATTCCGTATCGGATATGGATGTGGATTTCAAGCTTGAGACCCTTTCTTCCGAAATGGATCAGCTGACCGGAGGATCCGGACTGTCCATCAACGTATACGGCCAGGATATAGACACCCTCAAGGATATCACTCACGACATCTGCGACATGGTCGAATCCATCGAGGGATATAAGAATGTATCCAACGGTGAGGAGGATGCCGATAAAGTGCTGCACTTAAGCATAGACAAGAATGCAGCCATGAGTCTGGGACTCAACGTCGTCCAGATCTATCAGGACATAAATGCCAAGCTGACTCACGAGAAAAGTGCCGTCACCATCACCATAGACGGTATAGATATGGATATTGTGGTAGTCAACGATCTCGATCCGCTGACCTATGAGAACATACTGGACTACGAATTCGACGTACAGAAGACGGATGAAGACTACGATACAGTGACGGAAACTCATAAGCTGAGGGAGTTTGCAAAAGTCGAGATCAACGACAGCTTAAGCACCATAGACCGCAAGAACCAGTCCAGATACATGACCGTTACGGCTGAAGTAGAAGACGGATACAATCTCACCCTCCTGACCAGGCAATTGCAGCCGAAACTGGATGCCTACACTCCTCCTCAGGGTTATTCCATAGAAATGGGCGGTGAATACGACACGGTCATTCAGATGCTTAAACAGATGGCTCTGGTCCTGGCATTGGGACTCCTGCTCGTGTATATGGTCATGGTGGCACAGTTCCAGAGCTTCTTAAGTCCTTTCATAGTACTGTTCACTATCCCGCTTGCATTCACGGGAGGCTTCATCGCACTGTGGATCACTCATGAGAACCTCTCGGTTATAAGTATCATGGGTATCATCGTTCTGATGGGAACGGTCGTGAATAACGGTATCGTGTTTGTAGATTATGTAAACCAGTTGAGAAAAGAAGGGCTCGACAGACATACAGCCCTGATCGCTACAGGTAAGGCACGTATGCGTCCCATCCTGATGACCGCACTCACCACCATACTGGCAGAATCAAATCTGATCATAGGCGATGATATGGGAGCACAGCTCGGACGCGGCATGGCACTCGTCATAGCCGGCGGTCTCGCTTACGCCACGCTGATGACGCTTTTCATAATACCCGTTATGTATGATATTCTCTTTAAGAAACAGCCCGTAGATGTAGATACGGGCAGTGATAATCTCGATGACATCCCAAATGATGCGGAAGAATATCTCAGTCTCTCCTGAAGATATCTCTGGTATAAACCTTATCCTGCACGTCATCTAGCACAGAATCATATCTGTTGGCTATGATGGCATCACACTCTGACTTGAACTTCTCCAGATCATTTACCACCAGACTGCCGAAGAAAGTGCTTCCGTCCTCGAGGGTCGGTTCATATATAATGACCGATGCTCCTTTTGCCTTGATACGCTTCATAATGCCCTGGATCGAAGACTGGCGGAAGTTATCCGAGCCCGACTTCATGGTAAGTCTGTATACTCCGACCTTTACAGCCTTCTCTTTGGCACTGTTATATACTTCGCTCTCCTCATAGTAGCCCGCCGCATGCAGTACCCTGTCTGCGATGAAATCCTTACGGGTTCGGTTGGCATTGACTATGGCCTCTATGAGATTCTCCGGTACATCGGAGTAGTTGGCGAGCAGCTGCTTGGTATCCTTGGGCAGGCAATATCCGCCGTATCCGAAGCTCGGATTGTTGTAGTGAGTTCCGATCCTGGGATCTAGGCATACACCCTCTATGATCGACTTCGTATCCAGTCCTTTTACCTCTGCATAAGTATCAAGCTCGTTAAAATAACTGACACGCAGTGCCAGATATGTATTGGCAAAAAGCTTAACCGCTTCGGCCTCTGTAGTGCCCATGATGAGCACGTCTATATCGTCCTTGAGCGCTCCCTCTTCGAGCAGATGCGCAAACTCTTCCGCACGTGCCTTAAGCTCCGGATCATTCAGATCGGTCCCGACGATGATACGTGACGGATAGAGGTTGTCATACAGTGCACGACCTTCGCGCAGGAACTCGGGTGAGAAAATAATATTCTTCGTACCGAACTTCTGTCTGACGGACTCCGTATAACCTACGGGGATCGTGGACTTGATGACCATGACCGCATTGGGATTGACCTCAAGCACGAGCTTTATCACAGCCTCCACCGCCGATGTATCAAAGAAGTTCTTCTGAGGATCGTAGTTAGTCGGTGCCGCGATCACGACGAAATCGGCATCTTTATATGCCGCTGCCCCGTCCAGCGTGGCTGTCAGATCCAGTTCATGACCGGCAAGGTATTCCTCTATCTCCTTGTCCACGATCGGTGATTTACGGTTATTGATCATCTCTACCTTTTCCGGTATTATGTCAACCGCATACACCTTGTGGTGCTGTGCCATGAGTATCGCATTCGATAATCCCACGTATCCTGTGCCGGCTATTGCTATTATTCTTTGATCCTGTGACATATCTTCTCCTCGTTTATCCTGTCCGTTCTATATCTTTATACTGCCTGTATGCTTATCAGTCTGCCTTTGAAATCACCCCATCCCCAGGGATTGAGTATCAGCAGACCTGCGTTCATCAGCACTTCTCCGCTGTATGTACGCCCCGGATCATTGCCCACGGCTGCCTGGTCTTCCTCATCCACATATGTTATGCGGTATTTCTTCTGCGGGTCAAGTCCTTTTAGCCTGATCCTGCGCGAGTGATAATTGATCCTGTTTAATACCTGTATATAGGTCATGAGTGCTTCGGTCTTATCTTTGGATACGACCATATAACAATCAAATTCATGATTATCATAATACGATGCGATACGATAATAGTCTCCCATTCGCACTATGTCGTTATACTTGTGATACATATCCACCTGTGCCGGGATCATGTTCCGATCCTCTTCGGGGATACGGGTCACATCCAGCTCATATCCGAAAGTACCGGCCAGCGCCACATATCCTCTCGTTCTGAAAGGTGTGGTTCTGCCGAGTGCATGATTCGGACAGTCACTCACATGGGCACCCATGGTGGAAAGCGGATAAACCAGTGATGTACCCTCCTGGATGGATAATCTCTCGATCGCATCGGTATCATCAGAGCACCATATCTGCGGGCTGTAATACAGCATACCCGCATCGAAACGGGCTCCGCCGCCGGAACAGTTCTCCAGAAGCAGATTCGGGAACTCCGTGATCAGGCGTTCCTGAAGTTCATATACACCCAGCATATAACGATGGAAGAACTCTCCCATCCGCTCTGCGGGCAAAGTTGCACTGCCTATATCGGTCAGCTGTCTGTTCATATCCCATTTCACATACTCGATATTCGCGCTGTGAAGGATCGTACTCACCTGGTTATAGGTGTAATCCACCACTTCCGGTCTGGTCAGATCGAGTACATATTGATTACGTGATCTCGCAGGTTCTCTGCCCTGTATGGCTATGGCCCAGTCGGGATGTGCTCTGTAGAGATCCGAATCCGGTGATATCATCTCGGGTTCAAACCAGATACCGAATTTCATCCCGCGCTTGTTTACCTCATCCACCAGGTACTTAAGTCCGCCCTTCAGCTTGGATTCATTGACGATCCAGTCTCCCAGAGAAGTATTATCATCCTCTCTGTAACCGAACCAGCCATCGTCCATGACCAGCATCTCTATGCCGAGCTTTGAAGCCTGATCGGCGATAGCTATCAGCTTATCGGTATCAAAGTTAAAATACGTAGCTTCCCAGTTATTGATGAGTATCGGGCGTTTACGGTCCTTATACGGGCTTCTGATCAGATGCTGTCTGTACAGATCATGGAAAGATCTGGTCATTCCGCCCAGGCCCTCAGATGAGTGAACCAGCACTGCCTCGGGAGCATGGAATTCTTCGCCGCTCTTTAACAGCCATGAGAAATCCACGGGATTGATGCCCATCAGAACACGGACCGAATCGAATTGGTTTACATAACACTCCGCAAGGAAATTGCCGGAATAAACAAATGAGAATCCGTATACCTCGCCTCTGTCCTGATTCGCATCATGCTCAAGTACCGCCATAAACGGATGATCCTGATGGCTGGATTCACCTCTGACGGAATTAAGCCCCTGAAAACCTGTCGTGAGAGGGCGTCTGTTGATGCGGCGCTCTCTTGCCCATGATCCGTGCAGGGTGATCAGGTCGTAATCCTCATTATCCATATCGATCGCAGCGCTTAAGACTCTGGTCAGATATATATCATCACTGCCGTTATTAATCACTTTTACGGAACGTGCGATGGCATCCGTGTCTTCAAATACCGTATAGTACAGGATCACATCCAGTTTCAGATCCTTGTCGGTGCATTTGATCATCAGTGTCGAACATACGCCGTTCTCGCCGAACGTGGCAGGCAGTCCCGGTATGGCCGGCTTTCCTGCTGTTATCTCATGAGATACGTATCTTAACTGAAGCGCGGTATTTCCGCCCTTTGTCCTGACGGATATCGCATCATCCCTGAAGTCCCCGACTCCGTGTGTCGGATATTCCATCGGAAAAGTATCCAGGAATGATGTCCTGTCTCTCCCGTTTTTCGACGGTACAAAAGGCCCCTCGCCTGTTCTCATGAGATAACCCACGTTCGCATCATCTATACGGGGTCCGTAATATGCGTGACCTATGAAACCCTCCTCATCCACTATGCCGATCACATATGTGGATGCTTTGGTATCAAGCTTGAATACTCTTTCTTTTTCGTAAAAAACGATTCCCATAATCTACTCCCAATAATCAGTCTTTGGCTATCTTCTTGCTTCTCTTCTGCTTCTCTCTGTAGAGATCCTCATCGGCCAATGCCAATGCTTCCTCCAGCTTCATGTCAGGTTCCTCTATCCTGTATATCCCGACAGAAGCGGTAATATTATAAGGCTTATCGCTGGATCGGTTAAAAGAATCAAAGCTGTCTTTGAACTTTTTCTTGATGCTCTCCGGTCCCTCCGTTCCGCGTACTATACATGCGAACTCATCTCCGCCTATCCTGCCGATGACTCCGTCCTCGTCTCCCAAAGCATCATGCAGGGTTTCGGCTATCTTGATCAGGGCAAAATCACCATCGTCATGCCCATAGCGGTCGTTCACAATCTTCAGGTTGTCCATATCGACATACATTACCATATAATGAGCACCGTCCGATAATGTCTCCGTAAGGAATTCCTCCGCTGCTTCATAGAACCCGCGTCTGTTAAATATACCCGTCATCTGGTCAATCCTGGAGAGACTGTCTAAAAAGATATTGTTACGCTTCAGAACATCATTGGTCTGCTCAAGCTGATCCATGATCTCCTGCGCGCGGGACAGAACGTGCAGCATTCTGTATGCGGCTGACAGCTGATTGACCAGTATCTCACCGTTATCGAGGATCTGATCACTGACATCACACAGTATATATCCGTATACCTCATCCGTGGAATACAGCGGAAGCATGGTCATGCTGTATCTGTCATCACCCATATAATCATTACAATACAGGTCATATATGGATGTCTTCTGACTGGAGGCGGTTATATTCCTGACTTCACCGTCCTTCATCACGGCCTTCAGATAGAAGTACTCCGGCATATCCATCTTCTCCCCGTCGAGATGAACGACCGGTTTCTCCAGCATATACAGATATGCGTTACGTATGCCCATATACGGAAGATTCTTTAACGGGATCGAGTAGTTCTGATCATAGCCGTTCTCAAACTGCATGATATCCCGGGCTACCATTTTAATGGAAAAATCCATGGACTGGTTGGTCTCAACGATATCCCTGATGGTCTCCTGCTGTTTGAAGATAAGCATCCTGAAGAGATCGCTGTAAGCCTGACGGACCTCCCGGCGGTCCTGCCTGCGCTCCTCTCCGGCCGATATCCTGGTATATATCTCGTCCATCACATCCAAAAGAGTCTCCATATCCGCGTACATGAGTATTCCGGTATCGAGCGCCTCCCTGAAATCTTCTTTAAGCTGTTCATGGATGGAAACATCCTTTTCACGGGCTGCCATCAGTGACATACAGCTACGGATGACCTTTTTATAAGCTTTATACTCTATTCCCCTGGCACCCTGCAGACGATAGAATACCTTATTGTACAGAGCCTTGATCCTGTCGGTGTCCATATCCTCTAGATCGAAGTGTTCAACCTCGGATCCGAAGGAATCTCTTCTGACCAGCATGGTGTCAAGCGATCTGCTGGGAGTTTTGCGGCCTCTGATCAGGTTGAGGGCCATATCGAAGGCCTGTCTCGACAGTTCCATCGGATCAGCCCATATGCTGGACAGCGACGGTCTCATCTGACCGGCTACACGGGAATTGTCGTAACCGAGTACATATATATCCCTGCCGGGAACAAGCTCTCTCTCCTCGAGGACATCA
Source organism: uncultured Lachnospiraceae bacterium (assembly GCA_946620235.1). Lineage (GTDB taxonomy): Bacteria > Bacillota > Clostridia > Lachnospirales > Lachnospiraceae > XBB2008. The sequence goes on along the minus strand of CAMONC010000071.1, from coordinate 848 downwards.
TACAGAGCCACTGCACTCTCATCATTAACGCAGAAGATCACTTCCACTCCGGGGTTATTGTCGAGCAGCTCCCTGCACGCATCATGACAATGCCTGGTCAGGTCACCCTCCGTATAATTCTTCTCGGTAAAAGTAATACGCCGCTTGGCCAGCGTCTGAACCAGCGCTTCCCTACGCTCCACGCAGTCCGTGTTGGACGTGGGGCCACCCAGCATTGCAAATTTAGTACATTCCTTTACATCTATCAGATATTCGACACCTGCTTCGATACCCTTGAAATTGTCGTAGCATATGCATGATTTACCGGGCTGTTTGCTGGCTATCAGTACACTGGGGATCTCATCATACAGATGCACGAACTCCTCTATTTTCTCACGGCTCGAATAATTGCCTATACAATCGGCGGCTATGACCACGGCGTCGACGTTATCCTCGATGACCAAACTATAGAGTGTATTATACTGATACTCATATCTCGTCTCGGCAGACTGCGGTCTGTCCATAAACTTGCCGGGGAGAAAGACCAGATTAACATTCTCCTCCTCCGCACGCTGCAAGGCTCCCATCTCGATCTCCTTGCAATAATAGTCGCCAAGCTCATGGATCAGATACGCTATTACGTATTTGCCATTCTTCATATCTCAGTATCTCCTGATTCGCTTAAGTTCCTCATAGAAACGTTTATAACGGTTATAGCGGAGCCGGGATATATCTTCTGACTGTGCAGCCTCCGCCACGCGGCATCCGGGCTCGTGTGTGTGCGAGCAACCGGAAAATCTGCATTCCGATGCGAAGTCAGCAAACTCGGGGTACATATCACCGAGTTCCTCAGGCAGCATCGAATCAAT
>CAMONC010000070.1 GCA_946620235.1 uncultured Lachnospiraceae bacterium | reverse complement strand
AATGCGCTGACTGACATAGAGCGCATGCCTGAAATCCTCAGCCATATAACGGAGTATATTAACAGGTAAGGATATGTGACGATGGCGAAACAGAACATATATGATAATAAGACCTTTTTCGAAGGGTACAGTAAGCTCCGGGATCGCGAGGTTAATGCCAATAATCTGTTCGAAATACCGACGCTTAAGATGCTCCTTCCGGAGCTGAAGGGGAAAAGAGTACTGGATCTCGGTTGCGGATTCGGTGAGCACTGCAAGGAGTATATCGATCAGGGTGCCGTCAGAGTTGTCGGTGTTGATATATCCGAGAAGATGCTGGAGGTGGCACGCACTGAGAACAGCGATCCGAATATCCGGTATCTTAATATCCCGATGGAAGATATCGGAAGCATAGAGGAGAAGTTCGATGTGGTGATCAGTTCACTGGCTTTTCATTATGTCGAAGACTTTACGGGTGTCGTTTCGGCCGTTTATGAGCTTTTGAATGAGGGCGGCATATTTCTGTTTTCACAGGAGCATCCCGTCAATACCTGCTATTCAGGTGACGGTGACCGTTGGACGCGTGATGAAAACGGAACCAAGATACATGCGAACCTTGCGAATTACTGTGTGGAACAGAGAAATGATTCGACCTGGTTCGTTGAAGGCGTTCAGAAGTATCACAGAATGTTTTCAACTATCGTAAATACACTGGCTGATGCGGGATTCATGATACTGAAGATGGCCGAGCCATTTCCTACTCCGGAGATTCATAATAACTATCCGGAATATGATGATCTGTATCATAAACCCGATTTTCTGTTTGTTAAGTCGGTGAAGATTCCGAAGGAGTAAATGCATGGATCTGATATTGATACTGGGCAGCGGTGCAGTCGGCAAGATGACCGTTGGTCAGGAACTGATGAAGATAACGGATTTCAGGCTCTTTCACAATCATATGATGATAGAGCCGGTTCTGGAGGTATTTGGCGGCTTTCAGGGATCTCTGATCTCCAAACTGAGAGATGATATATTTGACGAATTTCTGAAGACTGAGTATCAGGGGCTGATCTTCACCTATATGATGGCGTTTGATATGCCTTCGGAATGGGAGTTCGTTAGAAGCCTTTCCGATAAGTTTGAAGCGACAGGAGGCAGCGTTTATTACGTTGAACTTGTGGCCAATCAGCAGGAGAGGCTTAGGAGAAACAGGACGGAGAACCGTCTGAGCAACAAAGCATCCAAACGTGACCTGGATATTTCGAATAACAGGCTTATATACGAAGATGCCCATTACCGTCTCGTAAGCAACGATGGGGAGGTCACTTTTAAAAACTATATTAAGATAGACAATACCGGTCTTACCCCCGATATCTGTGCCCGGAGGATAAAAGAATACTTTAACCTGCCGGATAAAAGCATTAGCGACATGATGCGGAGAGTAAGACTTGTGGAAGTCACCGAAGAGGAGATTCCCGAACTGTATGATATGCAGGTCAGGAGCTTTATGCCCTTATATGAAAAATATCATGATGAGGGATCGCCTGCGATCGAATCCATTGACAGGATCCGAAGAAGATATGCTGTAGAAAACAGGAAATACTATTTCATCATGAAAGACGGCGCAAGAGTCGGCGCGATAAATATAGGACATAACGATCCGAATGAGAAAAGAATTTCCTTCATCAGTCCGATCTTCATCCTGCCTGAGTATCAGAACCGCGGAATAGGTTATACGGCCATACAGAAAGCTTTTGAACAGCTGCCGGAGGTGACCTGCTGGAAGCTGGAGACCATTCTGCAGGAACCGGCGAACTGTCATCTTTATGAAAAATGCGGCTTTGTAAGAGTCGGAGAAGAAAAGCCGGTCAATGATAAAATGACGCTGATCGACTATGAATTTATAAAGGAGGGGTAACTAAAATGGGAAGTGGATCAAAAGTATATTTCACTGATTTCAGGACCGAACTGGGGGTCAGCCTTACATTAAAACTTCAGAAACTGATAAGAATGGCCGGTATCGGCACGATCGATATGGATGGTAAATTTGTAGCCATCAAGATGCATTTCGGAGAACTGGGTAATCTAGCTTATCTTAGGCCTAACTATGCCAAGGCGGTAGCTGACGTAGTCAAGGACCTGGGAGGAATGCCTTTTCTGACCGACTGTAATACGCTGTATCCCGGTAGCAGGAAGCATGCACTTGAGCACCTTGACTGCGCGAATATCAATGGATTCAACACCGTGACGACAGGATGTCAGATCATCATTGCCGACGGACTGCGCGGCACGGATGACATAGCCGTACCTGTACCGAATGCGGAGTACTGCAAGGAAGCATATATAGGACGTGCGATCATGGACGCGGATATCTTTATCTCTCTTAATCACTTTAAGGGCCATGAGCAGGCCGGCTTCGGAGGTGCGATCAAGAATATAGGCATGGGATGCGGAAGCCGTGCAGGCAAGATGCAGCAGCATAACAGCGGTCAGCCCCATGTCATTACGGATATGTGTAAGGGATGCAGAAGATGTGCAAAAGAATGCGGTTCGGACGCCATAGAGTATAAGGATAACAAAGCATGGATAAATCCCGAAAAGTGCAAGGGATGCGGACGCTGTATCGGAGCATGTGCCTTTGATGCGATAGAGAACGTGAATTCCAATGCACCGCAGTTGCTCGGGATGAAGATGGCAGAATATTCATATGCAGTACTGAATGGGAGACCGAATTTTCATATCAGTCTGATCACGGATGTGTCACCGAACTGTGACTGCCATGGAGAAAACGATGCACCGATCCTTCCGGATATAGGTATGCTGGCCTCCTTTGACCCGGTTGCTCTCGACCAGGCTTGCGTGGATCTGTGTCAGAAAGCCGAACCCATAAGGAACAGTCAGCTGGGAGATAACATGGCCGATGAACACTTCCATGACCACGGAGATGTATGGCACAACAGCAACCCCAATGTTTCCTGGGCGGAGACGCTGGAGCATTCGGAAAAACTCGGGATAGGATCACGTGAATATGAACTGATCGTGATGAAATAACGGACATGGATAATCTTTTTTTTGAAAACGCATATTTCATTATAGGAACTTCGTATGCCGGTAAGTCCACGATGGTGAAGGCTCTGGCGAAGAAACATAATGGCATAGCATGCGAAGAGAACTATCACGATAATTATGACGGCGAGCTTGATGCCGCAGAATTCCCGTGCCTTTGCTATACAAGGGACCTGGTCGACTGGCACGACTTCATCAGAAGGTCACCGCAGGAATATAAGGACTGGATCGATGGAGCAAAGAAAGAATGTGAGATACTGGAACTCAGAATGCTGCCGGAGATCTGCAGTCGTAACAGGAAGGTATTCGTTGATACGAATATCAGTATAGAAACGTTACGCAGGATCGCTCCGATCGGGCACACGCTTGTGATGCTCTCGGATCCGCAGATCCCCATTCACAGATTTTTCGACCGCCCCGATCCTGAGAAACAGTTCCTCTATCAGCTGATCATGGAGGAACCGGATCCGGAGAAAGCAATGGAGAATTACAGACAGGGACTTGAACTGATCTGCTCGCAGGAGAGTTATGATGAACTGGAAAACTCCGGGTTTAATGTGATCTACCGGGACGAGAACAGGACTATCGACCAGACTGTTGTTCTGGCGGAAAAGGCACTCGGACTTCTGTGAAAAAACATATGGATTTTGACGGGTTTATAAAAGATATTCAGGATAATGACTGGAATGTATTCGGCGTGGAAGTGTACCGTGATGGAGCACTTATACACAGTTACGGTGATACTACCGACCTTCATGAGATCTACTCGGCGACCAAGACCGTGCTGTCCATAGCTGTCGGGATTGCTTATGATGAGGGCCGAATTGAACTCGACAGACCGTTTCTTGACTATATTCCATTAAGCCTGCTCGGATCGATCCCGCGGAAACAGTCGGATATGTTTGCAGGGATCAGTATCAGACGGCTTCTTACGATGTCCGTAAAAGGTTTTCCGTTCCGCCCCACGGGAGACAACTGGCTTGAATTTTCTCTTAATTGCGGGATTGAGGAGCCTGACAGGGCAGAATTCGATTACAGCAATATACCTGCTTATCTTATGTGTGTCGTTTTACACGCTGCTCTCGGATGCGACCTTGGAGAGTTTATTGAGCAGCGGATATTTGCCCCGATGGACATTATCTCGTATGAATATATCCGATCCCCGGAAGGGTATTTCTACGGTGCCTCCGGCATGCGTCTCTCGGTTCACGATCTGAGCAAGTTCGGACTTCTTCTCTGCGATAAGGGTATATACAACAATGTCAGGATCGTATCTGAAGAATATACGGATATGGCTACGTCGGTACAGCAGATGAACCGCGAAGGCGGTTACGGATTCTATATCTGGAAATACAGAGGCGGATTCAGCATTAACGGCAAGTGGAAGCAGAAGTGTTATGTAGTGCCTCAGTCCGGGATCATTGTTACGTTTCTTTCGCATATCGAAGATGATTCTCATGACCTGAAACAGAGCATGGAGAAGCATATCTTCGGTATCGGACAGAGCGAGGAAAAGGCATTTGAACGTATTACCGCCATGGAGGAACTGTTCGAAAAGATCCGGAGCGGCAGTGGGACGCCGGAAGATCTGTCACAGCTTGAAGCTTACTATACGAGTCCTGACTGGAAATCGGACTATGAACTTGATGAGGCGGGACTGCTGCCGGCTTATCTTAAGCGCGGAGTCCTGTCAGAAGACGGAGTATATGATCTGCTGTAAACAAATGAACACGATATATGAAAAAAGTGATCTATGCCATGTTTGCGATGCAGAGATATCCCTGGGAACAGGGAGTATGTGCGCAGGCTTTATTTGAAGCAGGAAAAGACGAACTGTGGATTCCCATGGCTTACGATGCGGTAGTACGCAGACCGTGCATACGAAACAGTCTCCGGTAAGATAGATGATTACAGGATCATCAGGGAAGTGAGCGGGTGTCCGGACTTCGTTATATAAGCAACCAAAGCTGACATGATCTGTCGGAAAATGTTAAGTTTGATTGGTGGACTACCGGAGGTCGTACGCATATTATTATGTTAATAATAATTGCGGAGGTGCGATAAGTATGAGAAAATACTACTTGGACAACATCAGGTGGATCACCGTTATCATAGTTGTGATCTATCATGTATTCTACATGTATAACGCTGAGGGGGTACTCGGGGGCTTAGGCAGGATCACTGATCTGCCGGTCCAGTACTACGATGCATTCATGTATCTGGTCTATCCCTGGTTTATGCCGGTACTGTTCCTGGTTTCGGGTATCAGTGCCAGATTATATCTTGATTCACATTCGGACAGGGAATTCATTAAGTCCAGAACATTAAAACTTCTGGTTCCGTCAACGATAGGACTTTTTGTTTTCCAGTTCATCCAGGGATATGTGAGCATGTCTCTGGGCGGAGGCTTTGACGGGCTGGTAAGCGAGGGCGTTCCGAAGCCTGTAATCTTCCTGATAATGGTCGCATCCGGCAGCGGCGTGCTCTGGTTTATGCATCTTCTGTGGGCATATTGCGTGGTGCTCGTGCTCGTCAGAAAGATCGAGAAAGGCAGACTCACGGCGGCCGGAGCGAAAACTCCCCTGTGGCTGATGGCACTTTTTATATTCCCAATCTGGGGTGCGTCTCAGATCCTTAATATGCCTATCGTTTCCGTCTACAGGATCGCATTATACTTCGTGTTTTTCATTCTCGGGTATTATGTTTTCTCAAATGATGAAATGGTGGAAAAGCTGAAGAGGATAGCAGTGCCTCTTATCATCTTTGCCGTGGTCTTATGCATTGCTTTTACCGTCATGTATTTCGGAGAAAACTATGCAGATAAACCGATCAACAGAGGTTTCCTGTATGCACTTGATGCTTATGTGGGATCGCTTGCCATGCTTTCGGGATTTGCACGCTTTGGCGATCGCGCAAATGCATTTACGAAGTGGATGTCCTCTCACAGTTTCGGGCTCTATGTGTTCCATTACCTGGGAATATCATCCGTTGCTTTGATAATTGCCAAACCCGGATTGCTTCCGGCACCGGCATGTTACATATTGAGTCTTCTGGCGGGATTTGCATTCGGTTACGGCTTGTATGCCGTTATTTCGAGGATCCCGTTCTTCAGATGGGCAGTGCTTGGGATCAAGAAGAAAAAGGAGAACGTAAATGTTCAAGGATAATCTGGTTCAGATGCGCAAAGTATTACAGATGACGCAGGAGGATATCGCGGAAAAGCTCGGCGTGACCAGACAGTCCGTAGCCAAATGGGAAGCAGGAGACAGTATTCCGGATCTAGATAAATGCAAACAGCTTGCCGACATCTTCGGGGTGTCGCTGGATGATCTGGCCAATTACGAGCCCGAAGATAATCTGGGGCTGGCGGTTCCTCCGAAGGGAAAGCATTTGTTTGGGATGGTCACTGTCGGTGACAAAGGACAGATTGTCATTCCCGCGAAGGCCAGGAAACTGTTTGATATATCTCCCGGGGACCAGCTGGTGGTCCTTGGAGATGATGCCCAGGGGATAGCTGTAGTCAAGTCTGAAAGCTTCCTGTCCCTGGCAAATATGGTCAATAAACTGAAAAAGTGAAGGATAGGTGAGAAAGATGAAAGTACTGGTCTTAAACGGAAGTCCCAAAAAGAAGAGTGATACCTTTCGCATGACGGAAAGGTTTTTGAAGGGATTAAACAGGGATGGGCAGCATGAGATAAACGTGATAAATGTGATCGACAAAAAGATAGCACCCTGCAGAGGGTGCTTCGGCTGCTGGGCACGCATGGACGGACATTGCGTGATCGATGATGATCAGAACGATATACTTGATCTGTATCGGCAGGCGGATCTGATCATCTGGAGTTTTCCGTTATACTGCTATGGCATGCCTTCACATCTGAAAGCGGTTTTGGACAGAACCATTCCGCTGGTAAAGATGAATATGGTACAGGAGAAGGACGGAACGGTCCGTCATGAGGCTTTAGCGGATTTTTCAAAGATTCATACGCTTGTGATCTGCGGATGCGGGTTCCCTGACTGGGAAGGAAATTTTGACGGGCTGAAGGCAATGTGCAACGTGTGCTTCGGGGGCCCTGATATGCTGTGCATACCGGAAACACCTTTGCTGAATATCCCGGAGGCGGCTCCGGTGGCGGATCCTCTCCTGGACAGATTTGAAAAAGCAGGAGAAGAGTATGCTTCTTCATTTAGCCTTTCTCAGGAAACGATCGCAGGTCTTGAAAACCCGATGATACCCAAAGAGGAATACATTCGCAATGTAAACAGCAGATGATATGAATAATACCGGGAAACATTATGGATGATATATTAACAGAAAAACCTTCCGTATCGGTTGAGATGGCACCGATGGAGGGTATCACAACAGCAGTATATAGAAGGGTGTACAGGAAGTGGTTTGAGGGGATAGACAGAATGTACACCCCTTTTCTTGTTGCCAACAGGACACATAAGTTCAAGACCCGGGAGAAGAAGGAAACAGAGGTGTGCTCGCAGGATCTGATCCCGCAAATCCTGACTGACAAAGCCGAGCACTTCATCTGGGCGGCACGCGAACTTAGATCAGCCGGATTCAGTGAGGTTAATCTGAATGCGGGATGCCCTTCGGCCACTGTTACGACGAAGAGAAAGGGCGCGGGAATGCTTGAAGATACCCGTGCTTTACGTTCATTTCTGGATGAGATATTTACAGCAAAAGAAAGCGGGGATCTCCCGGAGATATCCATAAAGACAAGAGTCGGAGTTTCGTTTTACTCAGAGGCGGAGGATATTGCGGATATATATGCGATGTATCCGTTTGCTAAGGTCATAGTTCATCCCAGAATAAGAGATGATTTTTATAAAAATGTGCCGAATAAGGATGCGTTCAGAGTCTTTTACGATAGGATATCTCATGATAAGCTTGTATATAACGGAGATCTGAGGAACACAGAGGATGTGAGGATGGTTTACCGTGGTTTTCCGGGGCTTTCAGGCATCATGCTCGGCCGGGGCCTTTTGGCAGATCCCTTTTTGCCGAAGAGGATCTGGCTGGGAGACGATGCAGGAGAAACTCCTTTTTCGGAAGAGGAAAAGAAGAATCTGCTGGGCTTTCTGGAAGAATTATATGAGGAATATGAACGGGAACTGTCCGAAGGAACGGCTATTGTAAAGATGAAGGATCTGTGGAATTTTATGGCTGTTTCGTTTCCCGGGAATGAAAAACTGCTTAAGGCCATCCGCAAATCACGTAACGGCAGCGAATACAAGACTGCGGTAAGAAACTGTTTAAGGTAAGAGCATGATGGAAAAAACAGCTTATGTCACTTTATTTAATGAGATGCACCCGGGATATTTCGAACGTGATTATGTTAAAGCCGTTTCGGACAGTGAGCCGGCATCAGAGATGCTTATAAATCTCCGGGAGTTTGACGAAGGAGTCTATGAGAAATCATTTAATGGTGAAATATCATTCGGATACTATGAAGGAAACATGGAGACTCTTATAGAAGCAGTCAGATCTGTCGTTCCTCACTGGGTACAGTTTTTCGATGGGCGTTCAAGGGTTTATTGCGGGTATGTAAACGGAGAGATCGCATCTTTCTGTATGATCGAAGATTTCGGTGAACATACGGTTGACGGAGTGAAGTGGAAGATAGGCGGCCCCGGTTGTGTCGGAACGGTTCCCGAATACCGTAACCGTGGCATCGGACTTACCATGGTAAGGAATGTCACACGGATCCTGCGTGAGGAACTGTTTGATCACAGTTACATACACTACACCTATGAAACAGGATGGTATTCGAAACTCGGATATAAAACTTTCCTGACATGGAGTGGCAGTGGGATCATGAGTATTATCCCTCCCGAATAAAACAATTTACCAATGTTTCCGCGTCTGAAAAGGAGTTAAGCGATATGGATAAAAACTCGATCATGCAATTCATAGACAGGCAGAAAGTCAGCTTCATATGTTCTGTAGACGATGATGGATTTCCGAGTGTTAAAGCGATGCTTCGTCCCAGAAAACGGGAAGGGCTGAAAGAGTTCTACTTTTCCACGAATACATCATCAATGAGGGTTAAGCAGTATCAGAACAATCCAAACGCCAGCATATATTTCTATCACAAGGGACTGATAAAGTATGAAGGTGTCATGCTGACAGGTACTATGGAAGTCCTGGCCGACCAGGCTGTCAAGGATATGATATGGAGAAAAGGCGATACCATGTTTTACAAAAACGGTGTCACCGACCCGGATTACTGTGTCCTTAAGTTTACAGCCGTAAAAGGCCGGTATTACTGCGACCTGAAGACCGAAGATTTTGATATATAAGAGAAATACATATAGAGACAGATAATAATATGAGAGGCAGGATGAGATGATAGCAGTTAATCTGTATTATACGGGACAAAACGGAAATGCACGCAAATTTGCAGAGGAGATGGAATCGAGCGGAACGGCTGATAAGATACGTTCCGAAAAAGGGAATATCAGATATGAGTATTTCTTTCCCATGAATGATCCGGAGACTGTGCTTCTGATCGATGCATGGACTGATCGGGATGCCATAGATGTGCATCATGCATCCCCGATGATGAATACCATTATGAAATTACGGGAGAAGTATGATCTGCACATGAAGGTGGAAAGATTCATTACGGATGAAATGCCGGAATCGGATGAGGGCTTTATCCGGTCATGACGTTACTTAAGCAGAATTATGATTAAGATTGATCTGATCACCGGTTTCTTAGGTTCCGGTAAAACAACATTCATAAGGCATTATGCCCGCAGCTTCCTTGATGCAGGCAAGCGTATCTGCATACTGGAGAATGATTTCGGCGCGATCAATGTGGACAGGGTTCTCCTGCAGGATCTTTTGGGTGAAAACTGCGGTATGGAAATGATCGTAGGCGGAGACGGGCAGGAGTCACATCAGCGCAGAATGCGTACCAAACTGATAGCAATGGCGATGAACGGCTATGAGAGGATCATCGTTGAACCGTCAGGTATCTTTGACGTAGACGAGCTTTTTGATCTGCTCTATGAGGAACCGTTAGACACTTGGTATGAGATGGGGAGTGTTCTTACGATCGTTGACACGGGGCTTCCGGATGTGCTGTCGGATGAATCCGATTATCTGCTTGCATCTCAATGTGCCTGCGCAGGCCGCCTGATACTGAGCCGTACGCAACTGTATGATGTATCCCGTCAGGAGAAAGTGATCGCTCACATAAATGCGGCGATGGAGAAGATCGGCAGTAAAAGACGTTTTTCTCTTGAAGGAGATGTGGAATGCCGGAACTGGGATGATCTTTCCGCAAAGGACATCGAGGGTCTTGCAAAATGCGGTTATGTGCATGACAGCTTTGTGAAGCAGCAGGTGATCGAGGACGGATATTTCTCATCACGTTTCTGCTATCATCTGGAACTCCCCGAGGCAGAACTGAGAAAACGGATTGACGGTCTGTTTGGGGATCCTTCCTGCGTGGGAGTATTCCGTATCAAGGGGTATATGCATACCACCGAAGGGCGCTGGGTACAGATCAATGCGACCAGAGAGGCCGTAGATATCTGCGATTGCGGAGAGGCTCAGGATGTCCTTATAATGATAGGGGAAAAGCTTGATGATCATTCACTCCGTATGTATTTCCCGGTACAGATCATATGAAACACTTGAGAATTACGTTTAATGCGCCCGTAACGCTATGTATAGTGGGTATCAGCTTTTTTGCCACGCTGTTAAGCTATCTGACCGGTGGCAGTATCGGTCAGGAGTACTTCATGACATATCGCGCGCCAATAGCATCGCCGGGAACCTGGGTCAGGTCATTCACTCACATATTCGGTCATGCGGATTGGTCACATCTCATAGGGAATATGAGCTATCTGCTCTTGTTAGGCCCGTTGCTTGAAGAAAAGTATTCATCACGGACGCTGGCTCTGGTAGTTGCGATCACTGCACTGGTTACCAGTGTGCTAAATGCAATACTGTTTCCGAATGTTGCTCTTTGCGGGGCCAGTGGGGTCGTATTTGCCTTTATAATACTTTCATCTTTTACCAGGTTCAGGGAAGGCGAGATCCCGCTGACGTTTATTCTTGTAGCAGTGTTCTTTATTGGCCAGCAGATATTTGAAGGTCTGGTGATCCGGGATAATATATCCAATCTTTCCCACATAGTCGGAGGCATCATAGGCGGACTATGCGGATATGCACTTAATAAATCCAAAGAAGAGTAGAGGAGGATGATGTTATGCCGTTTATTGAGACAAAGACAAACGTAACCGTATCCAAAGAAGCAGAAACTAAGATCAAGGAAGCACTTGGACAGACCATTTCAATCATACCCGGTAAGAGTGAAAACTGGCTCATGCTGGCTATCGAAGGTGATATCCCGATGTATTTCCGAGGAGATGACTCAGCTCCGATAGCATTTGTGGATGTAAAGACATTTGGAACTGCATCCTCTGATGTATACGACCGAATGACTGCAGAACTGACTAAGGTATACGGGGATACTCTGGGAGTTGCTCCTGACCATATGTATATCAGGTATTACGGGTCATCTGACTGGGGATGGAACGGAAGCAATTTCTGAGTGAGCAGATCAGTCGCAGAATCCATTAAGAATATATATGGACCGGATGTCACTGTTGTTGGCCAGACACATGTATATGGTGGTGACATTAATGAATCCTGCCTATATTCTCTTTCTAATGGGGAAAGGGTCTTCATCAAGAAAAACTCAGGCAAACCGGCTGATTTCTTTACAGAGGAAGCGGAAGGCCTGAAGGCGATGGAGGCTACCGGGACCATACGGACAGCACATGTTCTGGATACCGGCAGAGAGGGAGACTCTTTATTTCTCATACTTGAGTATGTCGAAAACGGTTTTAAAACCAGCGGTTTATTTGAAAAGTTTGGCAGGCAGCTGGCTGACATGCATCGCGCAGATACGTCAGCATATGTATCAGACGGGCGTTTTGGCTTTTTGTCCGATAACTATATTGGAGCCACCCGGCAGATCAATTCTCCATGCGATACATGGATTGAATTCTTCCGTACCAGACGGTTGGAAGTTCAGTTCCGTATGGCATGGGATTGCTTTGATGAGTCTGATCGAAGCCGTATCGGTAAACTGTTAGACAGATTGGATGACCTCCTCACAGAACCTGAGCATCCATCGCTTATTCATGGCGATCTCTGGGGTGGAAACTTTATGGTTGGAGAGAACGGAGAACCTGTCCTTATAGATCCTGCAGTGTATGTAGGACACGCTGAAGCAGACATAGCCATGACAGAGTTATTTGGCGGTTTTGCATCGGATTTCTATGAAGCATACAAGGCGGAGTATCCGTTTGCACCGGGATATTTGGACAGACGGGATATCTATAACCTGTATCATCTTATAAATCATCTGAATCTGTTTGGCGGGGCATATCTTGGAGGAGTTCTTAGGACCGTCAGGAGATATACGGGTTGAGCATTACGTATTACGCAAAATATAGTCTTGTTACTCCGATGACTTAACAGGCAAAGCAACACGCGATAGATAATGCGCAGAAGGCAAGAGAAACTGAAACAACTTGTTTCAGTTTCTACAAAAAAATGAAGCAAGCTGCCTCAGTATTTACCGGATAAAAAACTGAACCCGGATGGTTCAGAAATACATAAACCAAAACAACACCAACTTGGTGAAGAATTACAACACTTTACGGAAACGAAACCAACGGATGAACGACCTTCCAAACGCAGCAGAGATATACCTGCGATACATAACTGAATATGATGACAGGGATCTGGAAGCACTGCTTACTGTATACAGGGACGGTCTTTATCTGTTTCTTTTAAGCTATGTGAAGAATGAGGAAGATGCCGAGGAGCTGATGATGGATACCTTTGCGAAGCTTGCAGTCGATAGACCATGTTTCGAGGTGCGA
>CAMONC010000069.1 GCA_946620235.1 uncultured Lachnospiraceae bacterium | reverse complement strand
ATATCCTTTTACAAAAGGATACTCTGCCATCAGCTTATCCATAACGGGAGTGTTTGCTTCAGCGATCGCATTGTGTTCCTTGATGTCGCTGAGTCCGTATCCGTCGAGGATCATAAGTACTTTAAGGTCTTTTTTCATGTTTTCTCTCCTCATATGTTAACTATCAGATGAATCATCTGTTCAATTACCACTAAATAATGTAACACAAGCACATTTAATTATCAATTGAATGGTTAGCTTATGCTAATCACAACAGATCGAACGAATCAAAGAATCCCTCATCGGATGTCTCCGAGCTCAACCGGATCAGATAAGACTTCATACCGGCATGCGAATCGCCCATATCACTTAGCATGACCCCGATCGCCGCATCATCTATGCATCCGTATCTGCGGAGCACATCATAATACTCCTCTTCGTCACCGTGTTCCTCGAGAACCACACGCCATGCATCGGGATGTTCCGTACCCGCCCTATGTTCATACAGATAACTGCCAAGCCTCTCCCTGCGTTCATCACTAAGAGCAGCATCATGCAACAGCCTGACCAGACATATGCGGATCTTACGTCTGCGTCTGCGTGACAGATAGGCATCCAGAGTATTGTCTCTGCCCTCATAATCCTCCTCACCGCAGGCAAGCAGAGCGCTAAAGCCCTCCTCATCAGGTTCGGCGAGAATCGTATCCATGCGCATATCCCAGCCCGCGATCCAGTCGGGAGAACCGGCCTCCTTCAGATCAAAAAGAAAACGGTCATCCATCAGTTCTATCACAGCAGCCAGAAGATATCCGACATCATCTGAACTGCCGGTTGGCTCATCCCCCCGCAGATCAACCTGCCTTAATTCAATACAGTCCTTGAACGCACCATTCGCCGCATCTATTCCTCTGGGAAGCGATATCGACCGAAGCGATCTGCATCCGGCGAACGCCCACTCTCCGATGCGTGTCACCGTATTGGGTACCGTCACTTCATGCAGGTATTTATCCGAGAGAAAAGCCTTTTTATCTATCTCGGTAACCGGAATGCGGTCATCAGCAGAGTCATCAATATAAGCCGGGATATGTAATTCCACATCCCGGCCTCTGTGTGAATTGACTGATGCCACAGTCCTGCCCGCATCATCTGTAGTTAATCTGTATCCGATCACACCTGAGGGTGAATCGGTCTCGATATATTTGCTCATCACAGATCCAGTGCCACCACTCTGCTCATCAGGTCGTCGGAGGCATCATTTACCATCAGGCGCTTACTCAGCTCCACATATCCGTCATGCCCGAAAGTAGCTATATATGCAGCCGAATCCTTATCCACTGTCAATGTGGTCAGCAGCATCACCAGCTCACTGCCCTCGCCGAATGAGCCGATGCAGAAATCAAATACATGATCGATCATGGCTGATGCATCATTTACGGCTGACTGCAAAGATGCCTTACGTTCCTCAAACTGTGCCCTGACCATGCCGAAATCGGCATCCCTCTCTCCCTGTGTCTGAGCAGTCACACGCTCATATGCCGAGGAAAGAAAAGCCAAAACGGATTTATCTACACGCTTATCCGCATCCGCATACGCTCCGGATGCACGGCGTGTATCGATCAGGTCGATACGCTTATCACGGGCCGCTTTCAGGCTGTCCACAACGGGATCCGATCCGTCCCTGATCGACTTAAGTACAGCAAATACCTGCTTAAGTGCAGTTGAATCCTCCATTACGTCTTTGACCGCACCGAGTATACGATCACTGAATATGCCTATGATCGAAAGTCTCTCGTCAAACGATGCCTTGCGGGCCTTATCCATAGCCTGCTCAGATGCACGTCCTTCAAGGATATCATCCATACGGTATTCGGATACATATCTCAGATACAGGTCGTAATATGCCGTAAACTCTCTGACTATGCGGTCATTTCTCAGATACTGTCCGACCAGGCCTTCATCGACCTTAAGCCCCTCTTCCTCGTAGAGTTTCAGTATCTGTGACAGATCCTCCCAGCCTCTGGCAGTCACATATCCCCTGCCTCTGACCGTCGTATCTATATGATAGAAATCTTCGGTATTGATCTCCAGATATCCCAGTACGGCACCATGCAGACGCTTATCGGAAGCATACTCCTTCCACACGGAATAGTCGGCCTCTACTTCCATCAGTTTCATACGGTCATAAGTCACCACATCGAACTCACGGACCGATTTATTATATTCCGGAGGATTGCCGGCCGTCACGATGACCCATCCCTCGGGCACCTTATATCGTCCGAACACCTTGAACTGAAGGAACTGAAGCATGGCGGGAGCCAGCGTCTCGGATACACAGTTGATCTCATCGAGAAAAAGGATGCCCTCACGGATGCCGCTCGTTTCCATCACGTCATATATTGATGATATGATCTCACTCATCGTATATTCAGTGACATCGGTCTCTTCACCATCATAGGTCTTATGCACTATAAAGGGAAGTCCGAGTGCAGACTGCCTGGTGTGATGTGTCATGGAGTAATCAACCAGAGCGATCCCGAGCTCCGATGCTATCTGCTCCATGATCGCGGTCTTGCCCACGCCCGGAGCACCCAGCAGAAATACCGGTCGCTGTCTGACTACCGGTATGCGGTACTCGCCGTATTCATCCTTCTTTAAGTAGATCCTGACTATGTCTTTTATGTACTGTTTGGCCTGTTTTATATTCATAATATCGCTATTATAACACATAATCGCCGGACTACACGCAAAAAGAGAGTGCCGCATAAGCGACACCCTCTCATAGTAACTGTTTGGTTTTTTTGTGTAAGAATTCGCGAAGCGGGTTCTTACGTGTGGAACAAATTCCCGCAAGGGGATTTGTTCGAGTTAAGACGCGTCAGCGGCTTAACTCTACTTCCATGCATCATACTGAGCAGTGAACTCAGCAAGAACGTCCTGATATCCAGCCTCGTCAAGAGCTGCCTGATAAGCCTCGATAGTAGACTCAACATCAGCAGGAGCAACACCACCGTTCTCAAGGATGAATCCGTACTCATCGAATACGTTCATGCATGCGGTGTACTGTGCCTCAACAGGTGAAGGATCGAAACGGAAACCAGCTGCACATGAAGTGTTAGCGCTACCGTTGAAGTCCTTGTACAGCTCAGCCTTGTTTGCAGGCTCATTGTCAAGAGGAGTTACGATAGTAGCTGAAGCTGACTCCCACATGGAGTGGTTGTACTTCTCAGAAGTCTGAGTAACCTGGCCGTTTGCATCATAGGTGAAGTCCTCACCCTCGATACCGAATGTATAGAGGTCAGCAAGCTTGCTGTCTGTATACAGAAGACCAAGGAAATCTACACAAGCCTTAGCCTGCTCAGGAGTAGAAGTAGCGGTTACGCAGTAGCAAGAACCAAGTGCAGAAGTGCTGTGTGCCCATCTGTCGGTTGCAGGCTGCATGGTAACATCCTGGCCATAACGAGCATCTGCCTCGTCGTTAACCGGGATATCTGTCCACCATGAAACTGCCCAATCCTGAGTCTGAGTAGTAGTATCGGTAGTAGTCTTGGTAACATCATCCTCTGAGATGTAGCCCTTGTCTGCCCAATCAGCCATCAGAGTACAGAACTCTTTGTACTGAGGAGTAAGAACGGTATCTACAACAGTGTTTGACTTACGATCAACAGCTACGAAGTTTGAAGAAGCGTTAGCTGTGAAGAAATCAAAGTCATTGATGTACCAACGATAGAACATAGCAGTCTTCTGAGTAAGGAAAGGATACTTGAGGCCTGCATCTGCTGCATCAGCAAGCATGGGCTCGAGGTCCTTAAGAGTCTTAACAGAAGTGATGTCCCATCCGTACTCGTCGATCAGATCCTGACGGAACATGAAGTCATAACCTTCAACGTTGTCCTTGTAAACGGGAACGAAGTAGTTCTTTCCGTTGTACTTGGAAGCTTCCCACTGACCTTCGTCCATAGAAGCGTAAAGGTCTGTGCCGGGAAGAAGATCGGTCAGATCATATACTGCGTTAGCAGGTACAAGATCGTTGGTACCGATGGTGCCTTCCCATGAAGCAGTCCAAAGGAGGTTGATCTCGTTAGATGCCAGAGCAAGGTTTGCCTTCTCTGTGTACTCGCCTGAACCGATATCGGTAAGCTTGATCTGAACGTTGATCTTATCCTTGATGTAATCGTTGATTGCGTCCTGTACCTTAGTAACCTGAGCTTCATCAGGATTTGCAAGGTTGAATGTACATCTGTAAACGCTGATCTCAACTGTGTCGCCTGATGCAGCATCAGTAGTCTCAGTAGCCTCGGTAGCTGCATCTGCAACTTCTTCTGCAGCCTCAGTAGTTGCGTCTGCAACTTCCTCAACTGCTTCTGTTGCTGTGTCTGCTGCGGTATCAACTGCTTCCTGAGCGCCGCAGCCAGCCAGCATGCCCATTGTCATAGCTGCAACAAGCGTTGTAGCCAGAACCTTGGATGTGGTCTTTCTTTTCATATTAGGTTTTACCTCCCATGTTTTGTTTCCGCTTATGCGGAATCTAAACAGTTACTATATGTTGAACACCTTGCGGTGGATCAACCTTTGACCGAACCTACCGTCAGACCCTTTACAAAGTACTTCTGGAAGAAAGGATATGCGATAATGATAGGTCCTACTACAACCAGCACGGTCGACATCGTAGCCGAGTACTGGGGAACCGATCCGCCGAGTGCTGCAAGCACCTGTGCGGGAAGGCTCTTATTATTAAGAAGCATCTCTATGGACTTCTGGATGTTGATCAGCAGCAGCTGCAGAGGCTTCTTATTAGCGGAATCAATGTACAACAGAGCGTTCTGCCAGTCATTCCAGTAAGCTGTAGCCATCATGAAACCTACGGCAGCCAGTGAAGGCTTAAGCAGGGGAAGCGTGATCTGGAAGAATGTTCTGTACTCTCCCGCTCCGTCAATCTTAGCTGCTTCCATAAGCTCATTGGGAATGGAGTTCGCTATGTAAGTCCTAAGAATGATAACATTCATAGTGGTAACACACAATGGCAATATCAACAAAAGAAGACTGTCTTTCAGATGATAGTTCTGTGTGAAAATGATATATCCTGACAGCTGACCACCGTTGAACAGCATCGGGATGATCAGGAAGACGCTCAGGAACTTCGATAAGTAGAACTCACGGCGGCTGATCGAATAAGCATACATACTCATAATGAACAGACCGAGGAAAGTACCTACTACGGTAACGAAGATCGTGATACCGTAAGATGTAGCCAGCTGCTTGCCGTAGCGGAGCACGGAGTTCATGCCGACCATGGACCACTGTCCGGGCCAGAATGAGAATCCGTTGGAAGTCAGCCATTTCTCATCAGTAAATGCAGATACTATCGTAAGCCAGATAGGAGCTGCACAGAATACCGTGTATGCAAACAAAAGAATCAAAAGTATGATCTGTCCTAAACTCATCCTGTCCCTGCGGGAAGGGGCCAGATCCATTTTATTACCTTTCTTAGCCATCTCTATCCCTCCTTAGAACAGTGAATTCTCGGGCGAAATCTTACGCACCAGACCATTGGACAAAAGCATCATCAGCAGGCCGACAACAGACTGGAAGAATGATGTCGCAGCCGTGAAGCCGAAGTTTGAGTTCTTGAAGATCGCATTCAGTACGTAGGAATCGATAACCTGTGTAGTGGAATACAGAGCTCCGGAGTTTCTCGTAACCTGATAGAAAAGACCTGTATCGGATCTCATGATGTTACCTACCGACAGAAGCAACATGACGGTGATCATGGGAATCAGGGAAGGCAGTGTGATGTGCCAGATCTGTTTCCACTTATTCGCACCGTCGATCTGAGCGGCTTCATAGAGTTCGGTATCGATACCGGCCAGAACGGACATATACAAAACGGAACCGTAACCTACGCTGTTCCACATCTTAACGATCGTCAGTATCGTCGGCCACGTGCTCGCCGAGGAATAAAACCTCGTCTTAATGCCGAACATGGATACCAGAATACCTGTAGAGCTGTTCAGGAAAGCATATACGATAAACTGAACTGCTGCATATGAAATAAATACGGGAACTATCATGACCGTCTGCATAACTTTGCTGCATCTCTTGAATATGCACTGGTCAATGGCGATTGCAAGAACTACATTAAGGAATGTACCAAGTGCGGTGAAGATCACATAGTACATCAGGGTGTTCTTTGTCATGTTAATGAACGAAGCCTTGGAAGCGACAAGAACTTTAAAGTTTTCGATACCGTTCCAGGGGCTCCTCCAGATACCCAGAGTGTAGTCGAATTTCTTGAATGCCATGACAAGACCGGCCATAGGCACATAGAAGATGAAGAACATAACCAGAAAAACAGGCAGTGCCATAACTACATGGGCTCTGTGCTTCCAGGTATTCTCCAAAAATGCTTTTACCTTCATAAGTTACCTCTCCCCTCAAAATTATTGCTATAAAGTTAGTAATTATTGCTATCCCATACCAACATAGAATAATATACCAATCTCTTGTCAAATTTAC
Organism: uncultured Lachnospiraceae bacterium; assembly: GCA_946620235.1. GTDB lineage: Bacteria > Bacillota > Clostridia > Lachnospirales > Lachnospiraceae > XBB2008. The sequence continues at coordinate 6,503 of CAMONC010000069.1, read as the reverse complement.
AAGGAAAATCGTGATTTGTTGTTCATGTTTAACAGTTTCACGTTAAACTGTGATCATATTATTGTCAAATTTTGTTCACAGTTTGTTAACGATATCGTTTTCGAGTTGGAAAAAATCACTAAATCGGCTTAAGAGAATCGCCGTGGAAGACATATCCGGGCACTACAATGGTGTCCACGACAGTCTTGGAAGGATACTCTACCAGAGCAATGAGTTTGTCCGCCATATCATTGCCCAGTTTCTCTGTATTCTGGACATAAGTGGTAAGCGTCGGATCTATGTATCGTGCTATCTCGATCCCGTCGAAGCCGGCAATGGACATATCGTCCGGTACTTTCAGACCGTTCCTGTACAGACAGTTCAATCCGCCTATCGTAGCGAAATCATCGGGATAGAATATACAAGTTGGGGGATCGGGAAGCCTGAGAAGCTTCTCGGTGCGCAGATGAGCTGCCATGGTATCCCTGTAGGCGGCTTTCTGAATATAATCGAGCGGAATGTCTATCTCCATCTCGTTACATATATCACGGAAACCGCGAACTCTCTCATCCGTCACACTGGAGTCCTCTCCGTGTATATAAGCGATCTTACGGTGTCCCTGCTCATATGCGAACTTGAACAGTTCTCTGATACCGCCGTAGTTATCCGATACCACGGAGCTGCATCCGGAATGCGTATAGTCCAGCGTCACAGTGGGAATATCGGACTCTATGACATCCAGGATCTCCTTGTCATCGAAGTCCACACATACGATCGCCACTCCGTCGAAATTCCTGTAGCGACAGTGCTCCAGATACGACAGTTTCCTTCCGCCCGAATAACTGCTGTTATTCACGAAAGTTATATCATATCCGAGACTTTCCGCTTTCTTTTTGATCCCGTCGAGAACCTGCGCATAGAAATTGTGCGCCAGACCGCTTTCTGTATTTTCCTTATACAGAACGCCCAGATTATAGGTGTGCCGTAACTTTAAAGAACGACTTGCGGAATTCGGGACATAACCCATCTCCAGAGCTTTTGCCTGGATCCTGGCTTTGGTAGCAGCCCCAATATCCTTTTGATCGTTTAAGGCTTTGCTGACAGTCGCTACGGATACTCCGCAGGCTGCCGCTATATCCTTGATAGAAACCATATTTATTCTACAAATTCAGACTTAACGTATGCGATCTGGCCTTCGTACTTGATCTTGGTCCATCCGTTGGCAAGTTTTTCGACAACATCCAGCTTCTGTCCGACATAAGCGGTTGCTATCTTCTCTCCCTCGGTGCTGGCGGAAGCTCTAATACGCACATTATCCTTGACGGTAACGGTACCGGATGCCTTGGTCGATGCGGCATTTGTCTGTGTATCTGCCGTCTGTGTATCGGTCGAAGCATCATCACCGTCATCATCACCGTTATTGACATTCACAACAGCCTCTACGGATGCATCCTCCAGATATTCCGACTTGATGAATGCCGATGAGCCGTTATAGCTGATCTCACTCCATCCGTTGCCTCTCTTCTCTATCAGAGTGAATTCATCACCCTCTGCGGCCTTGCCCAGTTTATCCGCAGTCTCGGAATCGGAGCTTCGGATATTGACCGTGGTTGTAGCACGCACTGTCTTGACGATATCGCTCACAGTAGTTCCGACGGCGGATTCTTCTTCCTCTTCTTCCTCTTCACCGGTATCGGTTTCGGCGGTCTGAGTATCGGTCGTGCCCTCGTTCTGAGCAAGGGACTCTCCGACCGCAGTATCTATGCTCTCGGTCAGATCCACCAGGAATACAGAAAGATCCTCGTTCTGCGCCAGCATATTGTTATATGTGGAGGCTACCTCGTTATTCAGGTCAACCACGTCATCCTGCAGAGATGCCTCTCTGATGTAATTGATGACGGACTCGCTCTCTTCACCGTCGTTGATATACAGTTCTCCGGAATCATCCGTACAGATATAGAAAGCTTCCAGTCCGGGGATGCTTTCTTCGTAATCCCTGAACTTCTCCTCATAATACACATAAGCCAGATACGTACCGTCCGAAGGACCTATCTTGGTATAGACCTTGAGGTTCTCGTAAGATTCGATATACTTGGCTGTTTCTTCTATACGTATGGCTTCGGTATCATCGATATTATTATTATACGAACGGACCAGATCTATATCTCCGGATGCCATGGCAACGAAATACTTCTTCAGAAGTTCATTTACAGCGGGATACGCATCTTCTTCCAATGCAACTTCCGGCACGGCCAGTACGGCACTGTCGACATTTAACTGACTCTCGGCTTCCGCTGCTGCAGCTGCTGCCTGTTCCTCCTGCTCACGTGCTTTTTTTGCATTATGAGCACTTACGGATATGATGAGAACGATCAGTGCCAGCACGCCTACTGCCACAGGCACTACTATCCTCAGATGTTTCATAACGAATTCTTTGAGGTCTGCTAGCTTTTCCCCTATGAACTCCAGAAGATTATTATTCGATGTATTCATAAACCACCTTCACAGTTGGGTAAATTTCAAGTACGCCCGACAGGAATCGAACCTGCATTAAAGGCGTCGGAGGCCTTCGTTCTATCCATTAGACTACGGGCGCAAAATGTTACAATTTTGTTAACGCACACTTCGATTATGATAACATATTGCGCCCGTATTGTCTACTTTAGCATGATCGCTCCCGTTTTACGCTGTCATACCACAAGCCTTATCTCATTCGTATCCCGCTCAAATCGATAGATATTGTCACTGAGCCTGTCCTCGACATCGACCTGGGTTTCGTTGATCTCCCTAACAATATTTCTCATATAGTCCGTATCACAATCATATATATCCGGAAGGATTATGACTTCATGGATACTGCTCGGCAGGATGAACAGATCACTGTCGAAGCTGTCAGCCAGTTCTCTGATGTGCTCGGAATACAGCATGCACGTAGCCCCGAATATGCGCCTGTCATTACTGAGCACGTACATGCACGGACTGCCCGATCCGAACAGGCCCGCATATTCATCACCGTCGTCGGGGTATCTTCGCATGAGTATCTCCCCGATGACATTTTCCATTGAGTCTATCTCATCGATCATAAGCGATGGCGTATTGCTCGAAGCAAGCTTATACAGCTCTTCCGCATCAGTATGCCACATCGCGATATGTTCATTGCGAATGAGTATCGTAGCGTAACTGTCACCTCCGCCATCAACCAGAAAGCAGAAAACTATGGCCAGATCGTTCCACGTAATGTATGGGATGTTCTGAAGCAGTTCTCTGTTCATATCAAGGTTGACCATCTTATATATGATACGTTCCTTTACCTTATCGAAATCCGTAAAACAGTCAGCATTGAACGTGGTGCCGCTGTATGCGCGGTCGCATTTGACTATCCTCGAGATCACTTCACCGAACGTGATACCTTCCTCATACATCCCGTAGAACTGCTCCAGATATATGGTAGGTGATATCCGGGAATCCTTTTTGTTTATGACCAGACCTTTGAGAACCAGACCGTTATTCTTGGTCACATCCGTGACATACACTCTGGCTTCATCACCGTATACCTCACTTACGGCTTTTTCCACTTTGTTGCAAAAATCAATATAACTCATATCATTCCTCCACACTTCTCCGGACAAGGAAGCATAAGCTTATCGGATCCAAAACAACAAAAAAGACAATGCACCGATAGGTTCATTGTCTTTCAAGCTCTTAAACAATAAGAAAAGATACGGATTATACTCTGGAGAGATACTCACCTGTTCTGGTGTCGATCTTGATCTTCTCTCCCATCTCAACGAAGAGCGGTACGTTAACCTTTGCTCCGGTCTCAACGATAGCGGGCTTGGTAGCACCGGTAGCCGTATCACCCTTGAAGCCGGGCTCGGTATCCGTGATCTCAAGCTCTACAAAGAGCGGAGGCTCAACGGAGAATACCTTTCCGTTATATGAGCAGACTTTGCAGATCTCGTTCTCCTTAACGAACTGAAGAGCATCACCGACAGTATCGGCACTGAGTGCGACCTGATCGTAGTTCTCAGTATCCATGAAGTTGAACATATCGCCGTCTGCATACAGATACTGCATATCTTTTCTGTCTATACGTGCCTGCGGGTATTTATCTACAGGACGGAAGGTCTTCTCAACTACACCACCATTGATAACGTCCTTAAGCTTAGTACGGACGAAAGCAGCACCCTTACCGGGCTTAACATGCTGGAATTCAATGATCTGGTATACTACACCTTCTACCTCAATAGTAACACCATTCCTGAAATCACCTGCTGAAATCATGAATCAATCCTCCTGATCAAACGTAACATTCCTAAACATAATAAACTATAAGCATCACTTTTTCAACAACAAAATTGCATCATCTATGGCATCCAGATAACCCTGCAATCCACGTCCGTAAATCTGCTTATCACAGGCAGGTGCTGTCACCGATACTCGTCTCCACTCCTCGCGAGCGGTTATGTCTGATATATGTATCTCGATCTTCGGTATCGTGGTCACGCTCGCAAGTGCGTCATGTATCGCATAGCTGTAATGCGTGAAGGCACCGGGATTGATGATGATTGCTTCGGTTCCGTCCGAATAAGCATCCTGAATACGGTCGATGATCGCGCCCTCATGATTGGTCTGAAAAACCTCGATCCTGCATCCGCACTCTTCACCTTTTTTCTCGATCAGTTTAAGCAGATGATCGTAGTCCTCGTTCCCGTATATGTTCTTCTCTCTGATACCCAGAAAATTCAGGTTCGGTCCGTTGATAATAAGCAGATTACTCATATCTCATCCTCTTTTTTCGTTTCCATACTCCATGTGACTTCGTGAAAACCTCATCCATGATGCGCTCCACTTTCTTGTCATCAACATCGACGATCACATCGGAGCATTTCTCATACATGGGTGCCCTCTCCTGCATCAGTTCCCGAATGACCGTCTCCCGGTCCTCTCTCTGAAGCAGCGGTCTCTTGGTATCATTTCCCAGCCTCTCCAAAACTGTCTCGGGACGGATGCGAAGCCATACCACCACTCCGAGTTGCTTAAGCAACCCGTGATTGGCCGGATCCATCGGCATGCCACCGCCTGTCGCTATGATATGATCCCTGATGCCGTCAGACAGAAGTTCCTGCAGTGCCTCCGTCTCCATCAATCTGAAAGCCGGCTCTCCGTCTGTCTCAAATATCTCGGATATCGTACGTCCGGTCTTATGCTCTATGTATTTATCCGTATCTATATACGGTTGCTTCATCCGGTAGCTCAGCCGTATGCCCAGGGTGGATTTGCCGGAGCCCATGAAGCCTATAAGGATAATGTTCATCGACTGTCCTCCGGTGCCGGAGATGATGCGGCTCTCAGAATATCCGCAACCCGGTCTGTGATATCGGACGGGACTTTGACATCATTCCATAATTCAAACGCGCATACTGCCTGATACAGCAGCATCTTCAGCCCGTTTGACGCACGTCCTCCATGTGCGGTGACCATACGCATAAAACGTGTCTCGGCGGGATTATAGATCAGATCAAAACCGTATGATATACGTGCGTAAAAACTTTCATCATCTATGATCACATCTTCCGTATTCGGATGCAGACCGACCGATGATGCCTGTATCACAGTCAGATCACTGCCCGGCACATCGGAATGAGCATCCAGCGGGAGTGGTTTACATAATTCAATGTCCACATCTCTGCACAGCGCTTCCGCTTTATCCGCATTCCGGTTCAGGATATAAACCGATCCGGCATGCTCGAAAGCACACAGAAAAGCTGCTGCCCTGGCAGCGCCGCCAGCTCCGAGTATGACGACATTCCTGTCTTTCAGGCTTATTCCGTCGTCGGCCAATGCTCGTTTCAGCCCGAGATAGTCAGTATTGTATCCGATATACCCCTTTTCTTCCCGATCCCGTACAAGAGTGTTTACAGCACCGATCACAGCCGCATTTTTCTGTATATGCAGAGCTGCGTCCATGACCGATATCTTATGCGGGACAGTCACGTTCAGACCGAGCATCCCCAGATCATAAGCTCCGTGTACGGCACTCTCTACGCTTCCGCTCTCTACTCTCATGGGAACATAGATCAGATCTATACCCATCAGTGCGGCAAGTGAATTGTGGATAAGGGGCGATAATGTATGTTCAACAGGATCGCCTATGAGACCGCACACACGGGTTTTACCGGATACGGCTATATTTGATTCCATATCGGAGAGCTTTACATTATCTGTCATTTCCATCACGCTCCGTTGCCTGCATAAACTTCTGTATCCGTCGTTTGTTCCCGAGAACCACGAACAGCATTATCGGCTTCTCGATGATCCTCTTTAAATATATGTGAAATCCTATATCTTTGCCGAGGGGCTTCACCAGTATATTCATAAGCCCGGCTCTGTTCGCACCCCATACGTCGGTGAATATCTGATCTCCGACGCAAAATACTTCCTCGGGCCCAAGTCCCATGTCTTCGATTGCCTGACGATATCCGCGGCCTAAAGGCTTGCCTGCCTTATATACATAGAACATC
>CAMONC010000068.1 GCA_946620235.1 uncultured Lachnospiraceae bacterium | reverse complement strand
TGGAAGAGTATTACCGTCAGGAATACATGTCGGGCAGACTGTTTGGAATGCATAAAGGTTAAGCTTATGGTAGTGGGATTTGATCTCGGCAGATATACGGTGCAGATCAGCTATTATCGCTCGGGGATGGATGAACCGGCCACGGCAGAGCAGATAATAGGGTCTCAGGTGTTCAACATCCCGATGGTCCTGTGTAAAAGGCGCGGGGTCAATCAGTGGTTCTACGGCCGCGAAGCGCTCAGGCAGCATGAACGCGGTGAGGGCTTTCTGGTGGACGGACTTCTGCAAAAAGCGATACACGGCGAGCGGGAAAATGTTGACGGTGAAGAGATAGAGGGCATAGCTTTGCTCACCCTTTTCATCAAGCGCAGTCTGTCGATCCTCGGCGGATCCAGAGTGAGCGGTTCCATTACGGATATCATGTTCACATGTGAAAGGCTGGACACGGAAGTTGTGGAAGTCATGAGCCGCGTGTCCGAGGGACTGCAACTGTCAAACTGCAATGTATATTTTCAGAGTTATGCCGAGAGCATATATCATTATATGATCCATCAGGATCGTGAGCTCTGGCGTGATAATGTAATGTGCATATATTATGACGGGACGGATGTTACCGATTATGTATTCAGCCGCAACCCCAGAACGAAGCCTGTAGTGGCTTTTGTGGATACATCCGATCCCTACAGGATGCCCATGCCTCAGATAGTGAGTGAGGATGCGCGCCCCGCCGCATATGACAGACTGGATAAGCAGTTCTCGGATCATATGCAGGAAGCTTTGGGCGAAGGATATTTTTCCAGCATATATCTGCTCGGTGACGGTTTTAAGGAACAGTGGTATACAAAGTCTGTGGGTTTGCTCGCGCATAACAGGCGTCTGTTCGTGGGCAACGATCTCTTCAGCAGAGGCGCATGCTACAGCCTGAGAGATAAGTACGAGCCCGATGAGAATGCGAAGTCGCACGTATATCTGGGTGTGGATAAGCTCCGCAGCAATATCGGCATGAACGTACTGCGACGCGGACGCGGATCGTACCTGGCGCTGCTCGATGCGGGTATCAACTGGTACGACGTGAAGTGTGAGTATGAGCTTTTCGTACCTGAGGACGGAGTTCTCAGGCTGGAGATCATCCCGCTCGACGGGGGAGAACATGATGTCAGGGATATAGAGCTGTATGACCTTCCCGAGCGTGATCCCGATACATTGCGCATGAAGCTGGTGATGTCGATGAGTGATGTGTCCACGATACATATGCATATCGAGGACATCGGATTCGGAGAGTTATTCCCATCCAGTGAGAAAGAGTGGGACTTTACGATAGAAGTGTGAGTACATGGATAAGGTCAGATTAGCCTGTGGACACAGGACCGATAATCCATATTTGATCGAGAAGATGATGATCCGGGTTTATTCTCCGGAGGAGCTTTGCTATTGCATCATGTTGGACGCCTATCTCCTTGATGAGAGCTTTGCATGTGAAGAACTGGCTAAATGGCTGGGTGAAGAGTGCGGTCTGGAGGATCTGTGCTCGGAGCTCACGGATGCGGTCAGACGCAACAGCAGCGTGGATATGTATGCCCGCATCATCATGGAATATGTCGGTTTCTACGGTGCGGAAGACATAGATCAGACCTGTGCCGTGATACGTGACAACGCTTCTCTGTCATCTTATGAAAAAGGCAAAGCCCGTGCGGATTACTATCTGATGTGCGGACGGGTGACCATGGCTCTGTCGGCATATAACGAGCTGCTCGAGTCCATACCCGAGAATGAGAAAAAGGTTCGTGCTTCGATCTGGCATAACTGCGGATATGCATATACCAGGATGTTCAGATTCGCAGAGGCGGCCAAAGCATATTACTGTGCGTACAAGACTCTGCCTGAGGATGACAGTCTCAAGCAGTTCCTGACGGCACTCAGGATGTCCAAGGATGATAAGGAATATCTGGACTATATAGCGGGGCATCCCGAGTTCTATGAGATGTCACACAGAGTGGAGAAAAGCATAAGCCAGGCCGAGGGAGCCTTCGTGGGGACCGACGAGTACCGCTCGATCATGACCATGAAGATGCTTCGCGAAGAATCCACCAGCTACGGCGAACAGACCACACCATATTACGAACAGCTCGATAAGCTTTTGGATGAGCTCAAGAGCTCGTATCGTGAGATGGTTTCAGACTGATCGGAGTTTAAATGGGCTTATGGAACAACTTCAAAAAAAGAATATCAAGCTTTTCCGATGACTGGGATGATCTGGACGACTGGAATGAGTGGGATGCCGACAGCAGTATCGATGAGAAGGAAGACTACGGTGACGGTGACCCTTCGGATGCGACCGGAAGCGGCGGACGCGACTGGGAGCAGGTTATCTATACCCGTGAGCACATAGATATCCATGACCACAAGCAGAGACATGACTATGTGGTCAGCTGCCTCGAGCAGATAGCCGAAGCGACCAGAGAACTCGAAAACCTTGAGTACGAGTACAACATGGTCACTTCATATCTGAAGGATATGGAGGAGATCGAGAATCTGCCCGTTGAGGAGAAGGCCGCACTTGAGACCGCAGCCGCGAAGGTATCTTCGATCCGCAGAGAACGTGCCAAAGAGGATGCACAGGCACTCAAAAAGGGGATGTCGGATGCGAAGTATGCTCAGCTGATGATGCTGGATTCCGATGTGGAAGACGGTATCCGCAAGCTGAACGACGCGGAGGAATACCAGAAGAAGATCAAGGCCGATCTGCGTCGTCTCGATAATGAGAGGGGTGCTTTCAGATACAGAAGAGGTGAACTGATAGGGGAGATGGAGGACTGCCAGGGCATGACCGTGGTGTGTACCGTAGCGGTAGCGGTATGTATGCTGGCCCTCATTGTACTGCAGTTCGGCTTCAAGATGAATGCGTCTATGGGGTATGTGCTGGCAGCAGGCGGTGCCGCTGTATTCTATCTGTTCGTCTTCCATAAATACAGGGAAGCTTCTTCCGAATACAAGAAGCTGCGTGCCGAGACGAACAGACTGATCATGCTCCAGAACCGTGTCAAGATCAGGTATGTCAACAATACGAACCTGCTCGATTATCTCTGCATGAAGTACAGGGTCGACTCTGCCAAAGAACTGAACAAGCTGTGGAAGCAGTTCAATGAAGAGAAGGAACGCAGAGCCGCCATGCGTCAGTCGCAGATGGCACTCGACCTGTGTGAAAACGAACTCATGCACATACTCCGCAGATATCAGATAGGTGATACCGCGATATGGTTAAACCAGACCGATGCGATCCTGGATCACAAGGAGATGGTCGAGATACGCCACAGTCTGATAGTACGCAGACAGTCACTGCGCAAGCGGATGGAGTATAACCGCGAGGTCGTTGCCGGTAATGCTCAGAATGAGATCAAGGATCTGGTTGAATCATATCCCAAGTATTCCGGTGAGATCATGGCACTTGTAGCCGAATATGAAGCGAGGTTCAACTCGGAATCGGGAGCTGCACTTGGCGGCTTCGAGATTCCTTGACGCTCGATATGAGCTTTGGTAGTATTTATTGGGGTTTTTAGCCCCGGATAAGTTTAGAAGGAGAAGATCATGCCTACAGATGTTTATACCAGTCCTTTATCGGAGAGATATGCCAGCCGCGATATGCAGTATATCTTTTCTCAGGACAAGAAATTTACCACATGGCGTAAGCTGTGGATAGCACTCGCCGAGACTGAGATGGAGCTGGGACTGTCACAGGACGGTAAGCCGATCATAACACAGGAGATGATAGATGAACTCAAGGCTCATGTCGACGACATCAACTATGATGTGGCCCGTGCCCGCGAGAAAGAAGTACGTCATGATGTCATGAGCCATGTATATGCATACGGACAGCAGTGCCCCAAAGCTGCCGGTATCATTCACCTCGGAGCTACCAGCTGTTATGTCGGAGATAATACAGATATCATCATCATGAGGGAAGCACTGGAACTGGTACGTCGCAAACTGGTGTGTGTTATAGATGAGCTCGGTAAGTTTGCCGATGAGTACAAGGCTCTGCCGACGCTGGCATTCACGCATTTCCAGCCCGCACAGCCCACCACCGTAGGCAAGAGAGCGACACTGTGGACTCAGGAGTTCGTTATGGATCTGGAGGATCTGGAGTATGTACTCGGTACACTTAAGCTCCTCGGCTCCAAGGGAACCACAGGTACTCAGGCATCTTTCCAGGAACTCTTTAACGGAGATCAGGAGACCATAGATAAGATAGACCCGATGATAGCACAAAAGATGGGATTCAAAGAGTGCTATCCCGTATCGGGACAGACATATTCGCGCAAGGTCGATACCAGAGTGTGCAATATACTCGCGGGTATCGCCGCATCGGCTCACAAGATGAGCAATGACATCAGACTTCTGCAGCATCTGAAGGAAGTGGAGGAGCCTTTTGAAAAAGGACAGATCGGCTCATCCGCGATGGCATATAAGCGTAATCCCATGAGGAGCGAGCGTATAGCTTCTCTGTCCAGATATGTGATGATAGATGCGCTGAATCCCGCGATCACATCGGCCACACAGTGGTTCGAGCGTACGCTGGATGATTCTGCGAACAAGAGGATATCCATTCCCGAGGCGTTCCTGGCTACGGACGGTATACTGGATCTGTGCCTGAATGTCGTAGACGGACTGGTGGTAAATGATAAGGTCATTCACAAACATCTGATGAGCGAGCTTCCTTTCATGGCTACCGAGAACATCATGATGGATGCGGTCAAGAACGGCGGCAACAGACAGGAGCTGCATGAACGTATACGTCAGTTGTCCATGAAAGCCGGCAATAATGTAAAGAAGCTTGGGCTTGATAATAACCTGCTTGAGCTGATAGCTGACGATGAAGCTTTCTGTACCGACCTTGAGTCGCTTGAGGCAGCTATGGATCCCGCAAAATACGTGGGCAGATCCGAATTGCAGGTAGATAAGTTCATCGCGTCGGTCGTAGAGCCGATACGCGCTTCGCATAAAAGTATGCTCGGTGCATCAGCCGAGATCAATGTCTGAGGATACATAGGAGGATTGAGATGGTTAAAGCAGTAGTAGGCGCCAACTGGGGAGACGAGGGAAAAGGTAAGTTTACCGATATGCTCGCTGAGGATGCGGATATAGTTATCCGTTTTCAGGGTGGTGCCAACGCAGGTCACACGATAGTCAACGATTACGGAAAGTTCGCACTTCATACGATGCCGTCGGGTGTTTTTCATCAGAAGATCATGAACATCATCGGAAACGGTGTGGCCTTTGATATAGAGAAATTCATGAAGGAGCTCGACGATATCACATCCAAGAATGTGCCGATGCCTCAGATCATGGTATCTGACCGCGTGCAGGTCATGATGCCCTATCATGTACTTTTTGACACGCTGGAGGAGGCAAGACTGGCAGGTAAGTCATTCGGATCGACCAAGTCCGGTATCGCTCCTTTTTACTCGGATAAATACGCAAAGATCGGCTGGCAGATCAACGAGTTCTATCAGGATGATGATGTTCTGAAAGAAAAGATTGCCCGCATAGCAGCCATCAAGGATGCTTTGCTTGTGAACCTCTACAATACCGATCCTCTCGACCAGGCCGGAATACTGAACTGGATCAAGTCGGTACGTGAGCGTGTTAAACCTTTCATCGGTGACGTATCGCTCTATCTGGACAAGGCCATCAGGGAGGGCAAGACCATTTTGCTCGAGGGCCAGCTCGGTACCATGAAGGATCCCGACCACGGTATCTATCCCATGGTCACATCATCATCACCGCTGGCAGCATATGGCGCAATCGGAGCAGGTATCCCTCCGTATGAGATCAAGCAGATAGTAGTCATCTCCAAAGCATATTCATCGGCTGTCGGTGCAGGTGCCTTTGTATCGGAGATATTCGGTGATGCCGCTCAGGAACTTCGTGATCACGGCGGAGACGGCGGAGAGTACGGTGCTACCACCGGACGTCCGAGAAGAGTGGGCTGGTATGACTGCGTGGCTTCCAAGTACGGATGCCGCCTGCAGGGTTGTACAGATGTGGCACTGTCGGTTCTCGATGCACTCGGGTATCTCGACGAGATCCCTGTATGCGTAGGATACGAGATAGACGGTGAGGTTACCACGGAGTTCCCCGTTACCAGTCTTCTGGAGAAAGCTAAGCCCGTACTTAAGGTATTCCCCGGATGGAAATGTGATATCAGGGGCATCAATAAGTTCGAGGAACTGCCGATCGAAGCACAGAATTATGTAAACTTCATTGAAGAGCAGATCGGATATCCCATCACCATGGTTTCCAACGGACCGAAGAGAAGCGATGTGATCTATCGCGACAGCAAGCTGAAGAAATGATCCTTCGGCAGGCATCATATATGAGAATGAATTAGGAGTCATCATGCAAAGCAGAACACATAACTGTAATGAATTAAGAATAGAGAACGCCGGACAGAAGGTTACCATCGTCGGATGGTATGAGAATCTGCGCAAGGTATCCAAAAACCTCGGTTTCCTCATCCTCAGGGATTTCTACGGTACCACTCAGGTGGTCATAGAGACCGAGGATATGATGGACATCATAGACGGAGTGAATAATGAGTCCACTCTGTCGGTAACGGGTACTGTCAGAGAACGTTCGAGCAAAAACTCCAATATCCCTACCGGTGATATCGAGGTTGTTCCCGAATCGATAGAGATACTGGGCAAATGTATCTATAACGAGCTTCCTTTTGAGATCAACAGATCCACCGAAGCCGATGAGAATACCAGACTTAAGTACAGATATCTGGACCTCAGAAATCCCGCAGTCAAGAGCAAGATGGTCCTGCGCAGCCGTATCGTATCTGAACTCAGACGCCGCATGAACGATCTGGATTTCCTCGAGATCACGACACCTATACTTACCTGTTCATCACCTGAGGGTGCCAGAGACTATCTCGTACCCGCACGTAATCATCCGGGTAAGTTCTATGCACTGCCCCAGGCTCCGCAGCAGTTCAAGCAGATCCTGATGGCATCCGGATTTGACAGGTATTTTCAGATAGCTCCCTGTTTCAGGGATGAGGATGCGAGAGCAGACCGTTCTCCCGGAGAATTCTATCAGTTGGATATGGAGATGGCTTTTGCATCACAGGAGGATGTGTTTGCAGTCGTAGAGCAGGTACTTCCGCCCGTGTTCGAGGAGCACGGAGTATATAAATCGGCATCCAAAGCTCCGTTTAAGAGGATTCCTTACTTAGAGTCCATGGAGAAGTACGGCACCGATAAGCCTGATCTGCGTATAGACCTGGTACTTACAGATGCTACAGACCTGATGAAGGGATGCGGATTCGGACCTTTTGATGAAGCTGATGTGATCAAGGCCATCGTGGTAGACGGTTTCGAAGCCACCCGTAAGCAGATAGATGCGATCATGGCTGAAGTTGAGGTTACATCCGGCGGCAAGGGTTACTGGTTTAAGGTGGATGAGACCGGTGCGATAGCAGGCGGTATAGCCAAATTCCTGCAGGATCGTGCCGACAAAGTGAAGTCGGAATTGAATATCAAGCCCGGCGATTTCGTGGGACTGACCTGCGGCGATAAGGGCTCTGCACTCAAAAGTGCGGGTGCACTGCGTAAACTGCTCGGTGCCGCTTCCGATAAGCATATGAAGAAGGACACATATGAGTTCTGCTGGATCGTGGATTTCCCGATGTACGAGATAGGAGAGGAGTCCGGAGAGCTGGAGTTCTGTCATAATCCTTTCTCAATGCCTCAGGGCGGACTGGATGCACTTAAGACGCAGGATCCGCTCAGCATCCTGGCATATCAGTACGATCTCGTATGTAACGGAGTGGAGCTGTCAAGCGGCGCTGTCAGAAATCATGATCCGGAGATCATGATCGAAGCATTTAAGCTTGTAGGTCTCGGTGAAGATGATGTGAAGGCTAAGTTCCCCGCCATGTACAATGCTTTCTGCTACGGAGCACCTCCGCATGCCGGCATTGCACCCGGTGTGGATCGTATGATCATGCTCATCTGCGGTGAAGAAAGCATCAGGGAGATCATTCCTTTCCCTATGAACAAGAATGCCTGTGATATCATGATGGGTGCTCCCGCAGAGGTAGGAGAGCAGCAACTTCGTGACGTTCATATCAGGATAGAATTACCCGAGAGCGAGGCAGCAGATGAATAAACGCGATGTGATGGAGCTGCGTCGCAGATTCAAGAAGGATAACTGCACCATCAGCCGTCTGGCAGGGTGCTATGTGGACGCATATAAGAATAAGCTGCTGACATTTAATGAGAACTTCTTAAACCTTCCCGAGGAGGAGTTCTATAAATATATGGATCTGGCCAAGAAAACCCTGGGCGGAACCATAGGGAACAACCTGCTGGAGCTGGACTTCCCGGGAGAGGAAGAGGAGCCCGGAGGACGTCAGCAGTTCTATATGGGGCTCAAGAGCAGTGACTTAAAGAATGAGGAACTGTTGGAGAGACTCTATGATCTGATCATCGAGAACTATGTTCATACCGGCAATTATCTGATCCTTGTATTTAAGGATACCTATGATATTATGAGCCGTACCAGCGATAATATGAAGCTGGATGAGTCCGAGGAAGTATATGAATATATCCTCGTGAGCATATGTCCCGTGGATCTGTCCAAGCCCGGTCTGGGATACAGGGAGGATGAGAAAAGGATAGGAGCACGTATCAGAGACTGGATCGTAGGTGCTCCGGAGACCGGATTCCTTTTTCCCGCATTTAATGACAGAAGTGCCGATATACACAAGACTGATTATTATATCAGGGATGCGAAGGACTCACATCCCGAGTTTATAGAGGAAGTGCTGGGATGCGGTGTCAGACGTACCGCTACGGAACTTAAGCAGACATTCCATGCGATCGTTAAGAGTGCCTACGGTCAGGATGAGGAACAGGCAAAGCTTGTGCTGAGCGATATATCCGAGAGTATAGGCAATCGTGTCGAGGAATTGCGTGCAGATGCGGAGAACGGTATTACGAGCGCATCTCCGGTCGTTTTGAATGACAGAGTCATCGATGAGATCCTGGAAGAAAATGATGTAAAAGGATCACAGGCGCAGTCGATACGCAACATCTGTCATGATGAGTTCGCCGACGAAGCACCTCTCCTCGAAAACCTTGTAACCGAGAAAGAACTGGAGAAGGGCAGAGCGGAGAGACGCGAGAGAGAACTCGTCAAGGAAAACGCCATGCTTAAAGAGAGATTATCCGTGACGAACACCGAGGGCGGTGTTATAGTCAATGTAGACCCGTCCTTAGAGGGACGCATCAGTTCACGGATCATAGATGATCAGAAATTCGTACTGATCCCTGTTACCGATGATGATTCCATAGTCATCAACGGGCATGAGACTGATATCTGACCATCATCGGTAGATATATGATATATCTGATGTATAACGTATGTGCCGTGGTAGCGCTTGCAACGCTCATTATGGCACTTATCACAAGAGGTTTGTACAAGGGAAGAAACAACAGGTTGTTCCTTCTCTTTTGTGTTGTTCTTTTTCTGGCCGGACTGTTTGATATCGGATCCGAATATATGGATCATTTCGCAACCGTACGTCCGGGACTTACCCCGTTAAGATATTTCCTGAATCTGATCTATTATCTGCTTCACAACCTGATGGCTCCGCTGTATTTCCTGTATATAGCATCCATTATGGGCATATGGCACAAGCTTCGCTCCGGCGGCCCGCTTATTTATTTATGGATAGTGCCGTATAACATCGATATCATCCTGCTGCTTATCAATGTAGCCAATCACAAGATGTTCTACTTTGATCAGGATCTGGCGTTCAGACACGGATCGTGGTTCCTGATGCTATATGCGGTGGCGATTTTCTATATGTTCTTCGAGATCGGTGTTCTGATCTATTACAGGAGACTCCTGAGGGGGGCACTGTTCTGGCTTCTTCTGCTTTTCCTTCCGCTTAACGCCATAGCGGTCTTTGTGCAGTATTTTATTCCTGCTCTGCGTATAGAGATTTTTGCCACGACCATCATGTGCATGGGATTGGCGATACTGGTCCACCGCCCCGAAGATATGGTGGATGAAGTGATGAACATGCAGAGTTATAAGGCTTTCCTGAGTGCTGTTCACCGTGATTATACTTCATATGCTCCCATCAGTTATCTGATGATCCGTGTGAGCAACTACCGGCTGCTCCGTCGCAGTCTGGGAATGAATAACTATACCGAGCTCATCCGAGCGATAGCTACCAGGATAAATCAGATATCTGCATCCGTCAGTCCTCTTTTTGAGACATATTATCTGGAGCAGGGATCCTTCGTTGTATCCGGAGCCGCTCATATGTATGATCATCTCTTAAATGCAGGTCATGCCATCAACTCTTATGTATCACATCCCATCGCTCTTCATCATATGGAGGTCATGCTCGAGACAGCCATTTGTCTGGTCAGATGTCCCGAGGATATCGATAGCGAGGATGGATTGCTTAACTTCGAGGGTACATATAATACGAAGATTCCCCGGAGCGAGCGTGTGGTATGTGTGTCGCAGCTCCTGAAGGATTCGGACTTCCGTATGCGCAGCGATATGGATACCATCATCAGCCGTGCGATCGAGAAGCATAAGTTCCAGATGTATTACCAGCCTATCTATTCCGTGGAGAAGGGCAGATTTGCCACGGCCGAGGCTTTGATCAGACTGTTTGATGAAGAGTACGGCTTTGTGTCTCCCGGCATATTTATTCCCGCAGCCGAGGACAGCGGTGCCATACATGATATAGGTGACTACGTGATCGATGAAGTCTGCAGATTCATAGGAACTCTGGATTTCGAGGAACTCGGGCTGGATTATATAGAGATCAACCTCTCGGCCGCACAGTGTATAGAGAACGATCTGTACGAGCGGATACGCGAGAGTATGGATAAGTACGGTGTGCGTCCCGATCAGATCAATCTGGAGATCACGGAGACCGCAGCCGATTATGATCCCGAAGTGACTGACAGGAATATAAATAAACTGTCCGCAGACGGTATCAGATTCTCTCTTGACGATTACGGAACCGGGTATTCGAATATCACCCGGGTGGTACAGCTTCCGCTCGATATAGTGAAGCTGGATAAATCACTGGTCGATGATATGGACATACCGTCCATGTGGGCGGTGATATGCAATACAGTCAGAATGCTCAAACGAATGAATAAAAAGATACTGGTTGAGGGCGTGGAGGATAAGAGAGCACTGAATAAGTTCATCGATATAAGATGTGACTACATCCAAGGCTTCTATTTCAGCAAACCCCTGCCTGCGAAAGATTATCTGGAGTTTGTGCGTGAAAGGAATGCACAGACTGCCGGGAGTGAATAAATGCAACAGATACTTACATTTGATGAGTGTGCTTTCGTCATAGTATTGCTGTTCTGGATATCGGCAATAGCGCGTAAAGAGCACAACACCCGTTCCAATCGAATAATGTTCAGGATGCTCACCCTTGTCCTTGTCGCAGTGACGGCGGATCTGGGTGCCGCTTCCATGAACAATTTTGTTTCAAGCGGAGAGAATAACATCATTCTGGCGTATCTGTTCAACTATGTCTATTTTGCAACGCATAATCTGCTCCTGCCGTTCTATGTGCTGTATGTTTATTCAAGTATAGATATATGGCATCTGTTCATGAACAGCAGGTATCAGAGGATACTGTGGTGGACTCTTGTGATCGTAGATGTGATAGTCCTCCTGCTGAACGGATCGTTTATCACGGTATTTACAATAACACCCGATGTGGTATATAAACGCGGACCGTGGGTGAGCGTGTTCTATGTGGTGGCAGCCGTCTATATTGCCTGGGTATTTATCATTCTCATCAAATACAGGAAGTATATAGACCGGAGAAAAATGACCACGCTTTTTTTCCTTTTCTCGATAGTGGTAGTAGGACTTACGATACAGCTGTTATACTCCGTAATGCTTGTAGAGTGCTACTCCATAGCACTGGCGGTACTTTTCTTCATGGTAATGGAGAGAAGGGATGACAATCAGGTCAATCCCATCACGGGCGCGCTGAAATATACGAGCTTCACGGAACGCATGACCAAGAACTCGTATTCAATGAAGCCCATATCGCTGATCTTCGTGAAGATCATGAACAATAACAACCTGCATATGTATCTGGGACTGAAGGGGCATAATGAGTTCCTGAGCTTCGTGACCGGACAGACTCACAAGCTGTGCATGGATAACGGACTGAATGACGATATCTACTATATGGAGAACGGTCTCTATGCAGTGGTGTGTGAAGGCACCGATGAGGAGCGTGTATCCCGTACGGCAGAGCAGATCATGGAGAAGCTGTCCGCCGAGACTCATTTTGCGAATCTGACGGTTATCCCGGATGTCAGGATGTGTGTGGTCTTCCATCCGCAGGATGTACATGATGCCCAGACGCTGTTCTCGCTGAGCACGAACTTCCACCGCACACTTCCCGACACCAAAGAAGTGCATTATTACAGGGATTTCAAGGATAATAAGGAATATCAGGTCAGAAATGATCTGGATGAGATACTGCGCAGAGCTGTAGAGAATCACGGCTTCGAGATGTACTATCAGCCTATCTACTCCGTAAAAGAGAAGAAATTCGTTGCCGCTGAGGCAATGATCCGTTTAAATGACCCTGTTTACGGTCAGGTCCCGCCGGCATTATTTATTCCCGCAGCCGAGATCAACGGATATATACATGACATAGGAGAGTTCGTCTTCGAAGACGTCATCAGATTCATTTCCACACTGGATATGGATAAGCTGGGTCTCAGATATATAGAGGTGAACTTGTCAGCATCACAGTGTATAGAGGTGGATCTGGTCGATAAGATACGTTCTCTGATGTTTGAGCACGGTGTTGAACCCAGGCATCTGAGCTTCGAACTGACCGAAGCGGCTACCGATATGAACCCTGAGATCGTGGACATGAATATCCATAAGCTGCATGAATTCGGTGTGCAGATAGCTCTGGACGATTACGGTACGGGATATTCCAATATCAAA
>CAMONC010000067.1 GCA_946620235.1 uncultured Lachnospiraceae bacterium | reverse complement strand
AATGTCTCATAGCATCCTCTATCGCCTTAACCTTCTCTTCCGGACAACCGGGCTGTTTACTGTCCGGCGACTTGGGCTTGTTATAGTTCTCCCGTTCTATACATCTCCCTTGGAAAGCAAACAAACAGTCTCCCGCGTATGCTTACTGTGTTGTAACCCTACCGTCAGGGGGCTCGGGAGGTTCGTTTCCGTCTCCGAAGCTCATCCCTTCAGGCGGCTCCGGGCGCTCGCCGTTTTCTCCGAAGTCCGTCCCATCTGGCGGTTCCGGGCGCTCGCCTTCATCACCTTCGAATTTACCGCCGCGGCCACCTCCCATCGGTTTGCCGGCGGTATCGGAATCACCGTTTCCGAACTCACCGTTCCCCATAGGTCCTCCTTCACCGTCAATGCCTTCTCCATGGCCTCCTCCGAAGCCTCCGCCGAAGCCACCTCCGAATCCGCCTGCAAGCTCGTCTCCGTACGCTGCCGATGTCTCTTCGAGCGTGACACTGTCTTCATACGACCCCATATATACTGTATAGCTCTCCGACTGCTGAAGTTCGGGACTGCTGAAGTATACTACCGAGTAGCTGCAGGGTACTTCCCAGGACATGACTGTATTACCTGCCGAATCCCTGATACCGGCTTCGCTTCTGGCTTCCGCACCATCGTTATGTATATACATTATCACACACTGTGCGGATGAGGTATCAATCGCCTCAGCCATGGATGAACCGCCGCATGCTATTACATCACCGCCGTCTATCCGGCATACTCCCCCGCTTTCGGAACCCCAGTCTATGGCATTATTGGACCCTGTGCCCGTCATGCTAACTCTGACCGTTCCTCCTGATATGATGATGTCTCCGTTGGAATCCAGACCGTCGGCGTCACGACCTGAATCATTTACCACTGTCAGGCTGCCTCCCGATATGTGGATCCATGTCTCGTCATCATCAGAATCCTCATCATCGGTATTCTCGTCGGAACCGGTATCCGCTGCTTTTCCGAAACCTGTACGTGCCACTTCACCGTTTGCGTTCAGTCCGTCGTCTTCCGGAT
This sequence comes from uncultured Lachnospiraceae bacterium, assembly GCA_946620235.1. GTDB lineage: Bacteria > Bacillota > Clostridia > Lachnospirales > Lachnospiraceae > XBB2008. The sequence goes on along the minus strand of CAMONC010000067.1, from coordinate 12,037 downwards.
ATAACTCTATATCACCGCCTCTTATCTCTATAGTGCGGGCTTCTATGCCTTCATAGCATCCGTCGGCATATACGGAGCCCGATTCGATCATAAATGAATTCCCCACTGTGATGGCATCATCCGCAGCCTGAATCGTGATATCCGCATTGCATACTCTCATGTCATCATTCACATGTATTCCGTCTTCCGGCGATGTGATACTGATACTGCCTCCGGTAATGATGAGTGAATCATTGGCATCTATGCCATGCTTATAGCTCGCTGTGATCGTGAGTGCACCGCTCCCGTTGATGGTCAGATCATCATGTGTGAATACCGCACCTCCGGTATTATCTTCAAGCGAAGCCTCCGAGTATTCACTGCCACTTTCAAGCGAGTTTGTACTGCCTTCCGCCAGAGTCACGAATACCTTGTCAGCCTGATCTATCCTGAGTGCCGCATCATCTTCGCAGTATATACTCACTCCGTCAAGCATGATCCGTACTTTCGATGACTGGTCGGTATCCACCACTATCTGTCCGTTCGTCAGATTTCCTGATATCACGTAGTCACCTGCCGCGGATATATACACACTTCCGTCGTTTGAATAGGCCCCTGTACCGCTCACCGACACTTCTGTTCCCGACAGTTTGATCAGGGTTGCGGTTGATGTGTCCCAGTCTCCGTCCAGATCTTTTGCCGTGAAATCGGCGGTTCCTTCATGAGCTTCCGAATCCTCATCCACCACAGCCTGAATGCCGAGTTTCTTTCCGAACATGAACAGTATGGTGGCTATCACTGCCAGGATCGTTATGATAACGCATATTTTATCTATGTTTTTATGTGTAGACATATTAACCTCGTTTAATCCGATCATCCCATGTAATCACCGTTATAGGATACCAGCACCGCGCTCTGCACACCGGTCATTTCGGACAGTTCATTTACGAAATCGGTATTGTCGTTTTTCAGACGGATCTCGAGGTTCAGCTCGACCTCACCCTTCTGAGCAGACTTGCTCTTAACAACATGTTTTTTGGTATGTGTGTTCAGAAAAGCATCCGCCTTCTGTTCACTTTCATGTCCGTCCACACGGAGCACAAGTATATAAGGATTACTCATATCCTTATGATTGGCGAAGACCAGTAATACTATTCCGATCAGCACGCTGCCGAATACAGCCAGCGGGATCAGGCCTGCTGCCAGTACGATGCCTGCTGCTATTGCCCAGAAAAGAAAAGCGATATCCATAGGTTCCTTGATCGCAGTACGGAAACGTACGATGGATAACGCACCGACCATACCGAGCGACAGGACCACATTACTGGTGACTGCAAGTATTACGAGCGTCGTGATCATTGTAAGTGCGATCAGCGTTACACCGAAACCCGAGGAGTACATAACTCCCGCATATGTCTTTTTGTATATAAAGAAAATGAAAAGTCCCACACAGAAAGCGAGAAGCAATCCCACCACCATGTCAAACGGCGTGACAGCCGTTACGTTCTCCAGGAAACTTGATTTGAATATATCCGAAAATGTCATTGTTCTTCCTCCTTATCCGTATATCCTGCATTGTGCATATTTTGAAAAAGCTGTTACATGTCTGCCCGGAGTCTGTACACAATCTCTGATGATCTGCGGAAGGTATTCATCCCACTTCACTTCCAGTATTATTATGTCCTTATCTCCTGCCTGTATGGTTGCGGATCCGGGATTCAGGAAATCCGTCGAACCCATACCTGTTCTGATATCGTAATCAAATGTGACTCTCACATTACCCGGTCCGTATATATACGGTTCTCTCTCGTAATCAACTATGGTCTTCGGTCTGAGACCCTGCGACCTCATCTTGCTGTAGAGTTCTCTCACCAGTCCGCTGTCCGATCCCATCATCCAGTCGAGGTCCCCGTCTATTATGCTTTGCACCTCGTCTGTCGATAAGCGTGCGCTGTACTTGGTTCCTACTCCGTTCAGTCTGCTCTTTTTCTCTAGGTTGATATATGATGTGTCATCATTGTAATATCTGATCCTGAATTTCTCTCGTCTGTTCACGCCATCGACCTTTTCCCGCAGAGCCTTGTCGTTCATATTGTCAAAGTAGAGGCTTCTGATGTGATAGTGTCCGTCAGGTGCGTGCGGGTCATATCTTGCCACCGCCTTAAGCCTCTGACGGATCGAGATCATATCCATGTAGTTGATCTCATGTTTCCATTCATGCCGGTATTTCTTATCGTTCATGTCTTATCTGTCCCCCATGTTGTCATTTCACGAAACTATAGCCGAACAAAGTGCTTTCACTTTTACGATCGTATTTTTCTTTTGGCTTGGGATTAATTTATGCCACCGAACGGGCATTTACAATAGACTTCACAGAATCTACACAGGCTTTCACAGAATGTTCACAGAGGGCTACGATATCTGCTGGCACTCATGCCGTAGTATTTCTTAAAGGCGGATGAGAAATGCTCCACGGAGGAATACCCCAGCTCATCAGCTATACCGGTGATGGTCTTATCGGGCAGTCTGAGCATAAGCGCGGCCGCACTCATCTTCGCTTCGGTCTTTTTACTCTGGAAGTTCATCCCGTAATGCTCCGTCAGAAGCCTCTGCGTCTGCCTGGTGCTCAGATTAAGCCTCTGAGCCAGCGAAGGAAGCGTCAAAGTGGCATATTCGTACAGAAATGCTTCCTCTATGATCAGATACTGACTGTCCGCATTCTTATAATCGCCGGTCTCGCTTTTTTCATCATTTACCTCACAGTTTCTGACGCATGAGATTATGATCTGTTTAATGATCGATTCAACAACGGTCCGGTAACCTATGTTCTTTTTTTCAAGTTCCGCAAAAAGAGAGCTCATGAGCTCATATATCCCATATCCATCTTTTCCGTACCAGATGCTCATGCCTCGAAATGCACTTATCGGAGACATAACGTTTCTACCGTTTCCTGACTCCGCTGACAGCTTGAGATATATACAGTATTCGGACAGCGGATCCCTGTCGTCTGGTATCATGGAGTGCCTTACGTGAGGTCCGGTGATATACAGTGTACCGGGCAGCGTGTCATACTCACATCCCTCGATGGTGACCTTGCCGTGTCCGGAAGAAATATAGTGTATCTCATAGCTATTGTCGGAATGCGAATGCATGGGAATGGATCTGTGGAAGCATTCATACACGATATTTCCAACATATACCGATTCACCATCCATCAAAAAGGCTATATTACTGTCCTGATACGCGATCTTATCACTCATACCGGTCACCTCCTCCCAAGTCTCTTGCGATTATAATAACATGCTACCTGCGAAAATACGACATAACATTACACATCCTGTCATAAATATCTCTTATTAAGAAATCGGGGATTGCCTATACTTCAAATCAGAACGGCGGTTACGATCTGTCAGCGCCGCCAACATGTTTTCAACTGAAAGGAGAAGGTTATTATGGCTGTAAAAATGAGAGGTGCGATCCTGCCCGGAAATTCAACTGTTGAGTTAAAGGATTTCGAAGTCCCGAAGCCGGGATTCGGACAGGTACTGATCCGCACAAAGGCAACTACGATCTGCGGCAGCGACATACGCTGCATCTACAGAGAGCACACGGGTAAGGGACCCGAGGGTTACATTCCCGGCATGATCGCCGGACACGAACCCTGCGGTCTGATCATCGAAGAAGGCGAAGGCCTCAAGCGTTTCAAAAAGGGTGACCGCGTGATCGTATATCATATCTCCGGTTGCGGTGTGTGCAACAACTGCAGAAGGGGTTACTACATATCATGTACTTCCAAATTCCGTGCGGCATACGGATGGCAGAGAAACGGCGGCATGGGCGAGTACATTCTGGCGGATGAGAAGGATCTGATCGCACTGCCCGATGAGCTTACATACAAGGACGGAGCTCAGGTAGCATGCGGGTTCGGTACCGTATATGAAGCAATCGAGAAGATCGGTATCAGTGGAAATGACGCCGTACTGGTCACAGGCTTAGGCCCCGTCGGACTGGCTGCTCTCATGCTCAGCAAAGCACTCGGTGCCAATATGCTGATCGGTGTTGAAATGAATGATTACCGGATCGATCTCGCAAAGAAGCTCGGTCTCGTTGACTATGTATTTAAGCCCGGAGAGGATACTCTGGATGAGATCCTCAAGCTGACACGCGGACAGGGCGTAGAGAGAGCTATCGACTGCTCCGCTTCCGATCCCGGAAGACAGCTTGCGATCCGTGCCACCCGTTCATACGGCAAGATCGCGTTCGTAGGTGAAGGCGGTACATGCACTTTCAACCCCAGCCCCGACATCATTCACGGTCAGAAGACCATCTACGGTTCATGGGTTACATCACTGTGGAAAATGGAAGAACTCGTGGACAAGCTGGTACGCTGGAACATCCATCCCGATAAACTGATCACACATGAATTCCCTCTGGATCAGGCTCCCGAGGCATACGCACTCATGGCATCCGGAAACTGCGGCAAGGTAGCCGTTGTCTTCGGTGATCAGGACGAAAAATAAGGAGGCCGATTCATGAGCGAGTTTATTACAAATGTCCCGGAATATACCCTGAATACGGGTGCCGTAATGCCCGCTGTGGGACTCGGCACATTCGGTTCCGATAAATACTCTCCCGATCAGATAGCCGCTGCCGTATCGGGAGCCATCCGCATCGGATACAGAATGCTTGACTGTGCTTCGGTATACCAGAATGAGGATCAGATAGGTAAGGTACTCGACGGGCTGTTCAAGGAAGGTGTCGTCAAAAGAGAGGATCTGTTCATCACTTCCAAGGTATGGAACGACCAGCACAGAGAAGTCAGGAAGGCCTGTGAAAAAAGTCTTAAGGACCTGGGGCTCTCATACGTTGATCTCTACTTCGTACACTGGCCCTTCCCGAACTACCATGCACCGGGATGTGACGGAGATTCCCGTAATCCCGATTCAAAGCCTTTCTCGGTTGATGAATTCATGGATACCTGGAGACAGATGGAGGAATTATATGATGCCGGTCTGGTCAAGGCTATCGGCATGTCGAACATGACAATCTCCAAGCTGGATGCCGTACTGCCTCTGTGCAGGATACAGCCGGCTGCTCTGGAAATGGAATGTCATCCCTCCTTCCAGCAGCAGGAGCTCTTCGATTATGCCAAAGCTCATAACATCGTTCCGATAGGATTCTGTCCCATCGGTTCACCGAGCAGACCCGAAAGAGACAGAAGTGAAACAGACGTGGCTGACACGGAACTTCCGGAAGTTGTCAAAGTAGCGGCAGACCACAATATCCATCCTGCGGTAGTATGCATCAAATGGGCGGTTCAGAGGGGCCTGTGCACCATCCCCTTCTCGGTCAAGGAACCTCAGTATATCTCCAACTTAAAGTGCACTACGGAGGATCCTCTCTCGACAGAGGAGATGGAACTGTTAAAGAAAGCTGACCGTGACTGCCGTCTGGTCAAAGGCCAGGTGTTCCTGTGGCCCGGCGCCGACGACTGGACACAGCTTTGGGAATGATCACCCGATCTTACAGAAATCTAAGGAGAATACACATGTTAAAAGGAATACCCAAGATATTGTCCCCGGAACTGCTTAAGGTCCTGTGCGAAATGGGACATGCAGACCGTATAGTGATATCCGATGGCAATTTCCCTGCCGAATCCGTCGGTAAAAATGCGATCGTGGTCCGCCTCGACGGACACGGAGTACCGGAAATACTCGATGCCATACTCACGGTCTTCCCTCTGGATACTTATGTCGAGCATCCCGTGAATCTGATGGAAGTCATGAAGGGAGATCCCGTTGAAACACCCATATGGGATACCTATGCGGAAATACTGGCAAAACATGATAAGAGGGAAAAAGAGATTATAGGCCAGATAGAACGCTTCGCCTTCTACGAGGAAGCATCCAAAGCCTACGCCATAGTGACTACCGGAGAATCCGCTCTCTATGCGAACATCATGCTCCAGAAGGGCGTCGTAGTCTGAAGCTTTTGACACCCGGGGACGGAGTCAAGGGGTCATTGACACCCGGGGACGGAGTCAAGGGGTCACTTAAGCGAGTCGCGATACTCCGACGGAGTCATTCCGATCGTCTGCTTAAATGATCTGCTGAAATGAAACGGATCGTTGTACCCTACAGCAGCCGCAACCTGCTGTAGGGTCATTTTTTTGTCATTCATCAACTGCTTGGCTATGCCCATCCTGTAGTTGCGGATATATTTCGAAGGAGTCGTATTCTCCACCTTGTTAAAGACCTTCGTCAGATATGAAGATGAGAATCCCAGATTCTGTGCGATCGTATTTAAATCCAGGTCACCGGCATAGTTAGCCTGAACGTAATCCTCTACGAGCCTGACTATTTCTTCCGGACTTAGAGACTGTTCCTGTCCGCCTTCGCTTCTGGCATTGTCATACAGATCCGTAAGCGATAATTCCAGTTCTTTCAAAACCTTGTGCAGTTCTTCCCTGTCAACCGGTTTTAACAGATAGTCTGTCACACCGTAATGAAGAGCTTCTCTGGCATATTCAAAATCGGCATACCCGGTTATGATCACGCATTTCACGTTATTCATCGTATGATATATCTCGGACGCGAGCTCAAGCCCCGTCATGACCGGCATTGATATATCCGTAAAAACAACATCAGGAGTCTGCTGTCTGACCGCTTCGAGAGCATCCTCTCCGTTTGAATAGATCCCGCAGACCTTGAAACAGGGATTTTCCTCTTCAATATGCTTTGCAATGTTCTTCGCGATCAGTTTCTCATCTTCCGCTATTATCACGCGATACTTTCTTCCGTCCATGGCCTACTCTCCCGCATCCGCTCCGGGACCGGATACGTTCTCTGTATCCGTATCCCGGTCCAGATCAAACTCTCCGCCAATCGTAACGATAGCTCCGCCGTCCACGCAGTTGCTCACGCGGAAAATATGCTTGCCGTGGTACAGGGTTTTGAAACGTATATAGATGTTCATCAGCCCCATGCCGTTTATCTCCAGTCCGGGAAGCATATCCGTTTTGTTGATATAGTCTATTTTATCATTTATCTCTTTTATATCTTCTTCCAGAAATCCCGGCCCGTTATCCTTCACGGTGATCTCCCAGTATATCCCCGTCATATGCCCGTTCATGCTGATACGCCACGGTGCCCTGACATTCTTGGTCGCATACTTGATCGAATTCTCTGCAATCAGCTGCAGACACAGTTTGGGGATCCTGATATCATTCATTTCCTCCGGGATATCAATGCTGTATATCAGATCATCTTCATATCGCATCTTCATGCATTCCAGATAATCCCGTGCATGCAACACATCTTCACTTATGGGTACCAGAGGCTCCTTATCCGACGAGATATACCGCAGTATACGCGAAATAGTCTGACACATTCTGGTCACTTCGGAATTCATCCCCTCATCAGCCATGGCCGAAATGGTAGCCAGCGAATTATAGAGAAAATGCGGATTCATCTGCGACTGAAGTGCCAGTATCTGAGACTGGAGACGCTGATTGTTGAGCACAATCTCACGGTTCATGGAAGCCTTGGCTCGATCGTGCATATCCATTACCGCGGAATACAGCGTATCAAGTTCGACTATATTGGTATCGATCTTCTCAAGCGATCCCGTAAGTATGCTTTCCTCATCCGTATGAAGAGAAGCTATGCTCGTATACATCTTCATCACGGGGATCGTGATGATCCTTGAAACAACATAAGACAGTAACAGTATGAGAATAACGAATCCGAAAAAGATCAGAAGATTCACCTTGATGAAATCATAGATGGATCTGTATACATCGCTGTTATCTATCGCTATCACGGTCGTGAAACCGGAATACGAAGAAGTCGTAACGAACAGATGTGTTTTGCCGTCGTATGATATATGCCGCGATCCGTCATAAACAGGCTGCTCCGTATCGACAGCCACTGCTGCATACTCTTCCGCCATATCATCTCCGGCAAATCCGTATATGCTCTTACCCGTCTGATCGTATATATATATCCTCTCGTTGTATGCACCGGTATCTATCTTGTTGAGCTTGGATATGAGTGCCGATAGAGAATGCTTGACTTCTATCACTCCCTGCGGTTTGTAGTAATTCGACAGATAAACCGAGGCCACCGTCAGAAACTGTGATCCCTCTTTATAGGTATAGAACTTGTCCAGCCTTTCATCATTGTCACAGAACACCAGCCGGTTGCTGTCACTGTTTATCAGTTCGGGATACCAGTTCATATCCGACACATGATCACCGGTATTTGAATTATCCAGACCTACCCCCACACAGCCTCCTTCGAGTGAATACAGATAGATCTGATCGACAGGCCGTGACGGTCCCATAATGGCCGTGAGCAGGTCAGTAAGAACCTTGATATTCTGCATTTCGGAATAATTCCCGTCTCCCGTCGAAGCCTGCCTGTTCAGATATATCAGGAAATGTTCTTTTACCAGATTGGAATATGCGACGTTCTGCATGACCGTGTTCACGCTTCTGATCTCTTCATCCGTAAATGCGGATGCGGTCTGTACGTCACGGCTGACTGTCTCGAAAGCATGAGTTTTGATCTTACGTGATTCGGACACGATGAAATAACTGATGTACACCAGAAAGATCACCGTGATAAGCAGAAAGAAAACATACTGCAATGTATTCCGCACACTTTTTTTGCGCCGTCCGATCATATCACTCCTGCCGGCCGTTTTTCACCGGTTAAAAATATACATATCAGATTCCTGTTTTGTCCATTTGAACCGGAAACAGATAGCTTTAAGATAAAGCTACAAGCAATCGATTGTCAAATGTCAGTAACTATTGTCTGGTTTTGATTCAAAGAGAGGGTAAATATGAAAAAGAAATTGTTGGTTTCATTACTGTCTTGCTCTATGGTTCTGGGAATGCTCGCAGGCTGCGGTCAGAGTGCTTCTACCGACTCCGCTCCCGCCGCTCCCGCCGCTGACACTGCTTCAGAGCCCGCCGCAACGGAAACGGAAGCTGAAGCTCCCGCTGCCGAAGCACCTGCAGCCGATTCCGGCGAAGATGTAACGATAACATTCATGGCCAGCCAGGACTGGATCCAGGATGCCGAGATGGAGCTGGGTGAGAAATTCACAGAGCAGACAGGTATTAAGGTGGATTACCAGATCGTACCTTCCGATCAGTACGAGAGCCTGCTGATGACCAAGATAAATGCAGGTGAGTGTACGGATATCTTCGGTGGTCAGAGTTCACAGTTCTCCATCGTAACTCAGTTTGACGTTGAGAAAAATGCAGTTGACTTATCCGGCGAAAGCTGGGCAGGCAACGTTGATCCCGCTGCAGCGGTTGAGTTATCCGTAGACGGTAAGCTCTATGGCCAGCCCATACAGGATGTATCGGCTTGCTGGGCTGTAGCATATAATATCAGCCTGTTCGATGAGCTCGGGCTTTCCATCCCTACCAATTATGCAGAGTTCTGCGATGTCTGCGAGCAGATCAAGGCAGCCGGCGTCATCCCGATCTATGAGTGTGTATCCGACGGATGGCATCATGTATGCTGGACCGAGGCCGCTATAGCAGCCACTCAGGCAGATCCTTCATATCCCGATGCACTTAACAACAACACCGCTACCTTCGAAGGCAACAAAGAGCTCACCACCATGTTCACACAGTTAAAGGAACTGGCTGACTTAGGTTACATGGGTGACAACTATATGTCCAATGAGTATGCGGACGCACCTGCTTCGATCGCAAGCGGCGAATACGCAATGGTACTCTACAATCAGGGTCTCGGTGCAGAAGTTAACGCAGCTGATCCCAGCTTCCCCGAGGACAATATCGGTTACTTCGTAAATCCTCTTTGCGATAATCAGGCTCTGAACGTTAACTATTGCGGTCCTTCAAGATTCATCTTCTCCGGCTCCAAGAACATCGACGCAGCCAAGAAGTATCTTGAGTTCATGGCTTCCGACGAGAGCCTTGCATACATGACCGAGAATGTCGGCAAGTTCAACCAGCTTCCTTTCTCCAACGCACCTTCGGCATACTCCAAGGTCGTTCAGGATTTCTATGACAGATATCCTACCAAGGTTGCTGTATTCCAGGCTTCGGTTAAGTACTACAACCCCGCATGGATGGACATCGGTGCCGATATGTCCGCAATGTTCTTAGGCGAGATGACTCCTGATGAAGTTCTTAAGGATATCGATAAATTAAGAGCTGAACAGGCAGTTGCCGCTTCGGATCCTGCATGGAATCAATAAACTTAAAACAGCTTTGAAAAGAGGCTGTCTGGCAGCTGTCAGACAGCCTCATCTTATCAAAGGGACTAATAACATGAACAAGAACAGAATCTATCCGAGATACTTTGCATACGGAGCACTGATCATTTATTTTGTATTCTTTTTCCTCCCGGGTCTTATCGGTGTGGGATATTCATTCACGGACTGGTCCGCATACTCAGATGAACTTCACTATGTGGGCTTCCAGAACTTCAAGACTGTATTCTCCGCTGATGAGAATTATATGAAGATAATCACCAACACCCTGGAGTTCACACTGATCACGACCATCCTCAAAAACGTGATCGGACTGATCCTTGCTCTCCTTCTGACCAAATCGATCCGTCTGCTGAATATGCATCGCGGTATTGTATTCATGCCGTCAGTTCTGTCCACACTCATTATCGGCATGATCTTCAAGTCCATACTCGATCCCAAATCCGGACTTCTGAATTCCTTTTTCAGATCCATAGGTCTGGATATGCTCGCACAGAAATGGCTGGTATCATCCGAGCTCGCCTTCGGTTCGGTCATGGCGGTTGATATCTGGCGCGGTGTCGGATATATCATGACTATCCTGATCGCCGGGATACTCTCCATCTCTTCGGATTACTATGAGGCAGCTGCGATCGACGGAGCCGGCGGATGGAAGAAATTCTGGTATATCACTTTTCCTCTGATCCTGCCCACTCTCGCCACGACGACAGTGCTGAATGTAATATACGGACTGAAGGTCTTTGACATGGTATATGCACTGACAAACGGCGGTCCCGGCAAAGCAACGACGGAAGTCCTCTACACGGCCGTATTCAAGAAGTTCGGTACAGGTCAGTACGCAGTCGGCACCGCTCTGTCATCCGTGATGTTCGTTATCATGATAATCGTAGGCATGTATATGATCAGAGTAATGACGAAGAATGAGGTGGTGGAATAATGAAGATCAAAAGAACAGTCCTGGCCATCATCAGAAACCTTATAGCATGGATCTTTTCCGCAATATGTCTGATCCCGCTCCTGCTCATACTTTTTAATTCACTGAAAGAGAAAAAAGCGGCAGCCAAGATGGACCTGCATCTTCCCGCATGGCCCATACAGTGGAGCAACTTTATCACTGTAATAGAAAAAGGCAAGCTGGCTTCCTCGTTTTGCAACAGTTTGATCTATTCAGCCGGTGCCGTGATCCTGTGCGTACTATTCGCCGCACTGGCCGCATATGTGCTGTCCAGAAACCAGTCAGGGCTGAACAGATTCCTGTATATGTTTCTTGTCCTCGGAATAACACTTCCGATCAACTATGTTGCACTTACCAAAGTCCTGCAGTTTCTGCACCTGAATAACACGTCCGGTGGTATCATACTTTTATACACCGCCATGCAGCTTCCGTTCATGACATTCCTGATCCACGGATTCGTCGCAAAGGTTCCCATGGAGCTTGATGAAGCAGCGGTGATCGACGGATGCGGACCTGTACAACTGTTCTTCCTCATCGTCTTCCCGATGCTGAAGCCGGCGATAGCCACAGCTTCCATCCTGACCTTCCTAAATACCTGGAATGAATTTGTTTCTCCTCTGTATTTCCTAAACAGAAGTGAGCAGTGGCCGATGACGCTTTCGGTGTATAATTTCTTCGGGATGTACTTTAAGGACTGGAACCTCGTGTGTGCCGATATCCTGCTCACCAGTCTTCCGGTGCTGATAGTATACCTGATAGGACAGAAATACATAGTATCCGGCATGACAGCCGGCGCAGTGAAGGGATGAAACAATGACCCACGGGGACGGAGTCAGTGGGTCATTC